>JAFLDE010000064.1 GCA_017302655.1 Burkholderiales bacterium
TCCGCCGCGCGTGCTCAAGCCGCCGCGCGTCGGCCTGGCGCTGGGGGGCGGCGCGGCGCGAGGCTTCGCGCACATCGGCGTCATCCAGGTGCTCGAAGAGAACGGCATCAGGCCAGACCTGGTGGTCGGCACCTCGGCCGGCAGTCTGGTGGCTGCCTTGTACGGCAGTGGCAAGAACGGCCAGGAGATGGCACGCCTGGCCGAGACCATGGACGAGGGCGCCATCACCGACTGGAGCTTTCCGCTGCGCGGGCTCATCAAGGGCGAGGCGCTGGCGCGCTATGTCCGCGCTCAGACGGGCGGCAAGAGCATCGAGCAGGCGGTGCTTCCACTGGGCATCGTGGCCACCCACCTGGCCGACGGTGCCGGTGTGCTCTTTCGCAGCGGCGACCTCGGCCAGGCCGTGCGCGCCAGCAGTGCGGTGCCTGCGGTGTTCCAGCCGGTGGAGATCAACGGCAAGCTTTATGTGGACGGCGGCTTGCACGCGCCCGTGCCGGTCCGCTTCGCCAGGCACATGGGGGCCGAAGTCGTGATCGCCATCGACATCAGCAGCCCACCGAAGCCGGATGTGAAGACCGACCCCTTCAGCCTGCTCATGCAGACTGTGGCCATCATGGGCCGCACGATCAATCTCCACGAGTTGCGCGAGGCCGAGTTGGTGCTGCGGCCGGATCTGAGCGGCGTCGCCAGCAGCGATTTCACCGCGCGCCGGCAGGCCATCGCCGCTGGCCGGGCGGCGGCGCAAGCGGCACTCGCGCGCATCAAGGCGGCGGTGGCGCCGCGCTGACTACCAGCGCGCCGGCAAGGCCTTGGGCAGTTGAAACCCGGTCGCTAGCACCACCACATGGCCGCCGCGCTCCAGATCCTTCATGATGCGGCTGACCATCTCTCGAGAGCACCCCAACTGTGAGGCCCATTCGCGGTGCGTGCGGGCGCCGGGCACGAAGCGGGTGCCGTCGCTTTGCGACTGGGCCTCGGCTTCCAGCGCCGTCTTCAGGCGGCCGTACACGTCGTTCAAGGCGAGTGACTTGAGGTTGGCGGTGGTCTGGCGCACGCGGCGGATCACCTTGGTGAGCAGCTCCAACGCGAACTCCGGGTGCTCGCGCAGATGGGCCAGCAGGCTTTCGCGGGTCACCATCACGCAGTGGCAGGCTTCGGTGGCCGCCACGCTGGCCGAGCGCTCGCCGCCGTCCAGGCCCATTTCGCCCACATAGTCGCCCGCTTCGCAGAAACCGTAGAGCACTTCACGGTCGGCCAAGGCGCTGGAGCCGTACACGCGCAGCCTTCCTTGCAGCACGATGAACAGCGCGTCGCCATGATCACCTTCGTGGATGAGCACCGCGCCCTTGGGATATTGGCGCACCACGCCGCGCTGGGCCAGGGGGCGCAGAGACTCCGGCAGGGCGGCAATCAGTTCGTCGTGCATGGCGGCATGCTAGCCGCCATCTGTCGGTTCAACTGGGCAGACGCTGCGCCATCGGCGGCAGACTGGCCACACGGTGCAGCAGCGCGCGGATGCTGGGGGCCCCCACCTTGGCGCGCAGGCTGCCGATGTGCGAGCGAACCGTGGCGATGCCCACGCTGAGCTTCTGGGCGATCTGCTCGGGCGAGTCGCCGTCGGACAGCGCCTCGAGCACGCGGTGCTCGCATGGGGTCAGGCCATGCTGCGTGGCGAACCACTGCAGCATGCAGCGTTCGCCCAGGTGGCGGCGGCTGAGCAGAAGCATCACCAAATCGGGTTGCTCGGGGACCGGAACCACGGCCAGCGCGAGGGCTTCGCCAGCGGCGTCCAGCGTCAGCAGGCGGCGTCGCCCGCCCTGCGCTGCACCGGCCAGGGCGTTGTGAAGCGGCGCCACATCGCAGGCTTCGCGGGCGCGCACCCGGCCGGCGAACAGCTGCAGCGGGTGATCGGCGGTGAGTTCGTGCCGTGCGCGGCGGTTGGCGTGCACAAGTTGGCCCTCGACGTCGGCGATGACGATGCCCACGTCGAGCTCGTCCAGCACGCCGGACATCCAGTTGCCAGCGACCGGGACTGGCGCAGGTGCAACAAACGGGGTGCTGCGGGGGGCTTGCTGGTGCGACATGGCGGCTTCCTGGTGCGTTCGGGGGTGACCGACAGCCTAGGAGTGCGCGGGGCGGCCGGGCGGTGCGTGCTGCACCCCTGGCTTGTGCGAAATTCACCTCGCCAGGTCGGCGGGCTGGTTGAAGCCCGGCAGGTCTTGAGGCCAGTCGAACGCCGTGGCGCCCTGCCCAAGCAACCAGCGTGCAGCGCCCCGTTCACCGGGTTCCGCCAGCAGGGAGGCGAGTGCCGGCTTCAGGCGGCGGTGCACCAGCGCGTGCGTGGGGTGCAACTGCCCGTCCGGCGTGCGCGGCAGGACTGCAGGGGCCTCTCCCACCTGTTGCATCAGCGCCGCCCCAAGGTTGGGTGGCAACTCGGGCGAGTCCACAGGCACCAACCAGAGCCAATCCAGCCCGTCGGCCAGTTGGCGCAGCCCAGCATGGAGCCCGGCCAGCGGGCCTTCGAAGGGGGCTTCGTCGGCCCACACGGGCACACCGAGTTCGGCGTAGCGCGCCAGGTTCCGGTTGGCGCTGATGGCCACCTGCGCGACCTGCGGTCGCAGGGCCCGCAGCACCTGCTCGACCAGCGGCTCGCCGCGCCAGGAGACGAAGCCCTTGTCGGCGCCGCCCATGCGGCTGCCTCGACCGCCAGCGAGGATCAAGCCGAGCGCGGGGATCATCCGCCGATGAAGTGCATCTCGACCTTCGGTAGCGCCTCGGTCTGCGACAGACGCAGCACCGAGTAGCGGTCGCTGCGCTGCATCCAGTGCCGGCCGATGCGTGCAGCCAAGTCGCTGTCGCTGTTGGCGGGGTCGCGCAGGTGCTCGCGCAGCGGAAGGCCCTGGTGGCCGAACAGGCAGGTGTAGAGGCGGCCGTCGGTGGAAAGGCGGGCCCGGTTGCAAGTGCCGCAGAAGGCTTGGCTCACGCTGCTGATGAAACCCAGTTCGCCCGCGCCGTCGGCGTAGGCCCAGCGCTCGGCGGTTTCGCCGGGCGCGCTGGCTTCCAGCGCGCGCAGCGGCCAGCGCCGTTGAATGCGTTCCACCAACTCGCGGCTGGGCAGCACGTGGTCGAGCTTCCAGCCGTTGTGGCTGCCCACGTCCATGAACTCGATGAAGCGCAGCACCACCCCGCTGCCGCGGAAGTGCGCGGCCATGGCCTCGACCTCGTGGTCGTTGACGCCGCGTTGCACCACCATGTTGACCTTCACCGGCCCAAGCCCCGCGGCTTGCGCGGCGGCGATGCCGGCCAGCACGTCGGCCACGGGAAAGTCGACATCGTTCATGCGCCGGAACACCGCGTCGTCCAACGCATCCAGGCTGACGGTGATGCGCTGCAGGCCGGCGTCGGCCAACGGCTGGGCTTGCTTGGCCAGCAAGCTGCCATTGGTGGTCAGGGTGAGATCCAGCGGCGCGCCCTCAGGGGTGCGCAGGGCGGCCAGCTGCGCGACGAGCTTGGGCAGGTCGCGCCGAAGCAGGGGCTCGCCACCGGTCAGGCGCAGCTTGCGCACGCCCAGGCCCACGAAGACCCGCGCCAAGCGCGTGATCTCCTCGAAGCTGAGCAGATCGGCATGGGGCAGAAAGCGGTAGCCCGGGCCGAAGTGCTCCTTGGGCATGCAGTAGCCGCAGCGGAAATTACAGCGGTCGGTCACCGAGATGCGCAGATCGCGCAAGGGGCGCTGGAACGCGTCGAGCGGCGGACCCGCCAGGGACGTGAGCGTGGGGCTGCGGCGCGCGGCCGTGAGCGCGCTGAGCGGAATGTGCACTTCCTGCATGCCGGCCATTGTGCCGGCCGCCTATCTGCTCAGGGGCTGGCCGTGGGCGCGCGGCGAGCGCCGGTGAAGCGCTTGGACCAGTAGGCGGCCCGCATGTCCTCAACGCGCACCACCGCGCCGGCGCGCGGTGCGTGGATGAACTTGCCCTCGCCGACGTAGATGCCCACGTGCGAAAAGGTGCGACGCATGGTGTTGAAGAACACCAGGTCGCCGGGTTTGAGTTGGTCGCGCGGAATGGTGACCAAGGTCGACAGGCGCGCTTGCTCCTCAGCGCGACGTGGCAGCACCAGGCCGAGCGTGCGCTCGAACATCAGCCGCGTGAAGCCGCTGCAATCCAGGCCTTGTTCCACATCGTTGCCGCCGCGGACATAGGGCACGCCCAGGAAGCCCATGGCCGCATGCACCATGCGCTTGGCGCCGTCGCGCACCGGGGTGAGCCAGTCTTCTTCGAGCGAGCCGTCGCCCTCGGCCACCGGCCCTGTCCAGCCGCGCTCCTGCAGGAAACGCTCCAGCGCGTTGCCTTCGGCCTGGCTGGCAGAGGCTGCGGCCGGCTGGGCGGCGTCCGGATGCGGCGGGCCTTGCTTCGGCCCGGCCTGCGCGGCAGAGGTGCTGAGCAGCAGGGCCAGCACCAGGGACGGCAGCGATAAACGGGCAGGCAGCAGCAAGCGGAGCGTGGGTCTTGGCGGGTGGGGGTGACGCGGCAGAAACGCCGGTCGGCGACGCGGGCCCGGACTTGGGCGGGCCGGAGTGTCAAGTCTGCCGACACCCGGTGTCAAGCCTGAAAGGCGCCGGGTTCCGGGCTTACCCCGATTCCATTCAATGACTTACGTCAGTTTGCGGTCAGCCCTTGCGACCAAGAATGCCGGATACGCCCTCAGGAGACCCCGATGACTGCTTCCCTGTTCCCCGCGGCCGACCCCAGCGGCGCTTACTCGGCGCTCTACCAACGTTCGCTGGACGACCCACAGGGTTTCTGGGCCGAGCAGGCGCAGCGCATCGACTGGTTCACGCCTTTCGAGCAGGTGCTGGACGACAGCAAGCCGCCCTTCGCGCGCTGGTTCGTGGGCGGCCGCACCAACCTTTGCCACAACGCGGTGGACCGCCACGCCGCGCGGCGGCCCGACGCCGCTGCGTTGATCTGGCACTCCACCGAGGTGGATCAGGAGCAGACCTGGAGCTTTGCCGAACTGCTGGCCGAGGTGCAGGCCATGGCCGCCACCCTGCTGGACGCTGGGGTGGGCGAGGGCGACCGGGTGCTCATCTACTGCCCGATGGTGCCGCAGGCGGTGTTCGCCATGCTGGCCTGCGCGCGCATCGGGGCCATCCATTCGGTGGTGTTCGGCGGCTTCGCCTCGGGCTCCCTGGCCGGGCGCATCGAGGATTGCGCGCCCAAGCTGGTGGTGAGCTGCGACGCGGGCAGCCGGGGCGGCAAGGCGACCGCCTTCCAGCCCCTGCTGGAGGAGGCGATCCGCCTGTCCAGCCACAAGCCCGGCAAGGTGCTGTGGATCGATCGCGGCCTGGAGCCGCTGCAGTTGCAGGCCGAACGTGACCTCGTCTGGGGCCGGGAGCGCGACCGCTGCTGGGGTCGCGCCGTGCCATGCGCCCAGCTGGAAAGCAATGCCATCAGCTACACGCTCTACACCAGCGGCACCACCGGGCGACCCAAGGGCGTGCAGCGCGATGTGGGCGGCTACGCAGTGGCGCTGGCCACGTCGATGGCCTTGATCTTCGATGGGCGCGAGGGCGAGAGCTACTTCTCCACCTCCGACATCGGCTGGGTGGTGGGGCACAGCTACATCGTCTATGGCCCCTTGATCGCCGGCATGGCCACGGTCATGTACGAGGGCCTGCCGGTGCGCCCTGACCCGGGCATCTGGTGGCGCCTGGTGGAAAAGCACAAGGTCACGGTGATGTTCAGCGCCCCCACGGCGGTGCGCGTGCTGCGCAAGGCCGACCCGGCCTACTTGCAGCAGTCCGATCTGTCGAGCCTGCGCGCGCTCTTCCTGGCCGGCGAGCCGCTGGACGAGCCGACGGCGCGCTGGATCCGCGACGCGCTGGCCAAGCCGGTGATCGACAACTACTGGCAGACCGAGACCGGCTGGCCCATCCTCACGCTGGCGCGCGGCGTGGCCGAAATGCACGAACGCCTGGGCAGCCCCGGCGTGCCCATGCCCGGCTACCGCGCGCTGCTGGTGGACCCCGAAACCGGGGTGACGCTGGAGGGCAAGGATCAGAAAGGCGTGCTGGCCATCGACTACCCGCTGCCGCCCGGCTGCCTGCAGACCGTGTGGGGCGACGACAAGCGCTTCATCAGCACCTATTGGTCGAGCATTCCCGGCCGCCAGCTCTATTCCACCTTCGACGTCGCCACCCGCGATGCCGACGGCTACACCTTCATCCTCGGCCGCAGCGACGACGTCATCAACGTCGCCGGCCACCGGCTGGGCACGCGGGAGATCGAGGAGTCCATCTCCGCCGTGCCGGCGGTGGCCGAGGTGGCGGTGGTCGGCGTGGCCGACGAGCTCAAGGGCCAGGTGGCGGTGGCCTTCGTGGTGGCGAAGAGTGCCGGCTCCGAGGACGAACTGGCGCGCCAGGTGATGGATCAGGTGAATGGCGATCTCGGCGCCGTGGCTCGCCCGGCACGTGTGGTGGTGGTGGGCGCCCTGCCCAAGACGCGCAGCGGCAAGCTGCTGCGCCGTGCCATGCAGGCGCTGTGCGAAGGGCGGGAGATCGGCGACCTCTCCACCCTGGAGGATGCTGCCACCTTGCAGGCGCTGAGGGACAAGCTGCGGCCCTGAAGGGACGAATGGTGCAGCCTGCCGCGCGGCGGGTGCGAGCATGCGAGGCATGCAAGCCCTTCCGCTGCGCCGCTGGCTGCCGCCCTACCTGCTGCTGTTCGCCGGCATTGCGCTGCTGCTGAGCCTGTCGGAGCTGCAGGGCTACCTGCGGCGCGGAGGCACGCGGCCTTGGGAGCCTTTCCTGTGGGAGTTCAGCTCGCTGACGCTGCTGGCCCTGCTCGGCATGCCGATGTACCGGCTGCACTGCGCACTGCGCAACCGACCTTGGCTGCAACAGCTCGCTGCTCATCTGTTCGGCTTGCTGCTGTTCTGGTTGGTGCACACCGGCGGCATGTTCGCCATCCGCTTCGGGGTCTATGCGCTGGCCAGCGTACCCTACGAGCCCGGCCCCTGGCGCAGCGTGCTGCTCTACGAAGCGGGCAAGGACGCGGTCAGCTATCTGACGATCCAACTTCTTTGCGTTGGTCTGCTGGCCTGGCGCCGTGATCAGCATCGCGCCGAGGAGCTGGACCGCACCCGTCGCGAGCTGGCCGAAGCCCAGGCTGCGCGCCTGGCCGATCAAGTGCAGCCGCATTTCCTTTTCAACACGCTGAACCTGATCGCCGCGACTGTGCACGAGGATGCACGCAAAGCTGATGCCTTGATCTGCGATTTGGCCAGCCTCTTGCGCCAGACCAGCAACGCCCAGCAGCGCGCAGAACACAGTCTGGCCGAGGAACTGGCGCTGGCCAAGCCCTTCCTGGCGCTCATGCAGGCGCGCTTCGGTGATCGCTTGCGGGTGAGTATGGACATCGCTGCGGATGCCGAGCGGGTGAGGGTGCCGGCGCTGCTGCTGCTGGCGCCGCTGGAGAACGCCATCAAGCACGACGTGGCCTTGCATCGCGGTGCGGTGACGCTGCACCTGAGCGCGCACCTGCGAGATGGGCGCTTGCGCATCGAACTGCACAACAGCGGCTTTGCACCTGCCTCGGTCGAGGGAGGCGAGGGCGGACTCGGGTTGCGCAATTTGCGGCTGCGCCTGCAGGCGCGTTACGGCCAAGCGGCGCAGGCCGAGCTGAAGGCGCAGACTGGCGGTACCTGCCTGCGCCTGGAGCTGCCGGCGTGAGCGGGGCGGCGGGATTGCGTGTGTTGGTGGTGGACGATGAACCGGCCGCGCGCGCGCGACTTTGCCGATTGCTGGCGGCTGACTCGGGCATCGCCACCGTACGCGAAGCCCAAGACGCGCCGGCAGCGCTGGCCATCTTGGCGCAGCAGGGGCCTTTCGATGCCGCCTTCCTCGACATCGAGATGCCCGGTGGCAGCGGGCTTCAATTGGCCGCGCAACTGCCGCCGCAGACGCGGCTGGTGTTTTCCACCGCCTACGAACAGCATGCGCTACGGGCCTTCGAACTGGGAGCGGTGGATTACCTGCTCAAGCCCTTTGGCGTCGAGCGCTTGGCTGGCACGCTGCAGCGCCTGCGTGCGCTCCTCCAGTTGCCGGCACCTGTGGCGCGAATGCAGGCGGCGTCAGGCGAGCGCTTTGTGCCGACTCGGGAGGGCCTGCTGCGCGTCCAATTGGCCGACGTGCAGTGGGTGAGTGCGGCCGATAACTACGTCGCCCTCCATCTGCCCCCGACCGAGTATCTGGAACGCGGCACCTTGTCCGAATGGCTCGCGCTGGCGCAGCATGCGGGCCTCTTCGTTCGGGTGCACCGCAGCCATGCCGTGAACCCTGCGCACGTCATGGCGGTGCGCTCTGAGAACGACGGGGATGCGGTCCTGACTCTGCGCGCGGGCGTGGAGCTGCGCGTTTCGCGCAGCCACCGGAGCGTCTTGGACGCCCTGCGCTGAGCGCGCGCTCACCGCTCGCCCCTGCCTCCGCGCGGTTCGCCCCTGGCCGCTGGCGGGCGCCTCTGCGCTCCGCGACGCTGCATGGCATGAACCGCCTCCCCTATCTCGACGCGCTGCGTGTCTTCGCCTTCGCCCTGCTCATTCCCTACCACGTGGGCATGTACTACGTGAGCTGGGACTGGCATGTGAAGAGTCCCCATGCCAGCGCCCTGCTCGAACCCTTCATGCGCCTGAGCAGCCCCTGGCGGCTGGGCCTGCTGTTCTTCGTGGGCGGCGTGGCGGCGCAACTGCTGTGGGCCAAGCGCGGCAGCCTGGGCCTGCTGAAGGACCGCTCATACCGTCTGCTGTTGCCGCTGCTGGTGGGCATGCTGGTGGTGGTGGTGCCGCAGGCCTACTTCGAAGTGAAGACCCAGGCGCCCAGCTTGCTGCCGGGCGACGGCGGCTACCTGGACTTCTGGGCCAGCTATCTGCGCGGCGCGCGCTTTTGCGACGCCGACGGCTGCCTGACCACGCCGACCTGGAACCACCTCTGGTTCTTGCCTTACTTGTGGCTGTACGCGCTGGCCGCGCCGCTGCTGGCGAGGCTGGGTCGGCTCCCGGCGCTGCGCCTGCCCGACTGGGCCTGGTGCCTGCTGCCGGCGCTACCGCTGGTGCTGGCGCGCTGGTTCGTGTTTCCGCACTTCCCGAGCACCCACGACTTGGTGCACGACCATTACAACCACCTGCAGTACGCCTACCTGTTCGCGCTGGGCTGGGCCAGTCGGCAAGCCTTGGCAGAGGGCCTGTGGCAGGCGGCAAAGCGCCGGCGCTGGCCGCTGCTGGCTCTGGCGCTGGCGAGCTGGGCACTGTTGGTGGCCTACTACCAGACCTACGCGAACGTCGCCCCTCCCACGCACTGGCGCATGGCCCAGCGCGCGGTCTGGGCGCTGATGGCCTGGTGGGCCATTGCCGCCGCCTGCGGCTGGATGCAGCATTGGTTCAACCGCGACCTTGCCTGGCTGCGCGCTGCCAGCAGCGCAGTGTTCTGCCTCTACGTGCTGCACCAGAGCGTGATCGTGGTGCTCACGCAGGCCCTGGCACCGCTGGCCCTGCCATGGGGCTTGGAGGCCTTGTTGCTGCTGGTGCTCACGTTCGCGCTGAGCCTGTTGGGCTATCAAGTGCTTCGCCGCGTGCCCTGGGTGCGACAGGGTTTCGGCATCCGCGCGTGACCTATTCGGCACTTGCTAGCGTTGTTGACATTGGGTAGGCAAGCAGCGTGAGCGATTCACGGCGGAGGGCGGCGAGGCGTGGGCACAGTGCGCGGCAATCGATCACCGGAGAACTTCCATGCGTTCCTTCATTCCCCTTGCCGCTGCCGTGAGCCTCTTCGCCGGCACGGCCCAGGCTGCCGGCCCCAACCTGGTGGTCAACGGCAGCTTCGAAGACACCGTGGTGGGCTCCGGCAGTTGGGTGAACGTGCCCTCGATCAACGGCTGGACGGTCACCGCCGGGCCGGGCACCGGCTTTGAGCTGCGCAACAACGCGGTGGGCACGGCCTTCCACGGTGCGAACTTCGTCGAACTCGACACCACCGGCAACAGCACCATCACCCAGAGCTTCGACAGCTTGATGACCGGTGGCAGTTATGCGCTGAGCTTTGCCTATACGCCTCGCATCAACCAGCCATCCGCCACCAACGGCATCGAGGTGCTTTGGAACGGCACTCTGCTGGGCAGCACGATCAGCGCCGCAGGCGGTGCCACTCATGTGTGGACGCAGCACCAGTTTCAGGTCACTGCTCTGGCTGGGTTGAACACGCTCAGCTTCCGTTCGGTGGGTTCCAGTGACACCTTGGGCGGGTCGCTTGACGCCGTGTCCTTGACCAGCGCCGTGCCGGAGCCCGGCAGCTATGCGCTGATGCTCGCCGGCTTGGTGGGCGTGGTCGCCATGAAGCGGCGCAAGCCTCGCTGAGTCACCCAGTGCTTGCCAGCAAGGCCGCCTCAGGGCGGTCTTGTTGTTTGGGCCTCGAGCCGAAGCAAGCGCCAAGCAGGCGTTGGATTCGTAGCTCGCTTGCCTGTGATGGCTTCACGGATCTGGCGTCTGCATTGCAGCCGACGTGGGTTGCCGTGAACTCCTGACAGGCCCCTCGTGGGCCGAACAGGCAGCATGGCGTGATTCGTATCCAACAGCATCTTCACCATGCGCATCGCATTCCTCGCCACGCTGCTGTCTCTGCCCTTGCTGAGCCAGGCGGCACCCCTGACCACTCCCAATCTGGTGGTCAACGGCAGCTTCGAACAGACCGGATCCGTGTCGGTGGGCAATGGGGCTTGGTTGTCCTTTGCCGCGAACACCAACGGCGGCAACCAGACTCGAACCCTGCTGCCTGGCTGGACCCGCGACAGCGGCCCGGGCATCGAAGTTCGCAACAACATTGCAGGCAGCGCGTCGGATGGTCTGCGCTACGTGGAGTTGGATTCCTACGAAGACAGCAGCATCAGCCAGTGGATCGGAACCGAGGCCGGCCAGCGCTATCAGCTGAGCTTCGACTACTCGCCCCGCGAGCGGGTGGCGGAAGGCTCCAACGGCGTCCGCGTGTGGTGGAACGAGGTGCTGCTGGCCGAGATCAGCGCCGAGGGGCGCCAGTCCGGCCATGCTTGGCGCACCTTTGAATACGAAGTGATGGGCACCGGCAATGTCGACCGCCTGCGATTCGCCAGCTTCGAAGGACTCAACGTGGCGGCGAACACGGTCGGCGGATCGCTCGACGATGTGATGCTGCAGCGCGTACCCGAGCCCGCTGGCCTGGCCCTGGGCGTTGGTGCCTTGCTCGCCATGGGCGCCGTGCGTCGCCGCGTGCGCTGAGGTCAGTCCCCAAGGTACAAGACGCCGGCTGCGAGCCGGCGTTTTGCTTTCGGCCAGTCCCTGTCGGCCTGAGGCTCGCCCCATCCAGCGACCATTCGGCGATCTCGACTCTTCTCACCGGCGCGTTCGTCGCCGCCCCTGCACAGGTCCGACTGTCATGCGCTGATGCTGGCCAGTCCTGGCCTGCTCAAGCGTCGCCGCGCAGACTGAGTTGCAGCGCGGGCTTCCGCCGGCCGGGGAGCGGATGGCTGGCGACCAGCCAGGCCCGTTCTTGGTCCAGCTGGGCAGCCTGCAAGCGATCGAGCGTCCATTCCATGGCGGCCGCATCGAGAGCGTTCAGAGGCTCGTCAAGCAGCACCACCTTCGTGCCGCTGGCCACTGCCGCGGCAAGCCAGAGCTTGCGCTGCATGCCGCTGCTCATGGCGCTGACGCGAGTGCCGAGCAGCTTGGAGAGTGCCAGGCCGCGCACCCCCTCGTCACACGCTGCGGCAGACCAACGTGGGTAGAGCGTGGCCAGGAAAGCCAGGAACTCCGCGCCGCGCAGATGATCGAGCGCAATCCCGCCCGGACCCATCCAGAACACCTCGCGGCGGTAGGCCAAGGGAACTGCTCCCTGTTCGTGCTCGTCGACCCAAATCTGTCCGTGCATGGGCGGCAGTACGCCGCCCAAGAGCTGCAAAAGCGTGCTCTTGCCACTGCCATTGGCGCCTTGCAGCCAAGTCAAGCCGGCGTGCAAGGTCAATTGGAAGCTGGCGAACTGCCAGTGAGAGGGGTGGTGGCCGAAGCCGAGATCAATGGCCCTTAGCAGGGGGCCCACCGGGCCTATGGTGTTCTTTTCCGTCATGCCAGGCTTTGCGAGGTCAGTGCGAGCCCGATGAGCAAGAGCAGCAGCAGACGTACGGCGGCTTCTTCGTCGCGGCGCAGGGGCCGTGCGGCGAGCCAGGCACCACCGATGATCAGCAGGCACAGCGCGCTCAGCGACGGCCATGCTCGCCACGCCAGCGGGGTCAAGCCCCAACCCAGCGTACCCAGTGCAGCTGGCAGCAGCGCAAGGGCCTGGCGCGCGCTTCGCCAAGTCCCGAGTTGCAAGGGCAGCGCCGATAGGGCAGGTGCCTGCACTTCGCCTTCTGCGCGTAACAGGGTGGCCACGTGTGAGATAGCCAACAGGCAAGAAGGCACAGTTACCAACAGCAGCCACAGCGCTCCGGCGGGCCAATGGCTGGCGAGCAAGGGGATCAAGAGCAGCAGCGTGGCATAAGTGGCCAGCGCGGTAGCGCTACGCGGCCAAGCACCGCGAAGCAAGGGCAGCAGCAGCAGCGCCGCTGGCCAGGTGAGCGGCATGCCGCGCCAGGCGTTGCACGCTGGTGCTCTACGCCGGCCCAGTCCGTAGAGCATGAGGCGCCTGGCTCTGGAAACGATCCCAAGCCTGCGCCACTGCATCAGCGAACCGCCCAAGCCGACGGCGAAGACCGCAAGGAGCAGCAGCAGCCCCGCCGACGGCAGCGCGCGCCGAGCAAGACGGGCGTCGGCTGACAGGCTGACACTGATCAGCCCCAGCAGTCCAAAGCCAAGCCATGGCAGCAGGGCGATCGTGCAGACCTGCAGGTCCGAGCGCAGGGTCTGCCGCAGCGTCAAGGGAAGTTGCCTCTCCATGGGCAACCAGGCTCGTGGCAGCAACCAAGCCTGCAGCGTCGCCAGCCAGGCCGTGCTGGCCAACAAGGCCAGCAAGCACCAGCGCAACACGTCGGACCCCTGTTCCGCCACCACCAAGGGCATCACCAGCAGGGCGGCCAGGCCGCCCACCGTGGCCAGCGCGCTGCGCCAGTCGCTTGCACCGGCGCTGGCCACCAGCAGCGTCAAGAGCAGACCCAGGCCGAGTCTGCGCAGCACGGGCAGCAGCCGGGATCGCACGCCCAGCCACCGTTGAGTGCTGTAGTTCAGAGCACTTCTGAGGCGAAGTCGGCCAGGCGCGAACGTTCGCCACGCGCCAGCATGATGTGGCCGTTGTGCGCCCAGCCTTTGAACCGGTCGACGCAGAAGGTCAGGCCGGAACTGCCTTCAGTCAGGTAGGGCGTGTCGATCTGCGCCAGATTGCCCAGGCAAACCATCTTGGTGCCCGGTCCTGCGCGGGTAAGCAGGGTCTTCATCTGCTTGGGTGTGAGGTTCTGCGCCTCGTCAATGATGACGTACTTGTTCAGGAAGGTGCGGCCGCGCATGAAGTTCAGGCTCTTGATGCGCACCTTGCTGCGCATGAGGTCCTGCGTGGCGGCACGGCCCCACTCGCCACTGGCGCCTTCGCCCTTGGTGAGCACTTCGAGGTTGTCGTCGAGCGCGCCCATCCAGGGCCCCATCTTTTCCTCCTCGGTGCCCGGCAGGAAGCCGATGTCCTCGCCCACCGGCACGGTGACGCGGGTGACGATGATCTCTGAGTAGCGGCGGTCGTCCAGCACCTGCGAGAGGCCCGCTGCCAGTGCCAGCAAGGTCTTGCCGGTGCCCGCCGAACCGGTCAGCGTGACCAGATCCACCTCCGGATCCATCAGCAGGTTCAGCGCAAAGTTCTGCTCGCGATTGCGTGCCGTGATGCCCCAGACACCGTGCTTGGGGTTGGTGTAGTCGCGCAGGCAGCGCAGCACAGCGGATTTGCCGGTGATCTCGGCCACGCGCGCATGCAGGGGCGCCTCGCCGGGTGCCTCGCTGTAGACCATTTCGTTCACCATAAGCGACGGCACAAGCGGGCCGCTGATGCGGTAGTGCGTGAGGCCACCGGCGCTCCAACTCTCCATGGTCTTGCCATGGCGTTCCCAGAAATCGGGAGGTAGCTGCTGGACGCCGCTGTACAGCAGGTCGGAGTCTTCAAGGGCTTTGTCGTTGCGGTAGTCCTCGGCCGCCAAGCCCAGCGCGCGGGCCTTGATGCGCATGTTGATGTCCTTGGACACCAGCACCACGTCTCGGCCCGCATGCATTTCCTTGAGTGCCTGCACCACGGCAAGGATCTGGTTGTCTGCCTTGCCCTGAGGCAGAGCGGCGGGCAATTGCGTGGACAGCACCTGGGTCTGGAAGTACAGGCGCCCGGTGGCTTCCTTGTGACCGGTGTGGTCCAGCGGCAAGCCCTTGGACATTTCTTCCAGGGTCTGCGACTCCATGGAGGCGGCCAGCACATCAAGCTCGCGGCTGACCTGGCGCACATTGCGCGCGACTTCGCTCATGCCCTTCTTGTGCCCGTCCAGCTCTTCCAGCGTCATCATCGGAAGGAAGACGTCGTGCTCGTCGAAGCGGAACAGCGACATGGGGTCGTGCATCAGCACGTTGGTGTCAAGCACGAAGAGCTTGGGCTTCTCGGCCGACCTGGACCGAGGTTTGGCGCGAGGCTTGTTCGTCAGCACGGGCTGCACCCGTTCGGCCAGGCTGGAACTGACCGCGGGCATCTGCACTTCCGGCGCGCTCAGGGTCTTCAGCGGCAGGACCTTGGCCGTGGGGGCGGGATTGCTGCGCTTGCTGGGCTTCAGAGTCTGCGACAGGGCGCTGGTTTCGACGCGATCTGCTTTCTTGGCGGGGGCTTTGGGCAAAGGCATGGGCAAGAAGTGAAAAGGCCGCCGCGGAAGGAACTCCGGGGCGGCCTCTGGGCATCAGGAAACAGCAGAACAGCTACTGCACATATGGCCCAGTATGCATCAGCGTGGACATGCTGAACCTGCGTGTACGGGCAGGGCAAACGAGGGGTGCAGCCATGCCACGCCTAAAAGAGAAAGGCCCGGCGGTGCCGGGCCTTTCGGACTCTGGGATTCCCTTCAGATCAGGCGGCGACCTTGGCCTCGCTTTGCAGGGCTTTCACAGCGGCGACCACCTCTTCCACATGGCCGGCCACCTTGAGGCCACGCCACTCGGCGCGAAGCACGCCTTGCGGGTCGATCAGGAACGTCGAACGCTCGATGCCCTTGACCTTCTTGCCATACATGATCTTGTTCTTGACCACACCGAACATGTGGCAAAGCTTCTCTTCCGTGTCCGCCACCAGTTCGAAGGGCAGGCCCAACGCCTCCTTGAACTTGTTGTGCGAGAGCAGGTTGTCGCGTGACACCCCGACCACGACGGCTCCGAGCTTGGTCAGTTCCTTGTGGTGGTCACGGAACTGCATGGCTTCCGTGGTGCAGCCGGGGGTGTTGTCCTTCGGGTAGAAGTACAGCACCAAATACCGGCCGAGATAGGTATGCTGCGTGAGCTTCAGGCCACCGGTGCCAAGGGCCTCGATGTCGGGTAGGGCTTTGTTGAGCGCAGGCGTCATGAAGGCAGGTTCTCGCGGCTTGGTGGCGGGGCCGCTGGCCCGACCCCCTGTCGAACCACCGCGCCGCCTCCGTTGATGGAGACACGTCAGTTCGGGCAGGGAACCGACGCAGCCCGAGATTATAAAGGCTTCGCGGAGGCGCTCATTCCACCAGCAAGGCGGCCATGACCCGGCGGCGCTCGCCACTCAGCACAGCAAAGGTGCGGCAGGCCGCCGCCAAGTCCATGGTGTCCAGGCCCACGCCGGCTTGCATCAAGGGGCGCCACAGCGAGGGATGCGGGAAGCGAAGCCGCTCGCCGCTGCCAAACAGCACCAGTTCGGGGCGAGGGTCGAGCAAGGCTTCGAAGTGAAGCGCTTGCAGGGCTTCGAAGCCCTCCACGCTCCAGGCGCGCACCTCGCCCTGCCACGGCACCAGCACAGACTGCCGCCAGGCTTGCCCGTTGATCCACACGCAACCCGGCTCGACCCGATGAATCTGGTTGCCTTCGCTTGGGGTGTCGAGTTGCAGGGCCATGGAAGCAGTCGGGGATTCGGCAACCGCGAAGGCTGCAGCAGTCGCTGTGATGAAATGGTGCGCCGCACTATAGATAGCGCCATGAAGCCCCTGCAGAAATCCGGCAAGCTTGCCAACGTCGCCTACGACATTCGCGGGCCCGTGCTGGAAAAGGCCCGTCAGATGGAAGACGAGGGCCACAAGATCATCAAGTTGAACATCGGCAATGTGGCCGCGTTCGGCTTGATGCCGCCCGACGAGATCGTGCAGGACATGATGCGCAACCTCGGTGGGGCCGAAGCGGCGGGCTACACGGACAGCAAGGGGCTGTTCGCGCCGCGCCGGGCCATCGTGCATTACACGCAGCAGCAAGGAGTCAGCGGCGTCACAGTGGATGACGTCTACCTGGGCAATGGTGTCTCGGAACTGATCCAACTGGCCGTCAATGCGTTGCTTGATGACGGCGATGAGATCCTGCTGCCCACGCCGGACTACCCGCTGTACACCGCTGTCACCGGGCTTGCCGGCGGCGTGCCCGTGCATTACCGCTGTGACGAGAGCGCTGGCTGGATGCCCGACCTGGACGACATGCGCGCCAAGGTCACGCCGCGCACCAAGGCGATTGCCGTCATCAACCCTAACAACCCGACTGGTGCGGTGTACTCGCGGGAAACCCTCCAGGGCATCATCGAGATCGCCCGTCAGCACAGTCTCGTCATCCTGGCCGACGAGATCTACGACAAGACCTTGTTCGATGGGGCCAAGCACATCGCCATGGCCAGCTTGGCCGATGACGTGCTCATCGTCACTTTCAACGGCCTTTCCAAGAACTACCGCTCCTGTGGCTACCGGGCCGGCTGGATGGTGGTCAGTGGCGCCAAGCGTGCGGCACGCGATTACATCGAGGGCCTGACGATGCTGGCGTCCCTGCGCCTGTGCGCCAACACGCCCGGCCAGTTGGCCATTCAGACCGCGCTCGGCGGCTATCAGAGCATCAACGACCTCGTCGCCCCAGGTGGACGCCTGGCCCGTCAGCGCGACCGTGCCTATGAGCTCATCACCGCCATTTCCGGCGTCAGCTGTGTGAAGCCGCAGGGCGCGCTCTATATGTTCCCCAGGCTGGATCCTGCGGTCTACCCGATCCAGGACGACCAGCAGTTCGCCTATGAGTTGTTGGCCGAAGAGAAGGTCTTGATCGTGCAGGGCACCGGCTTCAATTTCCCCACCCCCGACCATTTCCGCCTGGTATTCCTGCCGCATGTGGACGACCTCGAGATCGCCATCGGTCGCATCGCGCACTTCCTGGGCAACTACCACAAACGACACGCATGAAACCCATCCACGTCGGCCTGCTCGGCTTTGGCACCGTCGGCGGCGGCACCTTCCAAGTGCTGGCGCGCAATCAAGAAGAGATCAGCCGCCGCGCAGGTCGTCGCATCGAAGTCAAGGCGGTCTGCCGCCGCGATCTGGAGGCCGCGCGAGCGCTGGTTGGCGACTCGGTGAATGTGGTCGCCGACCCCATGGCCATCGTGAACGACCCGGACATCGACATCGTCGTCGAGCTGATCGGCGGCGAGAGCGTGGCCAAGGACGTGGTGATGGCCGCCATCGCCGCGGGCAAGCATGTCGTCACCGCCAACAAGGCCTTGCTGGCCCTGCACGGCAACGAGGTCTTTGCGGCCGCACAGGCGAAGGGCGTGATGGTTGCCTTCGAAGCCGCCGTGGCCGGCGGTGTGCCCATCATCAAGACCCTGCGCGAGAGCCTCGCTGGCAACCGCATCGAGTGGGTCGCCGGCATCATCAACGGCACCACCAACTTCATCCTCAGCGAGATGCGCAGCAAGGGCCTCAGCTTCGAGGTCGTGCTGAAGGAAGCGCAACGCCTGGGCTACGCCGAGGCCGACCCGACCTTTGACGTCGAGGGTGTGGACGCCGCGCACAAGCTCACCTTGCTGTCCAGCATTGCCTTTGGCGTGCCGGTGCAGTTTGACAAGGCGCACGTCGAAGGCATCAGCCAGTTGCAGGCCGTCGACATCAAGTACGCCGAGCAACTCGGCTACCGAATCAAGCTGCTCGGCATCACCCGCCGCCGCGATGAACTGGGTGGCATCGAATTGCGCGTGCATCCCACCCTGGTGCCTGCCAACCGGCTCATCGCCAACGTGGAAGGGGCCATGAACGCCGTCATGGTGCAGGCCGACGCCGCCGGCACCACGCTTTACTACGGCAAGGGCGCTGGCGCCGAACCCACGGCCTCCAGCGTCGTGGCCGACCTCGTCGACGTGACCCGCCTGGCCACGGCCGACCCCGACCACCGCGTGCCGCATCTGGCCTTCCAGCCTGACCAGGTGCAGCGCATTCCGGTGCTGCCGATGAGCGGCGTGCGATCCAGCTACTACCTGCGCCTGCGCGTGGCCGACGAGACCGGCGTCCTCTCGCGGATCACCACCATCCTGGCCGAGAACGACATCAGCATCGACGCCGTGCTGCAGCGTGAGAGCTTCGAAGGCGAGCGCCAGACCGACCTCATCATCCTCACCCACACCACGGTAGAGGAGCGCATGGATCGCGCGCAGGAATTCATGCAGAGCCTGCCGTCCGTTCTTGCCCCCATCGCGCGTATTCGTAAAGAAGACCTGGCCTGATGCAGTACCTCTCCACGCGTGGCGGTGGCTCGCCGAAGCGCTTCTGCGACATCCTGCTTGAAGGCCTTGCCGAGGACGGCGGGCTCTACCTGCCCGAGACCTATCCGCAGGTCGATGCCGCCACCCTGCAACGCTGGCGCGGCCTGCCCTATGCCGAGCTGGCCTTCGAGATCCTCTCGCTCTACATCGACGACATCCCGCCCGAGGACCTGCGCCGCCTGTGCACGCAGACCTACCGTGCCGAGGTCTTCGGCGGCAAGCCGGCCATCACGCCACTGCACCGGCTGGAAGCCGGCCTGTACATCGAAGAGCTGTCCAACGGCCCGACGCTGGCCTTCAAGGACATGGCCATGCAGTTGTTGGGCGCGCTGTTCGAGTACGAACTCGGTCGCCGTGGGCAGGAGCTCAACATCCTGGGCGCCACCAGCGGCGACACCGGCAGTGCCGCCGAGTACGCCATGCGCGGTCGAGCCGGCATCCAGGTCTTCATGCTCAGCCCGCATGGCCGCATGAGCCCTTTCCAGCAGGCGCAGATGTTCAGTCTGCAGGACCCGAATATCCATAACCTCGCGGTGCGCGGCGTATTCGACGACTGCCAGGACATTGTGAAGGCTGTCAGCAACGACCTCGCCTACAAGAAGTCCCGTCGCATCGGCACGGTCAACAGCATCAATTGGGCGCGCCTGCTGGCCCAGGTCGTTTACTACTTTGCCGGCTACTTCGCTGGCACGAAGTCGAATGGCGAGAAGGTCAGCTTCACGGTGCCGAGCGGCAACTTCGGCAACGTCTGCGCCGGCCATGTGGCGCGGAGCATGGGTCTGCCCATCGAGCAGCTGGTGGTGGCCACCAACGAGAACGACGTGCTCGACGAGTTCTTCCACACCGGTCGCTATGCGCCGCGCACCGCGGAGCACACGCATGCCACCAGCAGCCCGAGCATGGACATCAGCAAGGCGAGCAACTTCGAGCGCTTCATTGCCGACCTCTTCGGTCGCGACGGCGCCCGTGTGAAGGCGGCTTTCAGCGCCGGCAGCTTTGCCATCGAGGATCTGGCCGCGCTGCGTCGCTTCGGATTCGTGTCGGGTCGCAGCAGCCATGCCGATCGCCTGGACACGATCAAGGCCTGCTGGGAGCAGCATGGCCGCCTGATCGACCCGCATACCGCCGACGGCCTGAAGGTGGCACTGCAGCGGCGCCAGTGCGGCGTGCCGATGATCGTGCTGGAGACCGCACTGCCCGCCAAGTTCGCCGAGACCATCGAGGAGGCCATCGGCCAGCCGCCGTCGCGCCCTGCGGGTCTGGCGGGCATCGAAGCCCTGCCCAAGCGAGTGAGCGTGATCGACAACGACGTGGCCGCCGTGCGCGCGTATCTCGACACCCGCATCGACACGCATGCAGACCCTCGCTGAAGCCCTGAAGCAGCTGCTGGCCGGCGTGGAGCCGGTGGCTGGCGAAGAATTTCGGCCCACGGCGCAATGCGCCGGCCGCGTGCTGGCCCGCGCCGTGCAGTCCACGATGGATGTGCCGCCCGCCGACAACAGCGCGATGGACGGCTATGCGATTCGCCTCACGGATGCCGGGCAGGAGCGCTTGGTCGCCCAGCGCATTCCCGCCGGCCAGATGCCACAAGCCCTGCCAGATGGCGGCGTGGCGCGCATCTTCACCGGCGCCTTCGTGCCCGCGGGTGCCGAGGCCGTGGTCATGCAGGAGCAATGCGCTGCACGCACCGACTCGGAGGGCCGCACCTGGGTGCGTCTGCCCGAGTCCATTCCCGCGGGTCAGCACGTCCGCCGAAGGGGCGAGGACATCCTGGCCGGTAGCGAACTGCTCGCCTGCGGCACGCGGCTCGGGCCGGCGCACCTGGGGCTGGCAGCTTCGGTGGGCCTGGCCGAGCTTCCGCTGCGCCGGCGCGTGCGCGTCGCCCTGTTCTCGACCGGCGACGAGCTCGTCATGCCCGGCGAACCCCTGCCGCCTGGCGCCATCTACAACTCCAACCGCTTCACGCTGCGAGCCTTGCTGGAGCAACTGGGCGCCGAGGTCGTTGACCACGGCATCGTGCCCGACCGCCTGGAAGCTACGCGCCAGGCCCTGGCCGATGCCGCTGCGGGCGCTGACCTGGTGATGAGCAGCGGCGGCGTCTCGGTGGGCGAGGAAGACCATCTCAAGCCCGCCGTGGAGAGCCTGGGCCGGCTGGATTTCTGGCAGGTTGCCATCAAGCCAGGCAAGCCCTTCGCCCAAGGCCGCCTGCGCCGTGGTGACGGCAGCGAAGCGCTCTACGTCGGCCTGCCCGGCAACCCGGTTTCGTCTTACATCACCTTCCTGCTGCTGGCGCGCCCGCTGCTGCTGCGCCTTTGCGGCTGTGCAGACCACGAGCCCCGCAGGCTGCGCCTGCCGGCCGCATTCGAGTGGCGCCGGCCTGACCCGCGGCGCCAGGAGTTCCTGCGCGTGCGCCTGCAGCCCGATGGCCGGCTCGCGCTGCACGCCCATCAGGGCTCGGGTGTGCTGTCCTCGCTGGCCTTCGCCGACGGCCTGGCCGTGCTGGCGCCGGGCCAGACCGTGCAGGCCGGCGAACTGCTCGACTACCTGCCGCTTTCGGAGCTGATGTGATCACCGTCAAGTACTTCGCCCGCCTGCGCGAGCGCCTGGGCAGCCAGGAGCAACTGGCGTTTGAGCCGGGCCTCACGCTGGGCGGTCTGCGCGACCACTTGATCCAGCGTGGCGGCGCGTACGCCCAGGCGCTGGATCGCGCGCAGTTCCTGCGCTGCGCACGCAACCAGCAGATGGCCGAAGAAGACCAAGCGCTGTCTGACGGCGACGAAGTCGCCTTCTTCCCGCCGGTGACCGGCGGCTGAGCCAAAGAGCCCGCGACTTCACGCCGTGCAAGGCCTCCAACTCTGCGCCGACCTGCACGGCTGCCGCGGACCCCTGCTCACCGAGCTGCCTGCGCTACGTGCTCTCCTCATCGAGGCCGTTCAGGGCGCCGGACTGAGCGTGGTGGCCGAGCGCTTCCACGCATTCGAACCGGCCGGCTCGGGCGTCACCGGCGTGGTGCTGCTGGCCGAGAGCCACCTGGCCGTGCACACTTGGCCCGAGCAGGGTGCGGTCACCCTGGATCTCTACGTCTGCAACCACAGCGCCGACAACTCAGCCAAGGCCGAGGCGCTCTGGCAAACCGTGCACGCGGCCTTCGCGCCGCAGCAGGTGGACTTGCAACGTTTGCAGCGCGGTTCCGTCACAATGCGTTCAAACATTTGATCGCATCAACATGTCCAAGCCCCTCGAAGACCTGGCCCTGGTGCTGGCCGACTGCAAGCCGCTGTTCTTCGCCATGGCCGAGACGCCGCGCCAGCAGATCCTGCTGCTGCTCACCGAGCACCACGAGATGAACGTCGGCCAGATTGCGGAGCGTCTGCCGCTGTCGCGCCCAGCCATTTCACACCACCTGAAAATCCTGCGCCAGGCCGGGCTGGTGCAGGTTCGCCAGCAAGGCACAGAGAACTTCCACCACATCACCCCTGGCCCTGCCATCGAGACCATGGCGCGCTTCGTGCTGGGCCTCAAGGCCCTCAACGACTGATCGGGCAGGGCAGGGCCTGCGGGTGGCGCGCGGCGCCCGCCTGCACCTTCACGCGGGTGAAGGCCAAATCCAGCGGCGCGTCGGCTTCCAGCAAGAAGGGCGCATCCACTCGCTCGGCCTTGAGCCCGAGTTGACTCAGGCAGGCCACTGGCAGGCGCAGTGTGCGGACTTGATCGCGCGGGCCTTGCAGCAGCCAGGGGCCGATGTCCATGCGCGCCTGGCACTCGGGGCCGCAGCCCATGCCCAGCCACACCGGCCCGTCGGGTGGGGTGAAAAGCTGAAGGTCGAGCACCAGTGCGGCATCAGAGAAGCTGGTCAGCATGGCCGACTGCAAGGACCAGGCGATCAGGCGGCCGCCTTGGTCCAACCAGCGCACGCGCTTGGCGTCGTGCTGGGTGTGCAAGTCCATGGTGCTCAAGGCCAGCTGGGGCGTGCCGGTGGACGGCAAATGCAGCGCGGCCGTGAGGTCGTTGCCCAGCGGTTCGAAGCTGCCTGGGCCGGGCACGTACAGCGCGTGGCCGTCCAGGCCGACGCGCTCGAAGACCCCCAGTTCGGTGCGCGCCTCACAGCCACCGACGGGCACGCGCTCGCTGTGGCGCCGGGGGCGGCTGGCCTGGCCGCTGCGCAGGCCGTGGCCCAGCGCGAAG
>JAFLDE010000065.1 GCA_017302655.1 Burkholderiales bacterium
GTGAGCAGCGCGGCCGCCGGCCTGACCCTGCTGCAGCCGCGCCTGCAGAGCCTGGCCGAAGCCGTGCGCTTGTCGCGCGCCACGTTGCGCGTGATCCGTCAGAACCTCGGCTGGGCGTTCGGCTTCAACCTGCTGATGATTCCGCTGGCCGCTGCCGGGCAGCTACCGCCCATGCTGGCGGCGGCGGCCATGGCGGGCTCCAGCCTGATGGTGGTGGGCAACGCGCTGCGCCTGCGGCGCTGGAGACCCAATTAGGGCCTGTCGTGAGGACAGGCCCTAGGCCAGCATCACTCGCCGGCCTTGAAGGCGATCTCGACGTCGACCTCGCGCACGGCGGGGATGGGGTCGAAGCGCCACTGCTGCACGGCCTTCGTGGCCGCCTGGGCGATGCGGCGCGGCACCACGCCGCGTGATTGGGCGGCGCTCACGCGGCCGTCGGGCTGAACGGTGAAGCGCACCGGGACGGCGATCTCGTTGCCCGGAATGGCGGCCAGCACCTGAGCGGTCATTTCCGGTGCCACGTAGGCGATCAGGCGCAGCGGCACTTCCTCGGGCTCGACCACCGGCGCCGGCGCCAAGGCGGTTTCGCTGGGGCGCGCCAGAGTGGCGGTAGGCAGGTCGGCGGTGGTCAGCGTGGGCTCGGTGGCTGCAGCGGGTGTGGCCTGCAGCGTCAGCGAGCGGCTGGCCGGGGTGGCTTCCGGTGCAGCTTCCGCGGTGGCGGCGGGTGTCGGTGCCGGCGTGGCAGGTGCCGGCGTGGCAGGTGCCGACGTGGAAGGTGCCGACGTGGCAGGTGCAGCCGCGCTGCGGGGGGCTGGGCGCGCGGGCGCTGGCGCCGGGGCTGGCGCAGGCTGCGCGGCCGCCGGCTTCACGGTGTGGAACTTGATGAAGTTGAAGACCCGCGCGGCATCGCGCCGGGCGCGCTCGGCATCGCTCAGCTCCTCGTTCGATTTGGCGCTGCTTTGCGCCCATGCCGGGGACATGCCCAGGCACAGGCAGAGCAGCGGCGTGGCCAGCACGATTGGCAGGAACGGAGGGCGATCGGTGCGCATTCGGTGTGCTACGAGGTGATGCGGCAGCGCGTGGCGGCCCGCAGTCTGGCTGTTCAGGAGGCGGCGCATCCTAGCCAGCGACGCCGCACAGCGCTTGGGGAATTCCCCGACTCGCCGTCGGCTATCGTGACGGAATGGCCAACGCAAACGAATCCCGCCTCGATTTTCCCTGGGGCGAGCAGCTGCCCGCTGCGGGTAACACTTTGGAACTTCAGCCCGGACTGCATTGGCTGCGCATGCAGCTGCCGTTCGCGCTGGACCACATCAACCTCTGGCTGCTGCGCGACGGCGAGGGCTGGGCGATCGTGGACTGCGGCATTGCCGATGCCGGCACACGTGCCAACTGGGACGCGGTGTTCGACGGCCTGCCCGCCACCGACCCCATCACCCGCGTGTTCGCCACCCACTTCCACCCCGACCACCTGGGCAATGCGCACTGGTTGTGCGAGCGCTTCCAGGTGCGCCTGTGGATGAGCGCCACCGACTTCAACGTGGCCCGCATGGCCTCGCAGTCCACCGTGGGCATGGGGGGTGAGGCGGCGGCGGCCTTCTTCGGGCGACATGGCCTGGTGGACGAGGACTCGCAGGCCAAGATCCGCGCCCGCGGCGACTACTACCCGCGCATGGTGCCGCAGGTGCCGGCGAGCTTCCGCCGCCTGATGGACGGCGATCGTGTGGCATTGGGGGACCGCAGCTTGCAGGTCATCGCCGGCTATGGCCATGCGCCCGAGCACCTGAGCTTCTGGGATGAAGCCAACCGCGTGCTGATTGCCGGCGACATGGTGCTGCCGCGCATCTCCACCAACGTCAGCGTGGTCGACGTGGAGCCCGAGGCCGATCCGCTGGGCCTGTACCTGAAGAGCCTGGCGCGCATGGCGCACCTGCCCGACGACACCCTGGTGCTGCCCGCCCATGGCCGGCCCTTCCGTGGGCTGCAACGGCGCATTGCGCAGTTGCAGCAGCACCACGAGGAGCGCTTGGCCGAGCTGCTGGCTGCGCTGCAGACGGGGCCGAAGACGGCGGCCGAGCTGCTTGGCGTGCTCTTCAAGCGCCAACTCGACCTGCACCAGACCACCTTCGCGATGGGCGAGTCCATCGCGCACCTGAACCACCTGTGGCTGCAGGGGCGCCTGCGGCGGCTGGAGGAGGGTGGGCTCTACCGCTTCGCGCTGCCGGCCTGAAGCAGCTCGGCTGCCACGGCCAGCGCGATGACGGCGGGCTCCTTGCCGGCGATGCCGGGGAGGCCCGTCGGGCATTGCATCCGCTCGGCCGGCAGGCCTTTGGCCTGCAGCTGGCGCCGAAAGCGCGCCGCCTTGGTGGCCGAGCCGATCACCCCCAGGCTGGCGCAGCGTCCTTCGCGGAGCAGCTGTTCGGCGATGCGCAGATCGAGGTCGTGGCGGTGCGTCATCACGCGCACATGGGCGCCCTCAGGGCAGGGCTCGGCGCCGTCGCTGTGCAGGGCCTCGATGTGCGGCGGCAAGGCGGGGAAGGGCTCGTCCTCGCGGGCGTCGATCCAGCGCACGCTGCAGGGCAGGTCGGTCAGCAGGCGGATCAGCGCCCGGCCCACATGACCGGCGCCGTACAGCTCTAGGTGGAAACGCGGGGGCGGCAAGGCGGCGGGCTGCCATTCGGCCAGCGGGAGCAGGCGCAGGCGCAGCTGCCCACCGCAGCATTGGCCCAGGCTGGGGCCGAGTGCGAAGGGGTGCTCGCCGAAGCGACCCGCCCGCGCCAGCGCCAGCGCCTGCCATTCCAGGTGCCCACCGCCGATGCTGCCCCAGGCCTCATCGGCCGTCACCAGCATGGCCGCGCCCACGCCGCGCGGCACCGAGCCGCGCGCCTCGACCACTTCCATCCACACTGCCTGCCGCCCTTCGTGTTGCCAGCGCAGGGCCAGGCGCTGCAGCTCAGCGTCGGTCATGCAGGGCGTTCAACACCGCCTCGGGCGTGGCCGGGGCGCGCAGTTCGGGCTGCGGCACGCCGGCGGCGGCCAGGGCATCGGCGATGGCCAGGAAGGCCGAGAAGGCCAGCAGCAGCGGCGGCTCGCCCACGGCCTTGCTGCGGTGGATGCTGTCCTTTCGATTCGGCTCGCCGTAGAGCGCGGCGTGCAGCTCGAAGGGGATGTCGTTGGCGGTGGGGATCTTGTAGGTGCTGGGCGCGTGCGTGAGCAGCTGGCCGTTGACCGGATGCCAGACCAGCTCTTCCATGCACAGCCAGCCGTAGCCCTGCGCAAACGCGCCCTCCACCTGGCCGAGGTCGATGGCTGGGTTGAGGCTCGCGCCCACGTCGTGCAGCAGGTCGGCGCGAAGCAGGCGGTGCTCGCCGGTCAGCGTGTCCACCAGCACCTCGCTGACCGCCGCGCCGTAGGCGAAGTAGTAGAAGGGATGTCCGCGCATCGCGGCACGGTCCCAGCTCAGGCCCGGCGTGGCGTAGAAGCCGTCGGCCCAGAGCTGCACGCGGGCGTAGTAGGCCTGGTGCACCAGGTCTTCAAAGGCCAGGGACTGGCCGTTCACCTGCACCTGTCCGTCGGCGAAGACGACCTCGTCGCCGCCCCACTTCTGCCGCGCGAAGGCGGCCAGGCGTTCGCGCAAGGTGCGCGCGGCGGCCTGGGCGGCCTTGCCGTTGAGGTCGGCGCCGGTGCTGGCCGCCGTGGCGCTGGTGTTGGCGATCTTGCTGGTATCGGCGGCCGTGCAGCGTACACGCTCCAGGGGAATGCCCAGTTCCTCGGCGACCACCATGGCCACCTTGGTGTTCACGCCCTGGCCCATCTCGGTGCCACCGTGGTTCACCAGCACCGAGCCGTCGGTGTAGATGTGCACCAGCGCGCCTGCCTGGTTCAGGAACACGACGTTGAAGCTGATGCCGAACTTCACCGGCGTGAAGGCCAGGCCCTTCTTCAGCACCGGGCTGCCGGCGTTGAAGGCGGCGACTGCCTGGCGGCGGGCGCGGTAGTCGCTGCTGGCTTCGAGCTGCGCGGTGAGCGGGTGGAGGATGAAGTCGTCGACCGGCTGCTCGTAGGGCGTGGTCTGCGAGCCATCAAGGGCGTAGAAGTTGGCGCGGCGCACGTCGAGCGCGTCGCGCCCCAGTTCGCGGGCGATGCGCTCGATCAGCACCTCCATGGCCAGCGCCCCCTGCGGGCCGCCGAAGCCGCGGAAGGCGGTGTTGCTCTGCGTGTTCGTCTGCGCCGCGAAGCCCTGCAGGCGCACATGGGGCAGGTGGTAGGCGTTGTCGAAGTGGCAGAGGGCACGCGTGAGCACTGGGCCGCTGAGATCGGCGCTGTGCCCGGCGTTGGCGACGAACTGCCCTTGCGCGGCGAGGATGCGGCCTTCCGCGTCGAAGCCCGCTTCGATCTGGAACCAGAAACCGTGCCGGCGGCCGGTGATGAGGAAGTCGTCGTCGCGATCCAGGCGCAGCTTCACCGGGCGCTGCAGGTGCGCGGCGGCCACCGCGGCCACGCAGGCAAAGAGCGCGCTCTGGCTTTCCTTGCCGCCGAACCCGCCGCCCATGCGCCGGCATTCCACGCGCACCGCATGCTGGGCATGGCCCAGCGCGCGCGCCACCAGGTGCTGCATCTCGCTGGGGTGCTGGGTGGAGCAGAGCACCAGCATGCCGCCGGCCTCTTCGGGCAGCGCATAGCTGATCTGCCCCTCCAGATAGAACTGCTCCTGGCCGCCGAGCTCGAACTCGAAGGCCAGGCGCTGCGGCGCCGCTTCCAGCGCTGCGGGCGCATCGCCCCGAGCCAGGGTGAGCGGTGGAATGACGTAGCGCTGCTCGGCATGCGCCTGCTGCACGCTGAGCACGGCGGGGAGCACTTCGAAGCGAATGCAGTCCTTCGCCAGGGCTGCGGCGCGGCGTGCTTGGTCGCGGGTCTGGGCGATCACCGCGAACACTGGCTGGCCGAGGTAGCGCAGCAGGCCGTCGGCCAGGATGGGATCGTCGGGCTGCAGGGGCCCGCAGTCGTTCTGGCCGGGGATGTCGGCGGCCAGCAGCACGTCCACCACGCCGGGCTGGCCCCGCAGGCGCGCCAGGTCCACGCCGAGCAAGCGCCCATGCGCCACCGGCGAGAGCCCGAGCGCCGCGTGCAGGGTGCCGGCGCGTTCCGGCAAATCGTCGGTGTAGGGCGCACGGCCGGCCACGTGCATCGCGGCCGATTCATGCGGCAGCGGTCGGCCGACCGTGTTCATGGGGCTCATGCCCGCGGCTCCCAGACGCTGAGCTGCGCCAGCGGCAGCGGGTCCTGCGCGCGCGTGGCCAGCCACAGGCGGTGCAAGAGCGCCTGCGCGGCCTGCAGGCGGTAGTGGCTGCTGGCGCGCTGGTCGCTCAGAGGCTGGAAGTCTTGTGCGAGCGCTGCCTGCGCGACCTGCAGTCGATCTTCGGTCCAGGCTTGGCCGCGCAGCTCAGCCTCGGCCCGCGATGCGCGCTTCACCACCGCGGCCATGCCGCCGAAAGCGAGCCGCACCTCGGCCAGCAGCGGCCCTTCGCGACGCAGCGCAAAGGCGCCGAACAGGCTGGAGATGTCGGAGTCGAAGCGCTTGGAAAGCTTCCAGGCGAACAGCTCAAAGCCCTCGTTCGGCGGCACATGCAGCGCGCGCACGAACTCGCCGCGCTGCAGCTGGTTCTGCTGGTAGCCGGTGTAGAAGTGCTCCAGCTTCATGCGCCGCGTGCTGCGGCCACATTGAAGTTCGATCTCGGCGTCCAGCGCCATGAGCACCGGCGCCGAGTCCCCGATGGGCGAACCGTTGGCGATGTTGCCGCCCAGCGTGCCCTGCGCGCGCACCGGGGGCGAGGCAAAGCGCAGCCAAGCCTCGGTGAGCGAGGGCCAGCGCTGGGCCAGCGCGCCCCAGGCGGCCTCCAGCGTGGCGCCGGCCCCCAGGTGCAGGCCCTGGGCGTCCTCGTGAATCTCGGCCAGCTCCGCCACACGGCCGAGGTAGATGAGTTCGCCCAGTGGGCGGAACTGCTTGGTGACCCAGAGGCCGATGTCAGTGCTGCCGGCCAGCAGGCGTGCGTCGGGCAGCGCCACGCGCAGAGCGGCCAGTTCGTTCAGCGTGCGCGGCGCGTGGAAGCCGCTGGGCGTGTGCAGAGCGGGCGCTTGATGCACAGCGCGCAGGGCGGCGGCGATGGGTTCGCGGTCGAGCCTGGGGGCAGGTTGATCGAAGGCCTGCAGGCCGGCGTCGAGGATGGGCCGGTAGCCGGTGCAGCGGCAGAGGTTGCCGGACAGGCCGTCAGCCAGTTGCCGGCGGCTGGGCTTGGCGCTGAGTTCTTCGTGCAGTTGCCAGATCGACATCACGAAGCCCGGGGTGCAGAAGCCGCACTGGCTGGCGTGGCAGCGCTGCATGGCCTGCTGCACCGGGTGCTCGCCGCCGAGGTCTTCGACGGTGAACAGGGCCTTGCCGTCCAGGGTGGGCAGGAACTGGATGCAGGCGTTGGCCGGCTTCAGGCGCAGCGCGCCTTCGGCGTCCAACTCGCCAAGCACCACGGTGCAGGCGCCACAGTCGCCCTCGGCGCAGCCCTCCTTGCTGCCGGTCAGTCCTTCGTCTTCGCGCAGCCAGTCCAGCACCGTGCGGGTGGAGGGCGCGTCTTGCAGCGCGCGCAGCTGACCGCGGTGCCAAAACTGAATGGGACGGGTGGTTCCGCTCATCGCCGTCCCTCGAACCAGCGAGCCAGCAGGCGTCGCTCGTCTTCCGTGAGACCGGTGGCGTTGTTCAAGGGCATGCGTTTCTCCACCACCACCTGCTGGTACACCGCAGCCGCATGCTGCTCCAGCAGCGCCTCGGTGTGTAAGGAAAGACCTTTCTGCGGCGACTCGGAGCCATGGCAGGCGACGCAGCGCTGCTGCATCAGCGCTTGCATCTGCGCAGTGCTCGGAGGCGGCGCATCCTGTTTGGGAGCGGGGGCTGGGGCCAGGCCGACGACGAGCACGAGGATCAGGGCCACACCCAGACCAGCCGTCCACCAGGGCGTGGCCTGGCCCAGCACCAGCGCGCGGTGCCTTGCCACGAAGGCGTGGCGGATCAGTGCGCCGGCCAGCATCAAGAGCACCAGCACAGCCGCGTTGTTCGGCGCGCCGGTGAGCCAGCCGTAGTGGTTGCTCAGCATGGCCACCAGCACCGGCAAGGTGAAGTAGGTGTTGTGCACGCTGCGCTGCTTGCCGCGCTGGCCGTGCACGGGGTCCACCGGTTGGCCGGCCTTCATCTGCGCGATGACCTTGCGCTGGCCGGGAATGATCCACACCAGCACGTTGGCACTCATGGCGGTGGCCAAGGCGGCGCCGACGATGAGGAAGGCCGCCCGGCCGGCAAAGAGCTGGCAGGCCGCCCAACTCATGCCGACCACGACCAGGGCCACCAGCACGGCGACCAGACGGTCACGCCCCACGCCGCAGACGCGGCCAATGGCGTCGTACACGAACCAGAAGCCGAACACGAAGCCCAGGCTGCCAGCCACCGCCGCGCCGCTGCTGGACCAGGCGTGGACGCGAGGGTCGACGAGGAAGCTGCCGGCGTTGACGAGATAAAGCAGCACGAACAGCGCGAAGCCGGTCAGCCAGGTGGAGTAGCTTTCCCAGAAGAACCAGTGCAGCTTGTCGGGCAGGGTCTTGGGTGCGACGAGGTACTTCTGCGGGTGGTAGAAGCCGCCACCGTGCACCGCCCACAGTTCGCCGTTCACGCCCTTGGCCTTGAGCGTCTCGTCCTGCGGCGGCGTGAGGCTGCTGTCCAGGAACACGAAGTAGAAGGACGAGCCGATCCAGGCGATGGCGGTGATGACATGGGCCCAGCGCAGCAGCAGATTGGCCCAGTCCAGCAAATACCCCGAATCCATCAACTTCCCCGGTAGGTCGAGTGGCTCCAGGGGCTGACGAGCAGGGGTACGTGGTATTTGGCGGTCGTGTCGGCGATGCCGAAGTCGAGCGTCACCACGTCCAGGAAGGGCGGCTCGGGCAGGCTCAGGCCGCGGGAGCGGAAGTAGGCGGCCACCTCGAAACGCAGCTGCCAGACACCGGCTTGCATCTCGGCGCCCTGCAGCAACGGGGCGTCGGCGCGGCCGTCGGCGTTCAGGCTCAGACGCTTCACGCAGCGCCCCTCGCGCCATAGGCTGACGTCCATGCCGGCGGCCGGGCAGCCGTGCGCGGTGTCGAGAACATGGGTGCTGAGCGAAGCCATGGCTAATGGGGCAAACTGTATACACTCAAGCATACACGCGATGGACGAGACCGCCCCCAACCAGACCGAACGCATCGTCGAGGCGCTCACCCGCGCCATCGTCGAGCGCCGCCTGATGCCGGGCACCAAGCTCGTCGAGCAACAGTTGGCCGACCACTTCGAGGTCTCCCGCACCCTGGTGCGCCAGGCGCTCAACCAGCTCAGCCGCGACCACCTGGTGAAGCTGCATCCGCGGCGAGGCGCCTTCGTGGCCGAGCCTAGCCCCGAGGAGGCGCGCCAGGTCTTCGAGGTGCGGCAATGGCTGGAACGGCAGCTGGTGCTGCAGCTGTGCAAGACCCGCACACCCGGGCAGGTGACCCAGCTGCGCCGGCATCTGGCGCAGGAGGCGCGCGCCCTGCGCCAAGGCGACGTAGCAGGGCGCACGCGGCTGCTGGCCGAGTTCCACGTGCTGCTGGCCCGGCTGGCTGGCAACGAGGTGCTGGCCGGGCTGCTGGCCGATCTGCTGGCGCGCTGCTCGCTGATCGCCCTGATGTACCAGTCCACCCATTCCGCCACCGAGTCGGCTGCCGAGCATGGCGAGCTGGTGGACGCCATCGAAGCCGGCGATGCCGCACGCGCCGCGCGCCTGATGGCCCATCACCTCGGCCATGTCGAAGCCGGACTGCAGGCACCGGCGCCGGCGCGTTCGCTGGCCCAGGCCCTGGGCCTTGCTGCATGAACTCCTATCCACGCGACCTACGCGGCTACGGCCCTCAGGCGCCCCATCCGCGCTGGCCCGGCGATGCCCGCGTGGCGCTGCAGTTCGTGCTGAATTTCGAGGAAGGTGGCGAGAACTCGGTGCTGCACGGCGACGCCGGTTCCGAGCAGTTCCTCTCCGAGATGTTCCAGCCCGCCAGCTACCCGGCGCGGCACCAGAGCATGGAGAGCATCTACGAATACGGTTCGCGCGTGGGTGTGTGGCGTTTGCTGCGCGAGTTCGAGCGCCGTGGCTTGCCGCTCACGGTGTTCGGCGTCGGCATGGCGCTGCAGCGTTGCCCGGAGGTCACCGCCGCCTTCGTCGAGCTGGGGCATGAGATCGCCAGCCATGGCTGGCGCTGGATCCACTACCAGCAGATGGACGAGGTCCTGGAAGCCGAGCACCTGCGCCTGGCCGTGCAGGCCATTCGCGAGCTGACCGGCAGCGCCCCCCTGGGCTGGTACACCGGGCGCGACAGCCCGAACACGCGCCGCCTGGTGGCCGAGCACGGTGGCTTCCTGTACGACAGCGATTCCTACGCTGACGACCTGCCCTACTGGCTGAAGGTGCACACCCAGGCCGGCCCGGTGCCGCACCTCGTGGTGCCCTACACCCTGGACTGCAACGACATGCGCTTCGCCCTGCCCCAGGGCTTCAACCAGGGGCAGGACTTCGAGACTTATCTGCGCGATGCCTTCGATGTGCACTACGCGGAAGGCGCGCAGCAGCCCAGCATGATGAGCGTCGGCCTGCACTGCCGCCTGCTCGGCCGCCCAGGCCGCCTGCGCGCGCTGCAGCGCTTCCTCGACCATGTGCAGGCCCACGACCGCGTGTGGATCTGCCGGCGCGTGGACATCGCCCGGCACTGGCGCAAGGTGCATCCCTTCGATCCCGACACGGCTTTCGCATGGACCTGAACCCCGCCCTGCTAACGGGGCTGTACGAGCACTCGCCGTGGATCGTGGCGCAGGCGCTGGCTCGCGGACCCTTCCGAAGTTTGGCGGCCTTCAAGCGAGCCTGCGTCGAGGTGCTGGAAGCGGCCGGGCGCGAGGCGCAGTTGCAGCTGATCCGCGCCCACCCGGAGCTTGTGGGCAAGGCGGGGGTGGACAGCTCGGCGCTGACCCGCGAGAGCCGGGGCGAGCAATCCAGCGCCGGCTTGGCAAGCTGCAGCCCCGAAGAGTTTGCGCGCCTGCAGCTGCTGAACCGCGACTACAACGCCCGTTTCGGCTGGCCCTTCATCCTGGCGGTGCGCGGCCCGCGGGGGCTCGGGCTGACGCGAACGCAGATCATCGACACCTTCGCGCGTCGCCTGCTGGCGCACCCAGATACGGAGTTCCTGGAGTGCCAGCGACAGATCCACCGCATTGCCGAGCTGCGGCTGATGGACGCCCTGGGCGAGCGCATTGCGGAAGGCGAGCAGTGCTGGGACTGGGCCGAGCAACTCGCCCGGCACAGCGACGACGCTGGCCAGCTCACCGTCACCTACTGCACCCCCGCGCACCAGGCCTGCGCGCGGCAGCTGCAGGCCTGGATGCGGGAAGTGGGGTTCGATGAGGTGCGCATCGATGCGGTGGGCAATGTCGTCGGCCGCTACCACGGCACCGGCACGCGCTGCTTGATGACCGGCAGCCACTACGACACCGTTCGCAAGGCGGGCCGGTACGACGGCCGCCTGGGCATCCTGGCGCCGCTGGCCGCGGTGCGCCGCCTGGCGGGCAGGCGGCTGCCGGTCGGCCTGGAGCTGGTCGCCTTTGCCGAAGAAGAGGGGCAGCGCTTCCCGGCCACCTTCCTGGCCAGCAGCGCGCTGACCGGCAGCTTCCAACCGGCCTGGCTCGAACAGCGTGACGCCGCGGGCGTGACGATGCGCGAGGCCATGCAAGCCGCCGGCATGCCCGGCACGATGGAGGCCATCGCGGCCCTGCGCCGCGACCCGGCGAACTACCTGGGCTTCGTCGAGTTGCACATCGAGCAAGGTCCGGCGCTGGACGCCGCCCAGCAGCCGCTGGGGGTCGTCACCAGCATCAACGGCAGCCACCGCTACCTGGGCGAGTTCGTCGGCCAGGCCTGCCACGCCGGCACCACGCCCATGGCCATGCGCCAGGACGCATTGCTGGGGCTGGCCGAACTGGCGCTGTTCACGGAAACGCAGGCACGCGCGCTGGGCGCCGTCGGCACGGTGGGCATTTGCGAGGTGCCCTCGGGCTCGATCAACGTGGTGCCGGGGTGCTGCCGCTTCAGCCTGGACCTGCGCGCGCCCGATGACGCCACGCGCGACGCGCTGCGCGATGCCGTGCTGCAGGAAGCACAGGCCGTTGCCGGGCGCCGCGGCCTGCGCTGCGAGCTGCAAGCCACCGTGGCCGCTGATGCCGCACCCAGCCACCCGGACTGGCAGGCACGCTGGGAGGCCGCCGTGCGGCAGCTGGGCCTTCCGGTGTACCGCTTGAACAGCGGCGCCGGGCACGACGCCATGAAGCTGCACCAGATCCTGCCGCAGGCCATGCTCTTCGTGCGCGGCGGGCATGCCGGCATCAGCCACAACCCGCTGGAGACCATCACCGCCCACGACGCACAACTCGCCGTGGACGCCTTCGCGAAGCTCTGGGAGGGTTTGGCGTGACGCATTACGAGCAACTCGACGCCTGGATTGCCGCGCATTTCGACGAGCAGGTGCAATTCCTGCAGCGCCTGGTGCAAGTGCCGACCGACACGCCGCCCGGCGACAACGCGCCGCATGCCCGGCACACGGCAGCACTGTTGGCTGCGATGGGCCTTCAGGCCGAGGCCTACCCAGTGCCCGAGGCCGAGGTGTGCGCCCAGGGCATGGTCTCGATCACCAACCTCATCGTGCGCCAGCGCTTCGGCACGGGTGGCCCCACGGTGGCGCTAAACGCCCATGGCGACGTGGTGCCGCCGGGCGAGGGCTGGACTCGCGATCCCTACGGCGGCGAGATCGTCGAAGGCCGGCTCTACGGCCGTGCCGCTGCGGTCAGCAAGAGCGACTTCGCGACCTACGCCTTCGCGTTGCGCGCCCTGCAAAGCCTTGCCCTCCCCTTGGCCGGCACGGTGGAGCTGCACTTCACCTACGACGAGGAGTTCGGCGGCGAGTTGGGGCCGGGCTGGCTGTTGCGACAGGGCCTCACGAAGCCGGACTGGCTGATTGCCGCCGGCTTCTCCTACCAGGTGGTGACGGCGCACAACGGCTGCCTGCAGATGGAGCTGGAACTGATCGGCCAGTCCAGCCACGCCGCCTACCCGGACAGCGGCGTCGACGCCTTGCAAGCCGCCACCGATCTGCTCCAGGCGCTGTATCGCCAGAACGCCAGGCTGCGTCAGCGGCGCTCGGAGGTGGCTGGCATTTCGCACCCCTACCTGAATGTAGGGCGCATCGAGGGCGGCACGAACACCAACGTGGTGCCGGGGCGGGTGACGATGAAGCTCGATCGCCGCATGATCCCCGAGGAGGACGAGGCCTTGGTGGAGGCCGAGCTGCGCCAGTTCATCGAAGCCCATCTCCGCACCCATCATCCCCGTGTGCAACTAAAGATGCGACGCCTGCTGCTCGCTCGAAGCCTGAAGCGAGACCCACGCTGCGCCCCCTTGGTGCAGGCCGTGCAGCACCACGCCCAGCAGGTGCTGGGCGAAGTCATCCCCGAAGTGGGCACGCCGCTGTACACCGACGTGCGCCTGTACGCCGCTGCCGGCGTGCCGGCCATCATTTATGGTGCCGGCCCGCGCACCGTGCTGGAAAGCCAGGCCAAGCGCGCCGACGAACACCTCTGCCTGACCGACCTGCAGGCCGCCACGCGTGTGGTGGCCCGCACCCTGCTGGATTTGCTCACCCCATGAACAAGCATTGGTTGACCCTGCTGATGGCCCTGGCTACCGGAACCGTCCTGGCGCAATCGCTGCGCGTGGCGAGTTGGAACCTGGGCTGGCACCTGGACCGCGAACTGGCCAAGACCTGGATGGCCGCCTGCAGCCAGCCCTTCGTGCTGAAGAACGAGCGCTGGGTGCCGGGCGCGGGCGAGGGTGCGCGGGCAGGCTGGCAACTGCCCTGGGGCCGCAATGCACCGGTGGAATGGGACATCGGTTCCCTGCCACCCTGCGACGTATACCAGGCGGCAGGCAGCGACGGCCAGCGCGCCGCGCTGCCGGTGGGGGAGACCCTGGATCGCGAGCGCCGCGAGCGCATGGCGGCGCTGCTACGCGAGCAACTCCGGCCGGACGTGGTGGCTTTTCAGGAAGTGAGCGGCGCCCAGGCGGTGCGCGAGTTGCTTGGCGCCGACTACCGTGTGTGCAGCTACGAGGGTCACAAGGTGCAGCGCCTGGCCATCGCCTGGAAGGCCAGCCTGGGCGAAGGCGCCTGCGAGGTGCATTGGCCGCTGTCCATGCCGGACCGCGCGATGCGCGATCAGGTGCGTCCTGGCCTATCACTCACGCTGCGCGTGGCCGGCCAGACTTTGAAGCTGTTGAACCTGCACCTGAAGTCCTCCTGCGTGTCGCCGCTCGACGACCAGAGCCGCACGCCTGGGCGCGGACAACTGGACGGCGAAGAGCCGAACTGCCAGCACCTGCAGGCCCAGGTGGCGCCGCTCGAAGCCTGGCTGGACGAGAGCCTTCGCACCAGCGACACCCTGCTGCTGCTGGGCGACTTCAACCGCAACCTGTCGCACGAAGCCGTGCAGGGAGGCGCTGCCAGGAATGAAGCCGGACGCACGCGCAGCCTCTGGCAGGAACTGAACGACGGCGACCCCAAGCCCTTGAACCTGCTGGCGGCGCGCTGCGAAGGGGCGAACGGGGCCCTGTGCGGCTTGGGACGCGAGCGCCTGCTGGCGCGCGACGAATACGGCCGCTTGCGCGGCGAACTGGGTTGCCGCAACCCCATCGGCCTCGACCATCTGGTGCTTGCCGGGCAGGCGCGCAGCCTCGGGGTTCAGAAGCAGTCCCTGCAACCTTGGGGAGACACGACACGGTCGCAGCTGGCCTTGTCAGATCACTGTCCGGTGGTCGCGGAGATCGAATTGGCAAAACGCTGAGACTGCTCGCCGCGGCGGCACCTTTCGCCGCCACCTGCATCAAGCGCGTCGTTCAGCCAGCCACGACTCCAGCGCGTCGGGGGGCATCGGCCGGGCGTACAGCCAGCCCTGGCCCTCATGGCAGCCGAGTTCGCGAAGCATCTGCGCCTGGGCTTCGGTCTCGATGCCTTCGGCCAGCACGCGCATGCCCAAGGTGCGCCCAAGGTTCACCACCATGGCGGCAATGCTGGAGCCCGCACCGCTGGCCTGCGCCTCGGCCACAAAGGCCCGGTCGATCTTCAAGCGCTCCACCTGCAGCTGGCCGAGTTGGCTGAGCGACGAGAAGCCGGTGCCGAAGTCGTCGATGGCCACCGATGCGCCCAGGCTGCGAATCTCGGCCAGGACCGAAAGCACCATGTCCACATCTTCCATGGCCATGGACTCGGTGATCTCCAGTTCGAGCGCATCGCCGGGAATCTCGGCGTCGCGGATGGCCGCCTGCAAGGTCGGGATGAACTGCAGGTGGCGGAACTGCGCCAGCGAGATGTTCACCGCCACCTTGAAACTGCTGTAGCCCAGCTCACGCAGGCGCTTGACCTGGTGGCAGGCGGTGCGAAGCACGAACTCGCCGATGCTGATGATCAGCCCGCTTTGTTCGGCCAGTGGGATGAACTGATCCGGCGGCACGAACTTGCCGTCCTCGTTGCGCCAGCGCAGCAGCGCCTCGGCGCCGATCACGCGGTTGCCGTCCAGGTCGACCTGCGGTTGGTAAACGACATAAAGCCGGCGGGCCTCAAAGCTGGCACGCAGGCCCTTGAGCAGCTTGAAGCGCTCACGGGCGTCGACGCCCATCTCCGTCGAGAAGTACTGGGCCGCCCCACGATGCTGCTGCTTGGCGCGCTTGAGCGCGATGTGCGCATCCAGCAGTAGTTCGGAGCCCAGCACAGTGCCGTCACTCAGGTCCACCAGCCCCGCGGTGGCGGAGAGCTGGAGCCTTTCGCCGGCCACCGCGAAGGGCTCGACGAACAGGCCCATGATGCGCTCGCTGTTCACCAGATCGGCCGAGCCCAGCAGGCCGAAGGTGTCGGCGCTGATGCGCGCGATCTCGGTGCGCGAGCCGAGCTGATCGGCCATGCGTGCGGCCACGCCCTGCAGCACCTGGTCGCCGAAGCGATGACCGAAGGCGTCGTTGATGTCCGAGAAGTCGTCGATATCGACGAGCGCCAGGGTCAGACCGACGGACTCCCGCATCCGCTGCTCGAGCAACTCGATGAAGCGCATGCGGTTGGGGAGTTGCAGCAGCTGGTCGTTGTAGGCGTGATCGAGCAACTGCCCGTACATGGCCACGTTGTCGAAGCCAACGCCCAGCGTGCTGGCAAAGGTGCGCAGCAGGGCCTCCTCGTGGGCCTTAGGCTCGCGCTGCAACTCGGCATAAACCACCAGCAAGCGCTGATTGGCCAGTTCGAAGCGCAGCAGCAGCTGGCGAGGCTGAGCAGTGACCTCGCGGTCCAGCGCTGCTTCCAGGCGCTCACGCAGCTCCACCTGGCCCAGCGCACTCAGGTTGATGCCCAGCATGCTGCTGTACTGGCCCAGCGCGGCCACCACGCGAGCCTGGCCTGAGGGGTCGGCTCGATGACGTACCAGCACCAGACCTTGAGGCAGGCTGTCGAACAGCGCGCAAAGCTGCTCCAGCGCCCCTTCGGCAAACCGAGCCAGCGTGCGGTACTGATTGAGTTGGTTGGTGCCCTCGATGATGTGCTGCAGACCCCGCCGGCTCGCCTGCAACTCACAGATTTGCTTGTAGGAGCGGATGGCCGCGGTGAGCACGGTGTAGAGGCGCGTCCGAGTCAGCTCCGACTTGGTCTTGTAGTCGTTGATGTCCAGCGAACGCACGGTCTCGATTTCCGGTGCGTAGCCGGGCTGACCGGTGCGCAGCACGATGCGGAGCGCGTCGTGGCCGGGATCGGCGCGAATGAAGCGCACCAGCTGCAGGCCGGCATCGTCGCTCTCCATGACCACGTCGAGCAGCGCCACCGCGAGGTCGGGCTCCTGGCTGATCAGGGTGCGCGCGCTGGCGCCAGAGTCGGCGTGCAGGAACTCGAGCGGCTGGCCTTCGATGGTCAGTCCCTGCATGGCCAGCTCGGTGGCGCGATGCACGTCGGCATCGTCGTCGACCACCAGCACGCGCCAGGCCGCACCTTGTTGCGCCTGCGCAGCAGGGCCATCGTCGACCAGCTCGAGCAGGTCGTCGTCAAGCACAGCAGGCGAGGGGGCGGCGGGCAGGGGCTGCTCGGACATGCGGGGCGAAGGGGCTTCCGCGCCAGTATGCGACAGATTGGTAAAAAAGGAGCCAGGAGTCGGCTACGGGCTTCCCCCTGGGCCTCGTCTCCGCTTGGCCAGACCTGGCCTCGGTGGCAGTCCTGTGTGTTGGGTCAACAGAAGTCCGTCCTTGGGCGTGTGGATGCGCGCACCCGCGGGTGCGCCCGCGTGGCGGCTGCTGGCCTTGGCGGGCGTGCTGTTCTTGCGCCGCGCACTCTGGTAGCCCAGCTCGCCGTCGGGCTGCCAGGTCGGAATGAGTTGCTGCTTGCCATTGCCGATCAGGTCGGAACGGCCCATGGCCTTGAGAGCCTCGCGAAGCAGCGGCCAGTTGGCCGGGTCGTGCCAGCGCAGGAAGGCCTTGTGCAGCCGGCGTCGGCGCTCTCCCTTGACAATGTCCACCGCCTCACTGCCCCGCGTCACTTTCTTCAGAGGGTTCTTGCCCGAGTGGTACATGGCCGTGGCGGTGGCCATGGGGCTGGGGTAGAAGGTCTGCACCTGATCGGCGCGGAAGCCGTTGCGCTTGAGCCAGAGCGCCAGGTTCATCATGTCTTCGTCCATCGTGCCCGGGTGCGCGGCGATGAAGTAGGGGATGAGGAACTGCTGCTTGCCGGCGGCGGCCGAGGCCGCTTCGAACATCTGCTTGAAGCGGTCGTAGGTGCCGATGCCCGGCTTCATCATCTTGGAGAGCGGGCCGCCCTCGGTGTGCTCCGGGGCAATCTTCAGGTAGCCGCCCACATGGTGGCTGACCAGTTCCTGCACGTACTCAGGCGACTCCACCGCCAGGTCATAGCGCAGGCCCGAACCGATGAGGATCTTCTTGATGCCCTTGAGCGCCCGGGCCTTGCGGTAGAGCTGGATCAGCGGCCCGTGGTCGGTGTTCAGGTTCGGGCAGATGCCCGGGTAGACGCAGGAGGGCTTGCGGCAGGCGGCTTCGATCTCCTTGCTCTTGCAACCGATGTGCCACATGTTGGCGGTCGGGCCGCCGAGATCGGAAATGACGCCGGTGAAACCCTTCACGCGATCGCGAATCTCCTCGACCTCGCGCAGCACCGAGGCTTCGGAACGACTCTGGATGATGCGCCCCTCGTGCTCGGTGATGGAGCAGAAGGTGCAGCCGCCGAAGCAGCCGCGCATGATGTTCACGCTGAAGCGGATCATTTCCCAGGCTGGGATCTTGGTCGGCCCGTCGTGACCGCCCTTGTCGTCCGCGTAGCTGGGGTGCGGGCTGCGCGCGTAGGGCAGGTCGAACACATGGTCCATCTCGGCCGTGCTCAGCGGGATGGGCGGCGGGTTCAGCCAGAGGTCGCGCGTGGAGGGGCCGTCGCCGTGGCGCTGCACCAAGGCGCGCGCATTGCCGGGGTTGGTTTCCAGGTGCAGCACCCGGTTGGCGTGCGCGTAGAGCACCGGGTCGCCCCTCACCGCTTCGTACGAGGGCAGGCGGATGGCAGTCCGGTCGCGCGGCGGTGTGATGGCCCGCGCGTCGGTTCGCGCCACCGGGCGGCGGATGATCTGCACCGGTTTGGCGCCGTCGCCACTCTCGTTCTTGGCACAGGCCTCCAGGGACTCGGTGTCCACATAGGGGCTGAGGATCTCGTCCACCTTGCCGGGCTGATCCACTTCCGTGGAATCGATCTCGAACCACCCGGCGAGCTGTGGGTCGTCCACGCGGCGCATGAAGGCTGTGCCGCGCACGTCGGTGATCGACTCGATGGGCTTCTTCTGGGCCAGCCGGTGGGCAATCTCGACGATGGCGCGCTCGGCATTGCCGTACAGCAGCAAGTCCGCCTTGCTGTCGACCAGGATGGAGCGGCGCACCTTGTCGCTCCAGTAGTCGTAATGGGCGATGCGACGCAGCGAGGCCTCGATGCCGCCGATCACCACCGGCACGTCCTTGTAGGCTTCCTTGCAGCGCTGGGTGTACACCAGGGTTGCCCGGTCTGGCCGCTTGCCGGCCACGCCGCCCGGCGTGTAGGCGTCGTCGCTGCGAATCTTCCGGTCGGCCGTGTAGTGGTTGATCATCGAATCCATGTTCCCGGCCGCCACGCCGAAGAACAGCTTGGGGCGACCCAGGCGCGTGAAGGCTTCGACCGAATGCCAGTCCGGTTGCGCCACGATCCCGACACGGAAACCCTGTGCCTCCAACACGCGCCCGATCACCGCCATGCCGAAGCTCGGGTGGTCGACGTAGGCATCGCCGCTGACGATGACGATGTCGCACTCTTCCCAGCCCAGTTGCGCCATTTCCTCGCGGCTGGTGGGCAGGAAGGGCGCAGGCCCGAAGCGCTTGGCCCAGTACGGGCGGTAGGCGGTCAGCGCCCGGTCGGCCTTGGGGGGCTTGACCGTCTGCGCGGCGTGAAGGGTGTCGTGGCTCAGGCTCATGGGCGGGCCGCATTGTCCGTGCACCGATCACCGGACGCAGGGATATCCCGCAGACAACAGGGTCACTCTGTGCCATCCTGCCGTCACCGTTCACCCACGGAGATGTCCATGTTGGCTGCCCTGCAAGGCCTTCGCCTGGTTCATCTGTTGGCGCTGATGTGCGCCCCGCCCCTGCTGGCGCTCTTGCTGAGTGCCTTGCTCGGCTTGCGTGGCATGGCCAGCACGCACGCGGCGGCCCAAGCCATCACGGAGCAGACCCTGCCATCGCTCAGCGCCGCCATGCAAGTGGCGACGCTCATGCAAAGCGATGCCGCGCTGGTGCTGCGAGCCACCGCCGTCTACGACGACAAGGACAAGGACGCGCTCCTGGCCCAGCAAGCGGGCAATGCCGCCCGCGTGAGCAAGGCCCTGACCGTGCTCGGCGCCAGCCCTGACGCCGAGGTGCAGCAGAAGTTCAAGGCCTTTGAACTTACGCGAAAGACCTACGCGGACGCCGTGCAGATGGCGGTGGACCAGCTCAAGAGCGGTGACGGCGATGGCGCACGGACCATGGTCGTCAGCGACGCCTTGCCCAAGCTGGAGCCGGCTCGGCAGGCGCTGGAGGCGCTGATGGCGCGCGAGGTGGCCATTGCCGATGCGCGCTCCGCCGAAGTGGGCAGCGCCTACTCAGGCGGTCGCTGGATGCTGCTCGTGCTGGTGTTGTTGGCCACGGTGGCCAGCGCTGTGCTGGCCCTGGCCGGCTTGCGCACGGTGCTCGGCCAGCTGGGTGGCGAACCCGCCCAAGCCACCGTAGCCGCCCGCGCGATTGCCGATGGCGACCTCAGCCATCACATCGCCACCCAGGGCGCACGCGAGGGCAGCCTCATGCTGGCCATGGAAGCCATGCGTGCGCAGCTCGGCCGGCTGGTCGCCGACGTGCGTGGTGGCGTCGACTCGCTGACCACTGCATCGGCGGAGATCGCCTCCGGAAATCTCGACCTCTCCAACCGCACCGAGCAGCAGGCCGGCGCGCTGCAGACCACCGCCTCCAGCATGGGCGAGCTCACGACCACCGTGCAGCAAAGCGCCGAACATGCGCGCAGCGCGCGGGCGCTCTCGGCCGAGGCCAGCGAGGCCGCGCAGCGCGGGGGCGCCGCGGTGCAGGGCGTGGTGCAGACCATGGAGCGCATCAGCGCCAGCTCGCGCAAGATCGGCGACATCATCGGCACCATCGACGGCATCGCCTTCCAGACCAACATCCTGGCGCTCAACGCCGCCGTGGAAGCGGCACGTGCCGGCGAGCAAGGGCGTGGCTTCGCCGTGGTGGCCGGCGAAGTACGCCTGCTCGCGCAGCGCAGCGCCGAGGCGGCCAAGGAGATCAAGACCCTGATTGCGGACTCCGTGGAGAAGGTCGAGGAGGGCAACCGCCAAGTGGCCGGGGCCGGCCAGACCATGCAGGAGGTGCAGGGTCGCGTACAGAAGGTCAACGACCTGATCGCCGAAATCGCGCACGCCGCCGACGAGCAAAGCAGCGGCATTGCGCAGGTCAACGCCTCGGTCGGCGAGATGGACCGTGGCACGCAGCAGAACGCCGCCCTGGTCGAGGAAATCGCCGCCGCTGCGCAGAGCCTGAAGACGCAGGCGGACGCGCTGGCCCAGGCGGTGGCGGTGTTCAGGGTCTGAGCCTCGGTCGGTCGAAGGGGGCGCCACGGCAGTCCCGGCACACTGCGGGTCCTCGCCAGCAGAGCAAACACCCGCCGTGATCTCACGCTTCCTCTTCGCGCTGACCCTGTGGGTGAGCGCGGTCCAGGCCCAACCCGCGCTGGACACCTCCGCCATCGACGCCGCCGTGCGCCAGCACATGGCGCAGCGCCAGGTGCCAGGCGTGGCGCTGGGCATCGTGCACCACGGCCAGCTGGTCTACGCCCAGGGCTATGGCCTGGCGAACCTGGAGCATCAGCTGCCGGTCACGCCCGACACCGTGTTCGCCATCGCCTCGGTCAGCAAGCCCCTGCTGGCGATCGGCGTGGCGCGCCTGGTTGAGCAGGGCAAGTTGGCCTGGAGCGACCCCATCAGCCGGCACCTCCCCGACGCACCGGCCAGCTGGCAGGGCATCACCCTGGCCCATCTGGCCAACCACAGCTCGGGCATCGTGCGCGAGTCGCCCGCCTTCGACCCCGAGCGCCGCCTGCCCGACATCGACCTGGTGCGCGCCACCTACCCGGTGCCGCTGGACTTCCCCACCGGCACGCGCATGCAGTACTGCAACGTCTGCTACTTCGCGCTGGCCGAGGTCATCGCCCGCACCAGTGGGCAAGCCTGGCCGGACTTCATGGCGCGCGAGCTGTTCCAGCCAGCCGGCCTGCAGGACACGCGCCCCACCAGCGTGGCCGACCTGGTGCCGCGCCGCGCGGCCTCCTACGAGTGGCGCGACGGCCGGCAGCACAACGTGCGCGAGTACGTGGCCTTGCGCCCCAGCGGCGCTTTCCTGTCCAGCGTGCGCGACCTCGCCCGCTTCGAGGCCGCGCTGGCCGCCGGGCGCCTGCTCAAGGCGGAAACCCTGCGCCTCTTGGAGACGCCCACCCGCCTGCTCGACGGCAGCCTCGGCAAGATGCGGGCCGATTCCGGAGGCTACGGCCTGGGTTGGGAGCTTCGCGAGGTTCAGGGCTGGCGGCGTGTCGCGCATGGCGGCTCGTTGGCCGGCTTTCGCACCCAGTACGCGCGCTATCCGGAGCAAGGCTGGGCGGTGATCCTGCTCAGCAATGGCAGCGGAACCGCGTCCGCGCAACTCGAACAGGCGGTGGCGCAGCTGTTGCCCCGGCCCTGAAGTTCAGGCTGTGTCGGGTGAGGCGGGCTGCTCGGCCATGCACTGCTCGCACAGCGCATCCATCTGCCGCTCCATCGCCTCGCTGCGCGCTGGCTGGGCCCAGGCATCGGTCCAAGGCAGCGCGGCGGCCAGCTCACGCCAGCGCGCCGGGGCGGGCGGCAGGGCCAATGCCTGCGCCCACGGCAGCAGCACGCAGGCGGCCAGCGCGGGCGCGG
>JAFLDE010000066.1 GCA_017302655.1 Burkholderiales bacterium
GCCCGCGGCGTCCGCCCGCGTGCGGCCGTCGGCATCGACGACGACCACGCGGGCGTCGGGCCAGTAGGCATGCAGGGCATCGGGCTTGTCGCGCAGGGCGTCGGCACGGTCGAGTGCGCCCTCGACGAATGCGAACCGGGGCGCCGGCAACGTCATCACGGCCGCCTCAGGCGCTGAAACTGCTGCCGCAGCCGCAGGTCGTCTTCGCGTTCGGATTGCGGATCACGAACTGCGCGCCGTGCAGGCTCTCGGTGTAGTCGACCTGCGCACCGACGAGGTACTGCAGGCTGAGCGGATCGACCAGCAGGGTCACCTCATCGGTGACGATCGCCATGTCGTCCTCACTGCGCTGCTCGTCGAATTCGAAGCCGTACTGGAAGCCGGAGCAGCCGCCGCCCTGAATGTAGACGCGCAGGTTCAGCGCGGGATTGCCTTCCTCGCGGATCAGCTCGCGGACCTTGGCGGCAGCGGCGGCGGTGAAGTCGACCAGCGGCGCCGACGGCGCGGCATCGGCGGGGGACGGTGCGGAAGCGTGCATATCCATGTGCACAGGATGCGGCCCGGAGACCGGGCATTCAAGCGCGCCGGCGTCATCCGCCGGCGGCGGAATGCAGCGTTTCGGGCCAGGGGAAGGACTGTTCGACCGCGCTGCCGCTCTGCGGGACCAGGCGCACGGTGACCCGCAGCGGCTTGAAGTCGGCCGGCAACAGGACTTCTCCCTCCAACTGCTGGAAGTACTTGAACGAATACGGCTGGCCCGGCGCGTTGGCCTGCTTGCGCAGCGTCGCCCACGCCAGCTTCTCCATGCGGTCGCCGCGGGTACCTTCCACCGACAGGGTGAGCCGGCCGTCGTTCACCGCGCCGCGATTGACGTTCTGGGTGAGGGTGGCGACGAAATGCCAGGCGTCACCGTCCTGCCGGCGCATTTCGAGGGTGTGCACGCTCAGGCCGCGGCGCTGGCCGGTGGCGCCGACGAAGCGCTCGTAGAAGGCGATGTCGGCGCGCAGGCTGGCGATCTCCTCGTCGCGCTCGGCCAGCGTGCGTTCGAGGTCGCGGTTGGCGTCGCGGCTGATCTGGTCGGAGCGGCGCAGGGTCGACACTTCCTGGCTCAGGCGATCGGCGCGGGTGCGCACGGCCGCCATCGTCTGCGCGTCGCCGTCGGCGAAGAAGATGTTCCACACGCCCCACACGCCGAAGCCGAGGGCGGTGAGGAACAGGCCGACGGCGAGGTAGACCCAGCCGTGGGGCACGGGCGCATGCGCATGGGCCGGCGGGGCCGGTGGCGGCGGGGGAGCCAGCGCGCCGTCGCAGTTGCCGTTGGCGAACTGCTTCATGCCCTTGATGTTTTCGGCTTGCTTGGCAGCCGTGGCCGGCGTCCACGAGTTGTTTCGCCAGCAGTGCTCACTGGTGCCATTGAGCCAAACCAGCTTGCCCGAGGCATCCATCCAGTTGTCGTTGACGGACTGCGCCTGAGCGCCGGTCTGGCTCAGTGCGGCGATAGCCAGCAACGAGGCCAAGCGGGACAGTTTGTTCATCGTTTTCCTCTCAAGGGTGCCGCAGTTGCCTGGGCGGAAGGGTCAGCAAAACCTCAAGGGTGCCCTGACGCACGCCAGTGTGCCACGAGGGCTTTCCAGCGCTGCATTGTGGCGGGCGCGCTTGAAGGCTCCATGACGATGTTGCAGTGCTACGACATGACCCGCCCCATAGAATCGCGCGCTTTTGTGACTGGTGTGCCGGTACAACAGGCACGCCTTAGGAAAACGCCCTTCGCATGAGCTCCGGATTCGCCAAGGAAACATTGCCCATCAGCCTCGAAGAGGAGATGCGCCGCTCGTATCTGGACTATGCGATGAGCGTGATCGTCGGGCGCGCGCTGCCCGACACGCGCGACGGTCTGAAGCCGGTGCATCGACGCGTGCTGTTCGCGATGCACGAACTGAACAACGACTGGAACCGCCCGTACAAGAAATCGGCGCGTATCGTCGGTGACGTCATCGGTAAATACCACCCGCACGGCGATACCGCGGTCTACGACACCATCGTGCGCATGGCCCAGGACTTCAGCCTGCGCCATATGCTGGTCGACGGCCAGGGCAATTTCGGCTCGGTCGACGGCGACAACGCGGCGGCGATGCGGTACACGGAAATTCGCCTCGCCAAGATCGCCCACGAGATGCTGGCCGATATCGACAAGGAAACCGTCGATTTCGGTCCGAACTACGACGGTTCGGAAAAAGAGCCGCTGGTGCTGCCGGCCCGCCTGCCGAATCTGCTGATCAACGGCGCCGCCGGTATCGCGGTCGGCATGGCTACGAACATTCCGCCGCACAACCTCAACGAGGTCGTCGACGCCTGCCTGCATACGCTGCGCAATCCGGATGTGTCGATCGACGAGCTGATGGGCTTCATCCCGGCGCCCGACTTCCCTACCGCCGGCATCATCTACGGCCTGGAGGGCGTGCGCGAGGGCTACCGCACCGGCCGCGGCCGCGTGGTGATGCGTGCCAAGGTCCATTTCGAGGACATCGACAAGGGCAATCGTCAGGCCATCATCGTCGACGAGATCCCCTACCAGGTGAACAAGAAGACCCTGCTCGAGCGCATCGCCGAGCTGGTCCATGAGAAGAAGCTGGAAGGCATCAGCCACATCCAGGACGAGTCCGACAAGTCGGGCATGCGCGTGGTCATCGAACTCAAGCGCGGCGAAGTCCCCGAGGTGGTGCTGAACAACCTCTACAAGCAGACCCAGCTGCAGGACAGCTTCGGTATCAACATGGTCGCGCTGGTCGACGGCCAGCCCAAGCTCTGCAATCTGAAGGACCTGATAACGGTCTTCCTGGAGCACCGCCGCGAGGTGGTGAACCGCCGCACGGTCTACGAGCTGCGCAAGGCCCGCGAGCGCGGCCACGTGCTGGAGGGCCTGGCGGTCGCGCTGGCCAACATCGACGACTTCATCACCCTGATCAAGAACGCGCCGACGCCGCCGGTGGCCAAGGCCGAGCTGATGGCGCGGGGCTGGGACTCCAGCCTGGTGCGCGAGATGCTGGCCCGCGCCGACGCCGACAACCCGGGCAGCGCCGCCTCCTTCCGCCCCGATGGCCTGGAAGCGCATTTCGGCCTGCAGGCCGACGGCCTCTACCGCCTCAGCGAAACCCAGGCCGGCGAAATCCTGCAGATGCGCCTGCAGCGCCTGACCGGGCTGGAGCAGGACAAGATCGTCGGCGAGTACAAGGACGTGATGGCGCAGATCGCCGATCTGCTAAACATCCTGGCCACGCCGGAGCGCGTCACCACCATCATTGGCGACGAGCTGACGGCATTGAAGAACGAGTTTGGCCAGACCAAGCTGGGCGCGCGCCGCAGCCAGATCGAGCGCAATGCACTGGAACTGGGCACCGAGGACCTGATCACGCCCACCGACATGGTGGTCACGCTCAGTCATACCGGCTACATCAAGAGCCAGGCCCTCAGCGAGTACCGCGCGCAGCGCCGCGGCGGCCGCGGCAAACAGGCCACGGCGACCAAGGAAGACGACTGGATCGACCAGCTCTTCATCGCCAACACGCACGACTGGATCCTCTGCTTCAGCAACCGCGGCCGCGTCTACTGGCTGAAGGTCTGGGAAGTGCCGCAGGGCTCGCGCAATTCGCGCGGCAAGCCCATCGTCAACATGTTCCCGCTACAAGCCGACGAGAAGATCAACGTCGTCCTGCCGCTGACCGGTGAGTTCCGCAGCTTCCCCGAGAACCACTACGTCTTCATGTGCACGTCTCAGGGCACGGTCAAGAAGACTCAGCTGTCCGACTTCAGCAACCCACGCAAGGCCGGCATCATCGCCGTCGACCTGGACGAGGGCGACCACCTCATTGGCGCCGCGCTGACCGACGGCCACCACGACGTGATGCTTTTCAGTGATGGTGGCAAGGCGGTGCGCTTCGACGAAGACGATGTGCGCGCCATGGGCCGCACGGCGCGTGGCGTGCGCGGCATGAATCTGGAGGATGGCCAGCGGGTGATCGCCATGCTTGTGGCCGAAGATGAGAGCCAGAGCGTGCTGACTGCCACTGAGAACGGCTATGGAAAGCGCACGAGCATCGTCGAGTACACCCGCCACGGCCGTGGCACCAAGGGCATGATCGCCATCCAGCAAAGTGGGCGCAACGGCAAGGTCGTGGCCGCCACCTTGGTTCGCGCGGAAGACGAGATCATGCTCATCACCGACAAGGGCGTGCTGGTGCGCACCCGCGTCGCGGAAATCCGCGAGCTGGGCCGTGCCACCCAAGGCGTGACCTTGATCGCTTTGGACGATGGCAGCAAGCTCAGCGGCCTCCAGCGCATCGTCGAGAACGACGCCGGCAGCGATGTCGATCTGGCCCCGGAAACTCCCACTGATCCTGAAGGAACCGTCTGATGCAATCCCTCTCTCGCTACGTGCTCGTCGCGCTGGCCGCCGCCGCCCTCTTCAGTCCTGCTGCCCAGGCCCAGAGCAAGAAGGAGTTGGTGGCCAAGGTCATCGCACTGCAAAAGCCGCAGTACGAGCAGTTCGGCAACATGCTCGCCCAGGTGCCCATCCAGCAACTGGTCGCTTCGGCAAGCCAGGTCTTGAACACCCGCATCGCCCAAGATAAGCGCGAGGCTTTGGGCAAATCCATGGAAGCGGAGCTTCAGCAATATGGCAAGGACGTGGTGCCGGCCCTTCGTGCCAGCGCGCTTAAGCACGCCCCAGAACTGATAGGCGCCAAGCTGGAGGCGAACTTCAATGAAGAGGAACTCAAGCAACTGATCGGCTATCTGGAATCGCCGGTCATCAAACGCTATGCACAAATGAGCCCTGAGTTCCAAAACGTGCTGGCGCAGCGCGTCACAAGCGAAAACCGCGCCCTTATCGAGGCCAAGGCCCGGGCCTTAGACGCCAAGCTCGCCAGTCTGCTGGGTGTCAAGCCGGCGCCAGCGCCGGCCTCTGGCAGCAAGTGACATCATGAGCGGCATTCGCCGCCCGTTCAACTTTTCCGCCGGTCCGGCCTGTTTGCCATTGCCGGTTCTCGAGCAAGTCGCAGCGGAAATGAGCGATTGGCAGGGCTGCGGCATGGGCGTGATGGAGATGAGCCATCGCGGGCCGCAGTTCCAGTCCATCATCGATGCAGCAGAGCACGACCTGCGCAGTCTGCTGGCCGTTCCCGACGATTTCGCGGTCCTCTTCATGCAGGGTGGTGGCTTGGCCGAGAACGCCATCGTGCCCTTGAACCTGGCGATGCGCGGCAAGGTCGACGTGCTGGTGACCGGCAGTTGGTCGGCCAAGAGCGCGGCCGAGGCACGGAAGTACGCCGACGTGCACTTTGCCGCCAACACCGAGGCCGACGGATACCGCAGCATCCCCTCGCCTTCGGATTGGCAACTGCGGCCCGATGCCGATTACCTGCACCTCTGCAGCAACGAGACCATCGATGGCGTCGAGTTTCACGAACTGCCGGATCTTGACGCTTTGGGATCTGCAGCACCCTTGGTAGTGGACTGCTCGTCCAACCAACTTTCCCGGCCGATGGACTGGTCGCGCGTCGGCCTGGCCTTCGGCGGAGCACAGAAAAACGTCGGCCCGGCTGGCGTCACCCTGGTATTCGCGCGCCGCAGCCTGCTGGGGCGAGCGTTGCCGCATTGCCCCTCGGCTTTCGACTACCAGCGGGTTGCCGAACAAGGGTCGATGTACAACACCCCACCGACCTTTTCGATCTACGTCGCCGGGCTGGTGTTCCGCTGGGCGCTGAAATTCGAATATTTGGGCCTGCGCGGTTTGGCGGCCATCGAGCGACAGAACATCGACAAAGCTGCGCTGCTTTACGAATTTCTCGATCGCTCCTCGCTGTTCAGCAATGCTGTCGCGCCCAGTGTGCGCTCGCGCATGAACGTGCCTTTCTTCCTTCGCGAACCCGCGCTCACCGACACTTGCTTGCGCGAGGCGGCTGCGGCCGGGCTCTTGCAGCTCAAAGGGCACAAGAGCAAAGGCGGCATGCGTGCCTCGCTGTACAACGCGATGCCCATTGAAGGCGTGCGCGCCTTGGTGAACTTCCTGCAGGACTTCGAGATCCGACATGGCTGACGACAGCGCGCTACTGAGCTTGCGCGACCAGATCGACGCGGTGGACCGCGAGTTGCTCGCGCTGATCAATCGGCGAGCCGGTCTGGCCCAGGCAGTAGGCGAAATCAAGAAGCGCGAAGGCAGCCTGGTGTTTCGCCCCGAGCGGGAGGCCAAAGTCATCGCCGGTCTGAAGAGCCGCAACCCTGGTCCGCTCATGTCGGACAACATCGCTCCCATCTGGCGCGAGATCATGAGCGCCTGCCGCTCACTGGAGACGCCCACCCGGGTTGCCTACCTAGGGCCGGCTGGCACCTTCAGCGAGCAGGCCGCACTCGGATTCTTCGGCTCGTCCATCGTGCGCGTGCCGGCGGCAACCATCGATGAAGTCTTCAAGCTCACCAGCGCCGGTGCCGCCGATTTCGGCGTGGTTCCCGTGGAGAACAGCACCGAAGGCGGCGTGGCCCGTACGCTGGACCTGCTGCTCTCGACGCCGCTGTTCATCATTGGCGAGACCAGCCTGTTCGTGCGGCACAACCTGCTTCGCGCGCTTGGTGACATGGAGGGCATCGAAGCAGTGGTAGCTCACCCGCAAGCACTCGCGCAATGCCAAGGCTGGTTGAACCAGCACCTGCCAAAGGCCGAACGTCGCCCCGTAGCCAGCAACGCCGAAGGCGCACGCTTGGCCGCGCAGGACTCCTGCCTGGCGGCCATAGCAAGTGATCGCGCTTCGAGCGAATACGGCCTTCACATCGTGTCGCCGGCGATCCAGGACGATGCACACAACCGAACCCGCTTCGCGATCCTCACGCAGCCCGAGAAGCACCCCAGCCCTCGAGCCAGCGGCAATGACTGCACCTCGCTCGTGGTCTCCGTGCTGAATCGTCCAGGCGCCCTGCATGATTTGGTAGTGCCCTTGAAAACTCATGGGGTGTCGATGACGCGATTCGAGTCGCGCCCGGCCCGCAGTGGCGGCCAGTGGGAGTACTACTTCTACATGGACCTGCAGGGCCACCCTGACCAGCCTCATGTGACCCAGGCCCTGAAGGAGTTGCGTGACTGCTGTGCCTTCTTCAAGGTGCTGGGCACCTACCCGATCGACGTCCACTGAGCCAAGCAGATGCCGACAGACTCACTCCGTTCAACACCCCCCGAAGGACCTTTCGCGGCCCTGAGGCAGCCCGGCAGGGGCTAGATCCATGGCACGCGTGCCCCGCCCCCAGTTTCAGCAACTCGGCGTCATCGGTTGTGGCCTGATAGGCGGCAGCTTCGCTCTGGCCATGAAGCGCGCCGGCTTGTGCAAGCGTGTGGTCGGGTACAGCAAGAGCCCAAGCACCACCGAGACAGCCAAGAAGTTGGGTGTCATTGACGTCGCTGCCGAGTCCGCGCTGCTCGCCGTGTCGGGTTCGGACATCGTGCTCATCGCCGTACCGGTTGCGGCTACCGAGCCAACGCTTCGCGCCATCCGCCACCTGGTCCAGCCGGGCACCCTGATCATGGACGCGGGCTCAACCAAGTCCGACGTCGCCATCGCAGCGCAGAAGGTACTCGGCCCCCTTGCCGCGCACTTTGTGCCGGCGCACCCGATCGCCGGCAAGGAACTCTCCGGCATCAGCCATGCCGACGCCATGCTCTTCCAAGGTCGTCAGGTGGTGTTGACCCCGCTGCCCGAGAACGACCCGCACCTGGTGCAACGCGCCGCTGGTGCTTGGGCCGCCTTGGGTTGCAAGGTGCTGAAGATGACACCGGAGACTCATGACGCAGCCTACGCGGCGGTCAGCCATTTCCCGCATCTGCTCGCCTTCGCCTACTTCCATTCCGTGATGCGCCAGCCCTCGGGTCGCGAGTTCATGGATTTGGCGGGCACCGGCTTTCGCGACTTCACACGCATCGCTGGCGGTGAGGCGACGGTATGGCGCGACATCCTGCTGGCCAATCGTGACGAGGTGTTGCACCAGAGTCAGCGCTTGCGTACCGCGCTCGACCGCCTGGAACATTTCATGAAAGAAGGCGACGCAAGCGCACTGGAAACCGTGCTGCGTCAGGTGGCTGACGCACGCAATCGCTGGAAGCCGGCCTTCTTCGACGCCGAAGACGGCGAGCCCTCTTCGCATTTCTGATGCTTCGTATTCCCTTTCTCGACCTGCCGCCTCTGCGCGGTGCGGCCGGCACGGTTCGCCTGCCGGGTTCCAAGTCCATTTCAAACCGCCTGCTGCTGCTGGCAGCGCTAGCAGAAGGCACCAGTCAAATTCATGACCTTCTGGAGGCCGACGACACCGCCGTGATGCTGGAGTCGTTGCGTCGACTGGGTTGTGCATGGCGGAGGCGTGACGACGGCGTGCTCGAAGTGGAAGGCATGGGCGGCGAGTTGGCTTTGCCGGCGGCTGACCTGTTCTTGGGCAACGCCGGCACCGCCATGCGCCCTCTTGCGGCCGCGCTGGCCCTGCTGGCGGCGCGTGACAGCGGCTCCTACACCTTGAGCGGCGTGCCGCGCATGCATGAGCGCCCAATCAAGGACCTGGTGGATGCGCTGCGCGGCCTGGGTTGCACCATCGAAGACCTGGGCCAGCCCGGCTATCCACCGCTGCGCGTCAGCGGCCCCGCCGCACTGCACCTGGGCGAACCGGTGCGCGTGAGAGGCGACGTCTCCAGCCAGTTCCTCACCGCCCTGTTGATGACCCTCCCGCTGGTAGCCACAGAACAGGCAGTGACCATCGAGGTCCAGGGCGAGTTGATCTCCAAACCCTACATCGCCATCACGCTGGCGCTGTTGGAACGCTTTGGTGTGAAGGTGATCCGGGAAGAGTGGTCGCGCTTCGTGATCCCAGCCGGCAGCCGATTGCGCACGCCTGGCACGCTGTACGTGGAGGGCGACGCGTCTGCAGCCTCCTACTTCATTGCCCTGGGCGCGATTGGCGCCAGCACAGAGCCGGTCCGCATCGAAGGCGTCGGCAGCGAGGCTTTGCAAGGTGATGTGCGCTTCACCGATTTTGCACGTGCCATGGGGGCTTCCGTGTCCCTGGAGCCGAACGCGATCAGCGTGGCGCGCGGGCGCTGGCCGCTGCGCGGCATCCATGCCGATTGCGTGGCCATCCCGGATGCGGCCATGACACTCGCCGTGATGGCCCTGTTCGCAGATGGACCCACGCGGCTTACCGGCATCGGTAGTTGGCGTGTCAAGGAGACCGACCGCATCGCCGCCATGGCCCAGGAATTGCGCAAGCTGGGCGCCGAGGTCGACGAAGGACCGGACTGGATTGCCGTCAAGCCCCTGCGGCAGTGGCAGCGTGCCAGCATCCACACGTACGACGACCACCGCATGGCGATGTGCTTTTCGCTCGCCGCACTCAACCCCGTGCTGGGTGGAGAGCCGGTGCCCGTGCGCATTGAAGACCCCGCCTGTGTGGCAAAGACCTTCCCCGACTACTTTGAAGCTTTACTCGGACTTGTGAAGTCTGAGCCGAGCGATGTGCCGGTCTTGTGCATCGATGGCCCAACCGCCTCCGGCAAGGGCACCCTTGCTGATGAGGTCGCCCGCCGACTGGGTTACGCCGTGCTCGACTCTGGCTCGCTCTACCGTGCCGCCGCGCTTGCCGCACAAAGCGCGGGAGTGGATTGGGCGGATGCCGTTGGGGTGGCGAAGTTGGCCTGCCATTTGCCCCTCCTCTTCCATGCGGGCCGCTGCTGGCTGGGCGCAGACGATGTCACCGAAGCTCTGCGCGCTGAGGCCATCGGGCTGGGCGCGTCTCAGGTGGCCGCACACCCCGAGGTGCGCCAAGCCCTGCACCAGTTGCAGCTCTCCTTCCGCCGAGCGCCTGGCTTGGTGGCCGACGGTCGGGACATGGGGACGGTCGTCTTCCCCGACGCAGCGCTCAAGGTCTTCCTCACAGCCAGCCCACAGGCACGTGCCGAACGGCGGCACAAGCAGTTGATTTCCAAGGGAATTTCGACTAGCATCGCGGGCTTGCTCGCTGACCTTGAGCGACGGGATGAACAGGATAGGAATCGACCTACCGCCCCCTTAAGGCCAGCGCAAGACGCCAAAGAGCTCGACAACAGCCAGCTATCCATCGAGGACTCGGTGCAGCAGGTGCTGAATTGGTGGGCTCAGGCGAACCGGTTCCCGGCTTCGTAAGATGCAGTTCTTAGCCGCGCGGCGCAACCCGCCGCGCATTTGCAACCCTCGGCCCCCCAAGCGCCGAGCCAACCGCCAGCGGCACGCGTCAGTGCCGCATCAGGAAATCCCATGACCCAGACCCAGACCGCAGCTGCCGTGGAATCTTTCGCCGCGCTGTTCGAAGAATCGCTCCAGCGCGCCAACATGCGCTCCGGCGAAGTCGTCTCCGCCGAGGTGGTTCGTATCGAGCACAACTTTGTGGTGGTGAACGCCGGCCTCAAGAGCGAAGCCTACGTGCCCGTCGAAGAGTTCAAGAACGACCAGGGCGAGATCGAAGTCCAGATCGGTGACTTCGTCTCGGTGGCCGTGGACGCCGTCGAGAACGGCTACGGCGACACCATCCTGTCGCGCGACAAGGCCAAGCGTCTTGCTTCGTGGCTGAGCCTCGAAACGTCGCTGGAGAGCGGCGAGTTCGTCACTGGCACGGTCAGCGGCAAGGTCAAGGGTGGTTTGACCGTCATGGTCAACGGCATCCGCGCCTTCCTGCCCGGCTCGCTGATCGACACCCGCCCGGTCAAGGACTTGTCCCCGTTCGAGGGCAAGACCATGGAGTTCAAGGTCATCAAGCTGGACCGCAAACGCAACAACGTGGTACTGAGCCGTCGCGCGGTTGTTGAAGCCTCGATGGGCGAAGAGCGCGCCAAGCTGCTCGAAACCCTGTCCGAAGGCGCCATCGTCAACGGCGTGGTCAAGAACATCACCGAATACGGTGCGTTCGTGGATCTGGGCGGAATCGACGGCCTGCTGCACATCACCGACATGGCTTGGCGCCGTGTCCGTCACCCGAGCGAAGTGGTGACCGTCGGTCAGGAACTGACGGCCAAGGTGCTGAAGTTTGACGCCGAGAAGAACCGTGTTTCGCTTGGCATCAAGCAACTGGGCGACGATCCCTGGATGGGCGTGGGCCGCCGCTATCCGAACAGCACGCGCTTGTTCGGCAAGGTGACCAACATCGCCGACTACGGCGCATTCGTGGAAATCGAGCCGGGTATCGAGGGCTTGGTGCACGTGTCCGAGATGGACTGGACCAACAAGAACGTCGCGCCTGCCAAGGTCGTCACCTTGGGCCAGGAAGTCGAGGTCATGGTGCTGGAGATCGACGAAGACAAGCGCCGCATCAGCCTGGGCATGAAGCAGTGTCGTGCCAATCCGTGGGAGGAGTTCGCGCAGAACTTTAAGCGCGGCGACAAGGTCAAGGGCCCGATCAAGTCGATCACCGACTTCGGCATCTTCATTGGCCTGGCCGCCGGAATCGACGGCTTGGTGCACTTGAGCGACCTGAGCTGGAACGAAACCGGCGAAGCCGCGGTGCGCAACTTCAAGAAGGGCCAGGAAATCGAAGCCATCGTGCTGGCTGTGGACGTCGAGCGCGAGCGCATCAGCTTGGGCATCAAGCAGATGGACAGCGATCCGTTCACCAGCTTCACGGCCGTGAATGACCGTGGCGCGAGCGTCACCGGCAAGGTCAAGGCCGTTGACCCGCGCGGCGCTGAGATCGTGCTCGGCGAAGATGTGATCGGCTACCTGCCGGCCAGCGAAATCAGCCGCGATCGCGTCGAAGACGCCCGCAATGTGCTGAAGGAAGGCGACGAAGTCACGGCCCTGGTGATCAACGTGGATCGCAAGTCCCGCTCGATCAAGCTCTCGATCAAGGCCAAGGACGACGCCGATTCCCAGGAAGCCATGAAGAGCCTGTCGGCCGCCAGCGACCGCGAGAGCGCTGGCACCACCAGCCTTGGCGCGCTGCTGCGTGCCAAGATGGAAAACAAGCAGTAATCAGGGCACAACCTGATCCAAGCCAAGGCGGTGGCACCGGCCCCGCCGGCTATCCTTCGAAGGCCCGCGCAGTTTGCTGTCGCGGGCCTTATTTCTTCGGCGAACTCCCATGACCCGCTCCGACCTCGTCACCCTGCTGGCCGAACGCTTTCCGCAGATCAACCAGCGCGACACCGAGTTCGCGGTCAAGACCATCCTCGACGCCATGAGCGATGCACTGGCGCGAGGTCACCGCATCGAAATCCGTGGCTTCGGCAGCTTTTCGGTCAGTCGTCGACCGCCGCGCATGGGCCGCAACCCGCGCACCGGCGAAGCCGTGCCGATCCCGGAGAAGCTGGTGCCTCACTTCAAGCCAGGCAAAGCGTTGCGCGAAGCGGTTGAGACGCCAGGATCCTCGTCCGCCAAGGTGGCCGACTGAGCCATGCCCCTGTTCACCTGGCTCCTGCGCCTGTTTCTCTTTTTCACCTTGTTCGCCTTTGCGCTGAACAACAGCCATGACGTGGTGGTGCACTGGTTCTTTGGATTTCAGTGGCGCACCCCCTTGGTCATCGTGGTGCTGCTGACCTTTGCGCTGGGCGCGGCATTCGGCATCGTGGCCATGGTGCCCGCCTGGTGGCGACAGCGCAGGCAGGCCGCGACCCCGCTTCCGGCCGCGCCCCCGCAGGAGCCCCCTCGTGACGGGCTTTGATGCCAGCTGGCTATTGCTCATCATTCCGGCGGCGTTTGCGCTAGGCTGGTTGGCGTCCAGGCTAGATATCCGCCAGGGCAAGCGCGACCCGCGCGATGCTGCGGCTCCTTACTTCAAGGGCCTGAACCTGCTGCTCAACGAGCAACAGGACAAAGCCATTGATGCCTTCATTGAAGCCGTGCAGTTGGATCCCGATACGGTCGAGCTGCACTTCGCCCTTGGCAACCTCTTCCGCCGCCGCGGCGAAACCGAACGTGCCGTGCGCGTGCACGAGCACCTGCTGCAGCGAGGCGACCTTCCGGAGAGTGAGCGCCACCGCGCCCAGCATGCGCTTGCCCAGGACTTCTTCAAGGCTGGCCTGTTCGACCGAGCCGAAGCCGCGTACCTGGCGCTGAAAGGCAGCGCCTACGAGCTGGATGCCGAGTTGGCCTTGCTGAGCCTCTATGAGCGCAGCCGAGACTGGGCACATGCTGCTGAGGTCGCTGCCCAACTAGAGCAGCGGGGCGCAGGATCCTTCGCACCGCGTCGCGCACATTTCCTCGTCGAACAGGCGCTGCTCGCCCGCGACGCAGGACACGCAGACGAAGCACGGGCCCTGATAGACAAGGCCAAGCACATCGCACCAGCACACCCGCGCGCCTATGTTCAAGATGGTCGCTGGAAGCTCGAAGCTGGGCAGCACGAAGCTGCCCTGCAATGCTTTGAGGTGCTTGCAAACCTTCGACTCAGCACTTTCCTGCTGGTGGCAGACGACTACGCCCTCGCCGCCCTAGGAGCCGGTCAAGCCCCAGCGGCTTTGGCGAGGCTGAAGGAGCGATATGCCGAGGAACCCGCGTTGTCTCTGCTGACGAGCATGAAACTACTGGATCCAGGTGGTCATGCCGAGCGCCTGCTTGCGCATCTGCGCTTGCACCCATCGTTGAACGCCGCCAGCGGCTTGCTGCAACCACTGCTGGCGGCTCACGCCCTGGAGGTCTCCGCGCCTTTGCAACGCGCTGTTGACGCCGCCGCCAAACCGCTGCTTCGGCACCGCTGCGCAGCATGTGGCTTCGAGGCGCTGCACTACTTCTGGCAGTGCCCTGGCTGCCTCAGCTGGGACAGCTTTCCACCCCGACCTGTGGAGGAACTTTGAGCCGTGAGTGATCGCTTCGTGATGTGCATGAAGTGGGGCACGAAGTACGGCCCCGAGTATGTGAACCGGCTCTACGGCATGGTAAGCCGGCACTTGAAGGGCGCCTACCGCTTCGTGTGCTTCACCGACGATTCGAACGGTGTACGACCTGAGGTCGAATGCTTCCCGCTTCCTGAACTCAACCTACAGGCCAGCAAGCTCGACGGGGGCTGGCGCAAGCTGAACAGTTACCAGCGCGATTTGTTCGGACTGCAGGGGCAAGCCCTTTTCCTCGACATAGACATCGTCATCGTCGACGACATCACGCCCTTCTTTGAAGCGCCGGGCGAGTTCTTGATCATCAAGGACTGGAAACGCCCTTGGCGTGTGACTGGCAACTCGTCGGTGTACCGCTTCAAATTGGGTGCGCACACAGACATGCTGGACCACTTCGTCGCTCACCAGCGCGAAGTCCGTGCCAAGCACCGCAACGAGCAGGAGTTCCTCAGCCACTATCTGCACCGTCAGGGAAAGCTGAGCTACTGGCCCAAGGAATGGTGCGCCAGCTTCAAGTACCAGTGCCTCCCGCCCTGGCCGCTGAGCTTCTGGCAGCCGGCGCGCATCCCCGCCGACTGCCGCATCGTGGTGTTTCATGGCGAAGTCAACCCGCCGGATGCCATTGCTGGACGGCGCAACCGTGCCGGCCGCGGCATGCTGCCCGTCCCATGGGTGGCCGAGCACTGGACGGATTGAAAGCACTCATGAACCGGCCGAACCGGCACGCTTGAGACGTGGTCTTTTCCTCGCACGCCTTTCTGGTTTTCATGTTGGTGCTGCTGGTCCTATATGGACTGGTCAGCCGCTGGGCGCCGCGCCAATGCAAGCTTCTGTTGGTTGCAGCTTCAGTGTTTTTCTACGGCTTCTGGATCCCGAAATACCTGATCCTTCTCGCACTGTCGCTGGCCTTCAATTTCATGGTGTCCGGAGGACTGGAAGGTCAGAACGCGAGGGCCCGTAAGCGCTGGCTGCTTTGGATCGGCGTAGGTGCCAACCTTGCGCTGATCGGTTACTACAAATACCTGGACCTGCTGATCATCGGGGTCAACGGCCTGTTCGAACTGGACTTCGCCCTGCAGCAAATCGTCCTGCCAATTGGCATCAGCTTCTTCACGTTCCAACAGATTGGCTACCTCATCGATGTGGCCGAGGGCAAGACGGAGCGCCCAGCCCTGCTGGATTACGTGTTCTTCATCGCTTTCTTCCCGCAACTGATCGCCGGGCCGATCGTCCAGCAGTCGCATTTCCTGCCCCAGGTACATGCCAAGGTGGAATGGCGGCTTCGAGCCGACCATGTGGGCATCGGTTTGGCATTGTTCTCGATGGGTCTGTTCAAGAAGACCGTGCTGGCCGACAACGCAGGCCGATACAGCGACGCAATCTTCATCACTGCTCAGCAGGGCACTGCGCCAGGCACGCTCGACGCGTGGCTGGCAGCCGTCGGCTACAGCTTTCAGATCTATTTCGACTTCAGCGGCTACTCGGACATGGCAGCTGGCCTTGCTTTCTTGTGGGGCTTTCGCATGCCCTTGAATTTTTGGAGCCCGTACAAGGCCCACAACATCATCGAGTTCTGGCGGCGCTGGCACATCTCCCTATCCACCTTCTTGCGCGACTACCTGTACATCCGGCTCGGCGGCAACCGTCACGGCTTCCCACGCACCATGGCGGCCTTGCTGGCAACCATGCTGCTCGGCGGGCTGTGGCACGGAGCAGGACTTCAATTCATCGTCTGGGGCGGTCTGCACGGCCTCTTCCTGGTCGTCAATCACTGCTGGCGCCGGTTGGCGAGTGGACGTCATGGCGAGGCGACGGGCTGGCGACGCTGGGCGGGCGTGCTGCTCACCTACATATGTGTTTGTGTGGCCTGGATCTACTTCCGTGCAGTCGACCTGGAGCAAGCCAACCAGTTCGTGCAGGCCATGCTAGGCCTGGGTGCGCAAGAGTCCTTCACTCCGACTTCGCGCGGTCTGATCACCTTCGTCTGGCTGTACTTCCTGATCGCTTGGTTCTTGCCGAACAGCGCGCAGTTGTTCGCCCGCCACCAGGTCTACTTGCCCAACAAGGTGTTTGGGGCAGCCATGGAGCGATCGGCCCTTGGCTTTGGCTATGGTTTCAGTGCGGGATGGGCGATGTTGACGGCGTTGACCTTCACCATTGGCTGGTTCGCCATCAGCAACCTGTCTCCCTTCCTCTATTTCCAGTTCTGAATGCAAAGCCCGAGCACGCATCTGCGCTGGATCCTTGGCGTCGCCGCTCTGCTCTGGGCTGTGGTGATCGCCATCAATGCGAGCGCCTTCTTCTTCATCGCCGCGCCGGAAAACCAGCGTGTGCTGCAAAACAACGTGGGCTGGGAGCGGACGTACAAGCCGATGATCCACGACCGTTTGCAGCCCGAGGTGGCCGTGTTCGGCGCGAGTTGGGCGCGAGACGCGTTTGACTACGAAGAGATCAGCAACCTGCTCGGTCGCTCCTTCTTCAACCATGCCGTGTCAGGTGGTTTCCCGTACGAGAACCGCCGTTTCCTTCAGTCGGCCTTAGCTGGTGGACGTCTCGACACGGTGGTGCTAAATCTCAACTCCTTCATTCGGCACCCGAGACAAACACAGTTTCAGTACGGCTTCAACGATGGATTGCTGAATGTCCATCCAGACGGCAGCAAGAACGCGCAGAAAGGCTGGAACCGCTTCTTTGCGGCCACCTTGAGCGGCGCAGCAGTGGGCAACAACCTGTCGGCCTACAGCATCGTGCGCAAGTTCCGCGCTGGCACGCCCAAGGAGGTGCTGCTGCACGCCTACGACCGACGCGACTTCTCCAGCGCCCCTGCCAGATTGCATCACTGGCAGCGGGTCCTGGCCGGCCAGCCCAGTGGCGAAGGGGCTCCAGAAGCGCTGGATGTCGAGGCGCTTCCACGCCAACTCGATGAACTGGCCGAGGCATTGAGGCTGGCTTGCGCGGGCGGGGTTCGCGTGCACACCTACTGGACGATCTCTCACCCCGTGATCCTCGACTACGTACCTGACCAGCAGCAGCTCAAGCAGGCCATTTGGGATTTCTTGGCGACTTGGAAGTCACGGTGCGCAGCCGGACTCAGCTACTGGGACTTTTCTTACCCCAATGCCATTACTCTGGAGGGGCTACGCCCAGGGGATCCCAGTTTGTCACGCTTCTTCCGCGCCGACGGCCACCCCCGACCCAGCGCGGGCCAGCTGATGGCAGCACGCATGTTTGATCGTCCTATGCTCACCGACCGGCTGAAAGACTTGGGCTTGGACCTGATGCGCCTGAGTCGTGAAGAGGCCCGGCGCTGGATTTCGGAACGCGAGGCACGCTGGCGTGGCGAGTGGCGGCCCGGTGCACGAGAAGTAGTACTTCATGACTTGGATGCAAGCGCGTTACACGCCAAGCCGTAGCATTGCGAAACCAGCAGGAGTCCAGCATGTCCACCCTTCGCCTTGACCTTCTTGACGCCACGCCCTTGCGCCGTGACCCCTACGACTTTCTGGTAGTGCGCAATTTCCTGAAGCCCGAGGCCTTGAACGCAGCGCGTGTCGACTATCCAAAGGTTCCCGGACCGGGTTCTCACCCAGCGGGGGGGCTGGACATCAAGGGGGGCTTCAAGCAGGTGATCGATGACTTCCACGGCCCAGAGTTCCGGCATGCGATCGAGCGAAAGTTTGATGTGGACCTCACGGATCGGCCATTGATGTACACCGTTCGGGGCCATTGCCGCGCCCGCGATGGCCAAATCCATACGGATACAAAAAGCAAGATCATCACCATCTTGCTCTACATGAATGACGACCATTGGGACAACGCCAATGCCCGCCTGCGCATTTTGAGAAACGGCACCGATCTCAACGACTATGTCGATGAAGTGGAGCCTGCGGGCGGCACTCTGCTAGTGTTTCGTCGTTGTGACCATAGTTGGCATGGCCACACCAGCTACGAAGGCCCGCGTCGAGCGCTGCAGTTCAATTACGTCACCGATCAGGCCGTGGTGGATCGGGAGCAGAGCCGCCACAGCGTCTCGGCTTTCTTTAAGAAGCTGATGGGTCGCGACACGATGACCATGTGACCAGCGTGAGCTAAAGCGACAACGATTTCGACGGATGTCGCTGCGTCTGCGCGCGCCTCGCGCGCGTCGCGCCCCCCGCGACCGCCAGGAATCCGTACAAGCATGCGTTTTGAGAATGAACCCGTTTCATTTCACCGATCGCTGGAGTCGGGCCTGCCCTACACGGACCATGTGCTGTCGCGCTACAACGACCGTGTCGGCGGCACCCAACAGATCCACACCAACTTGGTCGAGCGGTTCCCCGGGACGGTTCGCCCCATCGAGGGTCTGCCGATGGAGCCCCCGAACCTGAGTTGCGAGGACACCGATTCAGTCACAGACACGTTGCGCGCAATCCGCTACACCGACTAGCTTGAGAGCAGCGAGCGCTCGTTTCAATGTCGCCAACATGCTTGACACCGATGATCTCAACGTCAACGTGCACCTGAGTCCAACAGTTTCCGAGATAAAGGCGGAGAACGGAGTGGGTCGGCGCGACCCCTCCTCGGTCTCGGGCCTGAATCCGGCTGACAGCGAATGGAATCAGTTAGGCGCTTGCACACCGCAGGCCTCTGTCGGAACCTGCGATCACCTTTTCTCACAAGTCTGCACGCAGGTGCATGCAGTACAGGAGCCGCGAACCGAAACGTTTCGCTTCGAGAAGGGGATCGGTGAGCGCAAGCCTAAGCGTCACCTCGGCATGCCGTACTTTCGCCTGAACCTCACCAATCGGAGCGCTGAATTTCGCAACCCTGACTCCATGGAGCTGAACCAGTGGCAGCCGGGCGATTGGCAGCAGTTCGGCTGGATTCGATTCGAGGAATTCGCGCATCCAGAGCACATCACGCGACTCCGACGCAGAGTGGTCCTCCTCAAGTACCGGCCAAATGACAGGCGCGCGAGCGCACGACTCGTCCACGCAGTCGGTGGTTGCAAGCCACCGCCGAAGGGGTCCCGTGTGGCTCGCTTGGCCAGCGAACTCGTCGGTTCAGACTTTGACCTCAATGCGATACATCGTGTCGCGCATACCGGTGTCCACTGATGGATTCGATGCCCGCCATTCGATTTATCAATCTGGACCGCGATTTAGAACGCCGGGCAAGACTGGAGGCTGAGTTGCGACGCTTGGGCCTTCAAGGAGAGCGTTTTGCCGGCGTGCTCTGGGCGACGCTGCCGGAGGGCGACCAGAGGCGGCTCTATAGTGAACCACTCAATGCCAAGCAGTTTCACAAGCCCCTCGTTAACGGTGAGAAGGGGTGTTACGCCAGCCACCTTGCGCTTTGGCAGTGGCTGCAGGCGTCATCGCATCCGCTGGTCATCGTCCTCGAAGATGACGTTCGTCTGATCGACGCATTTACCTCTGCCTGCCAAGCGATTGCTGCGTTGCCGGCCGACTGGGACATGATCAAATTGATCGGGCGCTCAGGGCTGGGAAAGCGGGAGAAGCTGGCCTCCCAAGTAGCCTTGTGTGCTGGGCATGACCTCGTTCGCTACCGACGTGTCCCCAGTTTGACGGCGGGCTATGCGCTGAGCCGGCGAGGCGCGGAAAAGCTGCTTGACACGCGCATACCATTTGGTCGGCCGATCGACGTCGACTTGCGCCACTGGTGGGAAAGTCGGGATCTCGATGTGCGAGGCGTGGAGCCGCCCGTGATTGTTCTTGACGAAGAAACCAGTCAAGACAGCAGCATTGGTGTGAAGGTTGCAGAGGACGGACTCCGTAGCAAGTGGCGCAAGTTCCGCCACAAGCTGCAATATTCACTCCACAACGCTTGGCACGGACCATGACTCAGCGTCCGCTCGTACTTGTCTCATGGCACGGCGGGCAGCAAGCCCTGCCGTGTGTGCATCTTGATGCCGAGGCCCAATTCGATTGGCTGCTTTTCGACTACACCGGGCAGCAGACTCCAGGAGACCGCAAGGTTGCAGGGCTGGAAGTCATTGTGCTTTCTCAGCCGACCGAGTGCAAAGGCGACATCTTTCAAGCTCTAGGCAATTGGCTTCACGCCAGCAAACGCTCACCTGAGTATGTAGGGCTCATTGACGACGACGTTTGGATCGGTGTCAGTGACATCAATCGCGCGCTTTTCCTCGCAAGGTGCGAAGGGCTAGATGTCTTCTCGCCCACGCTGATGCACGACAGTCATTACACGCATCGCTGGATGCTGAGTCAGCCGCACCAGCTCTTTCGCTATGTCGATTGGGTAGAGGTGATGATGCCCTTCTACCGTGGCGAGCTGTTTCTGGCCGGCCGTCCACACATGGCGGGCAATGTCTCCAGTTGGGGCATGGACAAATATCTGTGGCCTACGCTTCAGAAATTGCGCGGCGAAACGAAGACAGCACTGATTGATGCTGTTCAAGCTAGCCACCGCAGACCCATCACCAGCGGCGAGAAGACGTACCGAAATGGACGTACTGCTTTTGACGAACTTTCTGCGATGCGCGATCTATGTCGAGATCTACTCGCCGGACGCAAGGATCTTCAAGATAGCGCCTGGTATGCCAGAATCTTTGAACAGAGACATGTTCGCAGTCGTTGGCAGCAATTATCTGCGGCTTTGGGAAGGCCTCTGAGGCGCTGGCTTGACCAGAGCACTTGATTGTTGCAGCGCGAGGGGGGGAGGGGCAGCAAGTTTATGCTTACCGCGATTGAGTGGGCCTGCGAATCCCAAAAGCAAAACCCCCTATCGCTTACGCGACAGGGGGTTTCAGATTAATAGCCTGACGATGTCCTACTTTCACACGGGCAATCCGCACTATCATCGGCGCTGAGCTGTTTCACTGTCCTGTTCGGGATGGGAAGGAGTGGGACCAGCTCGCTATGGTCATCAGGCTTAACTTGTCAGCGGCTTCGTTACTCAAGCCGCCCAATTCGCAGAGTCTCTTTAGAAATCAGGGCCTTTTGGCCATCGGATTGCGCACCAAATTGAAGACGGTGATCGCACACCTTGACAGGATGTCAAGGTTATAGGGTCAAGCCTCACGAGCAATTAGTACTGGTTAGCTTAACGCATTACTGCGCTTCCACACCCAGCCTATCAACGTCCTGGTCTCGAACGACTCTTCAGGGGGCTCAAGGCCCCGGCAAGACTCATCTTGAGACGAGTTTCCCGCTTAGATGCTTTCAGCGGTTATCTCTTCCGTACTTAGCTACTCGGCAATGCCATTGGCATGACAACCGATACACCAGCGGTACGTCCACTCCGGTCCTCTCGTACTAGGAGCAGGCTCTCTCAATCTTGCAGCGCCCACGGAAGATAGGGACCAAACTGTCTCACGACGTTTTAAACCCAGCTCACGTACCTCTTTAAATGGCGAACAG
>JAFLDE010000067.1 GCA_017302655.1 Burkholderiales bacterium
TTAACCCAGCAGTCTTGCTCGGCACGCGGCAGCGGGCCGGACATCGAGGCGCAGCCTCGATGGCAAAACGGGATGATGGAAGGACGGACGCGGAGGCTTGGGGGAGTGGTTTAACCCAGCAGTCTTGCTCGGCACGCGGCAGCGGGCCGGACATCGAGGCGCAGCCTCGATGGCAAAACGGGATGATGGAAGGACGGACGCGGAGGCTTGGGGGAGTGGTTTAACCCAGCAGTCTTGAAAACTGCCGGCTCGCAAGGGCCCGTGAGTTCGAATCTCACAGCCTCCGCCAGATGAGTTCGGTCAAAGCCGCGCAGCGGATTTGGACGTGACGAAGTCACGGCAATCTCACAGCCTCCGCCAAAGCACCCTCCAAACAACACTCCGTGGAAGCCGCCCTCCATTCCGCCATCGCCACCCTGCTGGCCGCCCTGGCCCTGCCCAAGGTCGGTCTGAGTGCGGTCTTCGTGGTCGCGCTGCTCAGCGCCACGCTCTTGCCTATGGGCTCGGAGCCTGCGGTGTTCGCGCTGGTGAAGGCCGACGCCGACATGTTCTGGCCGGCGATCCTCGTGGCCACCCTGGGCAACACCTTGGGGGGTGGCATTTCCTGGGCCATGGGGTACGGTGCCGAACGGGGCTACGAACGCCTGCGCCACCATGCGCCGCAGAACCCACGCCTGCTGCAGTGGCTGAAACAACTGGGGCCGAAGGGCTGCCTCTTGTCCTGGCTGCCGCTGGTGGGCGACCCGCTGTGCGCTGTGGCGGGTTGGTTGCGCTTGCCCCTGCTGCCCTGTCTGGCATACATGGCGGTCGGCAAGTTCCTTCGCTACCTGCTCATGACCTCTGCCCTGCTGTGGCTCTTCCCCGGAGAATTCGTGCCATGAACGCCTACCAGGAACTCACCCGCCGCCACCAGCGCATCTACCGCCTGGGCCATCTGCAGTCCATTGCGAGCTGGGACCAGAGTGCCAACATGCCCGAGAAAGGGGCGGAAGCACGCGCCGCCGCGTTGGCCGAGATGGGCGGACTGCTGCACGAGTTGGCCACGGCGCCGGAGTGGCCGGGTCTGCTGGCGCAGGCGGCCGCCGAGCCGCTGGACGACGAACAGCGCGCGTCGGTGCGCGAGATGCATCGGCACTGGCGTGCGAGCAATGCCTTGCCGCAGCAACTGGTCGAGTCGCTCAGCCTCGCCAGTTCGCGCTGCGAGCACGCATGGCGCACGCAGCGCCATGCCAATGACTGGGACGGTCACCGCCCCATGCTGCAGGAGGTGGTCAAGCTGGTGCGCGAAGCGGCCCAGCACTTGAGCCAGGCCGGTGGACTGTCGCGCTACGACGCCCTGCTCGACCTGCACGAGCCCGGCATGCGCGCCGCCGAACTGGAACGCGTATTCGGCGACCTGAAATCCTGGCTGCCTGGCCTCATCCAGGAGGTCCAGGCGCACCAGTCCACGCAGACGGTGCTCACGCCCGTGGGTCCCTTCCCGGTGGCGGCGCAGCGTGAACTGGGCCGCGCGGTGATGGGCCTGATGGGCTTCGATTTCGAAGCTGGACGGCTCGACGAGTCGGCGCACCCCTTCTGTGGCGGCGTGCCCGAAGACGTGCGCATGACCACGCGCTACAACGAGACCGAGCCGCTCACAGCGCTGATGGGCGTCATCCACGAGACCGGCCATGGCCGCTACGAGCAGAACCTGCCCCGCCACTGGCTGGGCCTGCCGATGGCGCAGGCCCGCTCCATGGGTCTGCACGAGAGCCAGAGCCTGAGCTTCGAGATGCAACTGGGCAGCCACCCTGGTTTCGCGGCGCAGTTGTCGCCCTTGCTGCAGCAGCATCTGGGTGCGCAGCCGGCCTTCGAGCCGGCCAACCTGCACCGCCTGCTCACGCGCGTGCAACCCGGCTACATCCGCGTCGATGCCGACGAGGTGACCTACCCGGCGCATGTCATCCTGCGCTTCGAGATCGAGCGCGCCCTGGTCGAAGACGAGATCGAGGTCGACGACATCCCCGCCTTGTGGGACGCCAAGATGCAGCTGCTGCTCGGCCTGTCCACGGTCGGCAACTTCAAGAACGGCTGCATGCAGGACGTGCACTGGCCCGCCGGCCTGTTCGGCTACTTCCCCTGCTACACGCTGGGGGCCATGTACGCGGCGCAATTCTTTGCCGCCATGCGCCGCGAAATGCCCGACCTGGACGAGCGCATCGGTCGGGGGGAGCTCCAGCCGGTGTTCGACTGGCTGCGCTCGCGCATCTGGAGTCAGGGTTCGCGCTGGGATACCGCCGAGCTGGTGCGCCGCGCCAGCGGCGAGACACTGAATCCCGCGCACTTCCAGGCGCACCTGCGCGCGCGCTACCTCGGCTGAGCCAGCGCCGCCATGGCAGCGTTGAAGCGGTCCAGCACGGGCCGGGCGCCGAGCGTCTTCGGAAAAGCCAGGTGCAGGCGGTCACGCAGCAAGGGGCTTTCGATGATCTCCAGCCCGGCGCGGGCTGCGGCCGGGTCGGGCATGCGCTGCACCACGCGTGCCAGCGAGGCCGATCCGCCACTGATCACCGCGGCATGCTGGCGGCCGGCCAGCAAGGCTTGCAGGCGCAGCGGGGCCCCTCGATCACGCATGACCCGAATGCGGCCGCCGCGCTCGGCCTCATCGAATGCGTCTCCACCGGTGGTTCCCATGGCCATGCCCAGGGTCTTGCCCTCGAGGTCGGCCATGCTGCGCAGTGCAAACGCCTCGCCCTTTCGCACGGCCAGCAGCAGCGTGGTCTCGTGAATCGGGCGCGAGTAGTCCAGCCAGGTCTCGCGCTCGCGCGTGCGCGATACGCCGATCAAGCCGCCCTGGCCCGCCTCGGCCAGACGCATCGCGCGTTGCCATAGCGTCAGCTCGATGTCAAAGCGATCGCCGCTGTGGCGCTGGGAGTTCCTCAGCAGATCCACGAGACTGCCCGCCGGCTGCCCGTCCTGCACATGCAGCAAGGGCTCGTAGCGGTCCGAACCGAACACCTTCCATGCAGTTGCCTGCCCCCTTGCGCCCGACCCCATGCCCAGGCTCAGCAACAGCGCGGCGGCCAGTCCTTCTCGACGCTGCAAGCGCGTCATGCCTGGGCCTCCAGGCTGGCCCCGCAATGCAGTTCGCGCAGGGAGGCCAGGCACAGGCAGCGGCCCGGGTAGCGCTGTGCGAGCCGCGCGCGCAACGCCTCGCTGAGCTGCAACTCAAAGCAGTCACAACGCCCCTCGGCGGCACCGCAATGAAAGCCGCCGCCGCAGCGCGGGCAGCGGTCGGGCTCAAGCGTAGAGGGCGGCATGCTGTTCACGCAGTTGCTTCTTTTGCACCTTGCCCATGGCATTGCGCGGCAGGTCGGGCACGAACAGGATGCGCTTGGGGCATTTGAAGGCGGCCAGGCGCGCGCGCATCTGTTGGATCAACTCGCCTTCCTGCGTGGCATGTCCGGGCTGCATGACCAGCAAGGCCGTGACGGCCTCCCCAAAGTCGGCGTGCGGCAGCCCGATCACGGCGCTCTCCAGCACCCCCGGCAGGTCGTTGAGCTGTGCCTCCACCTCGGCCGGGTAGACGTTGAAGCCGCCGCTGATGATGAGGTCCTTCGCGCGCCCCACCAGGTGCAGGTAGCCGTTGGCGTCCAGGCGGCCCATGTCGCCGGTGCGGAAGTAGCCGTCCGGCGTGAACTCGCTGTCATTGAGCTCCGGGCGCTTCCAGTAGCCGCCAAACACGTTCGGGCCCTTCACTTCGACGCCGCCCACACCGCTCTCGTCGGGCTCGCTGATGCGCACCTGCACGCCCGGCAATGCCGGCCCCACACTGGCGCGGATGCGCCGGCCCATGAGAGGGTTGCTGGTCAGCATGCCGGTCTCGCTCATGCCGTAACGCTCGAGGATGGTGTGGCCGGTGCGCTCGGAAAAGGCGTCGAAGGTCTCGGCCTGCAGCGGCGCCGAACCGCTGATGAACAGGCGCATGCCGGCGCACGCCGCACGGCCGAGGCCGGCTTGGGCCAGCAGGCGCGTGTAGAGCGTGGGCACGCCCATGAACACGGTCGCGTCGGCCAGCAGTTCCAGCGCGCGGCGTGGATCGAAGCGGTTCAGCCACAGCATGCGACTGCCCCCCAGCAAGGCGCAATGGCTGGCCACGAAGAGCCCGTGCACGTGGAAGATGGGCAGCGCATGCAGTAGCACGTCACGCTCGCGCTGCCAGCCCCAGGTGTCGACCAGCGTGCGCGCGTTGCTGAGCAGATTGCCGTGACTGAGCAGCGCGCCCTTGCTCACGCCGGTGGTGCCGCTGGTGTAGAGGATGGCGGCCGGCGCGTCGTGGGCGAGCGCCACCGGGGTGTGGGCGCGCGGGAATTGCGCGGCGCGCTCCAGGAGGCTGCCGTCCTGCCGGACGCCGAGTGTGAACACCCATTCGACGCCACGCGTGAACGCCAACTGACTGTCGCGCCCAAAGCGCTCCGCTTGGCCGATGAAAACGCGCGGCTCAGCGTCCTGGATGAAATGGGCCAGCTCCGCTGCCTGGTAGGCCGCGTTGAGCGGCACCAGAACCCAACCGCCGCGCAGGCAGGCCAACCAGACCATCAACGCCTCGACCGACTTCTCGACCTGGAGCATGACCCGCTCGCCCGGCTTCAGGCCCAGATCGGCGAACAGACTGGCCAGCATGGCGCTGCCTTCGTCGAGGTCGCGCCAGCGATAGTGAAGCGGTGCGTCGGCGTCGTCGCAGACGCTGATGGCGATGCGGTCCAGGTCGGCCGGGAAGCCGGCGCGTAATGCGGTGTAGAGGGCGGGCATGGGTCGCATTCTGCGCAGTCTGTCGTGGCATGGCACAGGCTGTCACAGCCAATTGCCAGGCGATCGCCGACTGCTGGCCGCGGTAGGGGCTGCTGGCTGATGCTCCGTGCCTCCCCGGCGAATCACGCATCCTCTGCCGATGAACCCCCAGCCACTGCCACCCCGGGCTACTCTGGTGAGCCGCACCCGAAGCCCGCGCTTGGGGTGGTGGACGGGCCTTGTGCTGGTCTTCGCCCTGTCTCTTGCCCAACTCATGGCAAGCGGCATGTCGGCTGGGGAGTTGCTGATCCGAGGGTTGTTACTGGGACTGGTGCTGCCCATGCTTGCCTGGGTGGCTTGCCTCGGTGTACCCGTCGCCAGCGAACCGGCACCGTGGCAGCGATCGGAAGCTTGGGCGATCGCTCTCCTGCTGTCCCTGGTGGTCCTGGGCCTGGGTCCGCTCAAGCAGGGGCTGCTGGCCTACTTCCCGTCGCGCGGCACCTGGTGGGGCGAGGCCGCCAACACCGGCTACAAGCTGCTTCTGTTCGTGGTGCTGCCTTGGCTCGTGCTGAAGGCTTGCGGGCTTTGGAAGGCGGCAGGGGAGGCGCGAGTCACGCCCGTGCAATGGCTGCGCATCCTGCTGCTGGTGAGCCTGCTTGGCTGGGGCTTGCAAACGCTGATGGGCAGGGAATTCCAACGCGTTCTGGACAGCGACATGACCCCGGCGCGCTGGTGGTTGGCGGTGCCGCTGGTCTGGCTTTGGATGAGCGTCGAGGCCGGGCTGGTCGAGGAACTGTTCTTCCGTCGCTGGCTGCAGTCGCGCCTTCAGGCTTGGAGCGGATCGGCTTGGCTGGCCGTGGTCCTGTCTGCGGTCGTTTTCGGCCTGGCCCACGCACCTGGCCTGTGGATGCGTGGCGCGGGTCTGGGCGAGAGCCTCCCGGCACATCCCAGCTTGATCGAATGCATGGCCTACGCAGTGACCACGCAAGGCCTGGCAGGGTTGATGTTCGGGGTGCTGTGGTTGCGCACCCGGTCACTGAGCCTGTGTGTGCTGGCACACGGCATGTTCGACGTGCCTGCACACCTGGCCCGACACCTGGCGATCTGGGGGATCTGAGTTCGAGAGCCTCAGCGCCTCAGACCGCGTTCTTCTTCTTGCCGCGCTCAATGATGGCCGTGGTGCGCGCCACAGGCGCCGGCTCGCCCCCGCTGCTGATGGGCTTGGGGGGGCTCTTGTCCTGCTTCGGTTTTTTCTTTTCCTTGGTGCTGCGCTGTTCCTTGCCCATGGCGATCTCCTGTGATGCAAAACCATAAGCGTAAAGCCTGTCACCGTAGGCATTTGAGATGCGATCGGTCCTGGTCGGCTGTGTAGGCCCTATCCGAGCGAAGCCACGCCGCCAGCGGCCAGAATGTCCGCCCCTCGCCCGTCCGGCCCTGCCTTGAGGCCCTTCCCGATGTCCGATCCCATCCGCATCCGTGGTGCCCGCCAGCACAACCTGAAGAACCTGGATCTGGACATCCGCACCGGTGAGCTGACTGTGGTCACCGGTCCGAGCGGCAGCGGCAAGAGCTCGCTGGTGTTCGACACCCTCTACGCCGAGGGGCAGCGGCGCTACGTCGAGACCTTCAGCGCCTATGCGCGGCAGTTCCTGGACCGCATGGACCGCCCGGCCGTGGATGCGGTGGAGGGCGTGCCGCCGGCCATCGCCATCGACCAGACCAACCCGGTGCGCAACAGCCGCAGCACGGTCGGCACCATGACCGAGCTGAACGATCACCTGAAGCTGCTGTTCGCGCGGGCGGCACAGCTGTTCGATGCCGACACCGCCCTGCCGGTGCGCGCCGACACCCCCGCGTCCATTGCGCAGCAGCTGAAGGCACAGACCGGCGACGCCCGCGTGGCGCTCACCTTCACGGTGTCCTTGCCAGCGCAGGTCAGCGAGGCCGAGATCGAGCAGTGGCTGTCGAGCAGCGGCTTCACCAAGTTCATGAACCGCCGCGAGGCGGAGGGGCAGACGCGCATCGATGTCGTGGCCGACCGCTTCCGCGTCAGCAGCGTGGAGGACGCCCGGTTGATGGAGGCCATCGAGAGCTGCCTGACGCGCGGGCAGGGCCTACTGGCTGCACAGAGCTTGGACGGCCCCGAGGTGTGGCGCTTCAGCAGCAGCCTGCATTGCCCGGAGAGCGAGCGCCGCTACCAGGCGCCCACGCCAGCGCTGTTCAGCTTCAATTCCGCGGTGGGGGCCTGCGAGCATTGCCGGGGCTTCGGCCGCGTCATCGGGGTGGACTGGAACCTGGTCATCCCCGACGGCAAGAAGACCTTGCGCGGCGGTGCCATCAAGCCTTTCCAGACGCCGGCCTGGTCCGAATGCCAGGAAGACCTGATGCGCCTGGCCGGCGAGCAGGGCATGCCGCGCGACACCGCCTGGGTGCAGCTCACGCCCGAGCAGCAGCACTGGGTGCTGGAGGGCGAGGAAGGCTACCGCGAGGGCCAGTGGGGCAAGAAGTGGTACGGCGTGCGGCGCTTCTTCGCCTACCTGGAGAGCAAGGCCTACAAGATGCACATCCGGGTGCTGCTGTCCAAGTACCGCAGCTACACCGAATGCCCGCATTGCGGCGGCGCGCGCCTGCAGTTGGAACCGCTGCTGTGGCGCCTGGGCAGCGGCGTGGAACCGGGCCGCAAGTTCATGCCCAAAGGCGTGCGCTGGACGAGCGAGCAGTTGGCCGCGCTGCCCGGTCTGTCGCTGCCCGACCTGATGCAGCGACCGATTCAGCAAGTGCGCGCCTTCTTCGACGCCTACCAGCCGCCCTCGCTCCTGCTGGACGAGGCGCTGACCCATTTGCTGGACGAAATCCGCACCCGGCTGCGCTACCTCTGCGATGTCGGTCTGCACTACCTCACCCTGGACCGCCAGAGCCGCACGCTCAGCGGTGGCGAGGTGCAGCGCATCAACCTCACCACGGCCCTCGGCACCAGCCTGGTCAACACCTTGTTCGTGCTGGACGAGCCGAGCATCGGCCTGCACCCGCGCGACATGCACCGCATCACCCAGGCCATGCACCGCCTGCGCGACGCCGGCAACACCCTGGTGGTGGTGGAGCACGACCCGGCGGTGATGTTCGCCGCCGACCGCGTGCTCGACATGGGCCCAGGCCCCGGCTCGCTCGGCGGCTTCGTGGTCTTCGACGGCACGCCCGAGCAGTTGCGCCAGGCGCAGACGCTCACTGGCCATTACCTCGGCGGGCGCCGCCACGTGGGCATGGGCCTCAAGCGCGCGGTGGATGCCGGCACGAAGCGGCTCATCCTCGAAGGTGCGCGCGAGCACAACCTGCACGGGCTCAGCGTGGAGATTCCGCTGGAGCGCTTCGTCGTCGTCACCGGCGTGTCGGGCTCGGGCAAGAGCACCCTGGTGCAGGACGTGCTGGTGCCCAGCTTGAAGCGGCACTTCGGAGAAAGCACCGATGCCCCGGGCCGCCACGACCGCCTGCTCGGCGCCGACTGGCTGGCCGGCGTGGTCTTCGTCGACCAGAGCCCCATCGGCAAGACCGCGCGCAGCAACCCGGTGTCGGTGGTCGGCGGCTTCGACGTCATTCGCCAGCGCTTTGCCGCGCTGCCGCTGGCGCGCGAGCGCGGCTACACGCCCGGGCATTTCAGCTTCAACGCGGGCGACGGCCGCTGCCCCACTTGCTCGGGCACCGGCTTCGAGCATGTGGAGATGCAGTTCCTCAGCGACGTGTACCTGCGCTGCCCTGACTGCAACGGCACCCGCTACCGGGCCGAAATGCTGGACATCCAACTCGAAGGTGGCCTGCACATCGCCGGCTTCCTGGAGCTGACCGTGGCCGAGGCCGTGCAACGCTTTGCCGGCGACCGCGAGCTGCTGCAGAAGCTGCAACCCCTGTCCGACGTGGGCCTGGACTACCTGCGCCTGGGCCAGCCGGTGCCCACCCTCTCGGGTGGCGAGGCGCAGCGGCTCAAGCTGGCTGCGCACCTGGCCGAGAGCCAGCAGCGCAAGCTGGCGCGCAAGGGCCTGCTCTTCGTGTTCGACGAGCCCACCACCGGCCTGCACTTCGACGACATCGCCAAGCTCATGCGCTCCTTGCGCAAGCTGCTCAGCGCCGGGCATTCGCTGCTGCTCATCGAGCACAACCTAGACGTCATCCGTGCCGCCGACTGGCTGATCGATCTCGGCCCCGAGGGCGGCAGCGAAGGCGGCCTGCTGGTGGCCCAGGGCACGCCCGAGCAGGTGCGCGAGCACCCGAGCAGCCACACCGCGCAGGCCCTGCGCGATTACGCGATGGCGATGGACGAGCCATTGAAAGCGGCCGAAGGCGTGCCGCTGCAGACCCTGCTGCTGAACCGGCGGCGCGAGGTGGCGGCCCAGCGCGAGGCGATCCAGATCGTCAACGCCCGCGAGCACAACCTCAAGGGCGTGCACGTTGACGTACCGCGCGGCAAGTTCAACGTCATCACCGGCGTGTCGGGCTCGGGCAAGAGCACCCTGGCCTTCGACATCCTGTTCAACGAGGGCCAGCGCCGTTACCTGGAAAGCCTGAACGCCTACGCGCGCAGCATCGTGCAGCCGGCCGGTCGGCCCGAGGTGGACGCCGTATGGGGCATCCCGCCCACCGTCGCCATCGAGCAGCGGCTGTCGCGTGGCGGGCGCAAGAGCACCGTGGCCACCACCACCGAGGTCTGGCACTTCCTGCGCCTGCTGTGGGTGAAGCTGGGCGTGCAGCACTGCATCCACGACGCCGCGCCGGTGGCACCGCAGTCGGCCGAACAGATTGCCGCGCAGATCCTGCGCGACTACCGCGGCCGGCACATCGGCCTGCTGGCGCCGCTGGTGATGAACCGCAAGGGCCTGTACACCGACCTGGCCAAGGCCTACGCGGCCAAGGGCGTCACGCATCTGCGCGTGGACGGCGAGTTCCTCCCCACCAAGCCCTGGCCGCGCATCGACCGCTTCAAGGAACACCAGGTCGAACTGCCCATCGGTGAGCTGGACGTGCTGCCCGAGCACGAGGCCGCGCTGCGCACGCTACTGGCCAAGGCCATCGACCTGGGCAAGGGAGTCGTTCACCTCCTGCCCAAGCTGGACGGTTCCGAGCCCGTGCGCGTGTTCTCCACCAAGCGTGCCTGTCCGGTCTGTGCCACCAGCTACCCCGAGCTCGACCCGCGCCTTTTTTCGTACAACAGCAAGCACGGCTGGTGCCCCAGTTGCGTGGGCACGGGCTTGAAGCTGGACCGCACGCAGCGCAAGGCCCTGGACGACACGCAGGGCGACGAGAAGGGCCGAGAGCAGCAACTCAGCCACGAGCCTGACATCGAGGTGTGCGACACGCCCTGCCCGGACTGCGGCGGCGCGCGCCTGAACGCCACGGCACGTGCGGTGCGTTTTGCTGACGCGCCCATCACCGCCATCGCCCAGCTCAGCGTGGACGAAGCGCTGCGCTGGGTCGATGCGCTGGCCCTGGCCGGCCGCGAGCACGACATCGGCCGCGACGTGATCAGCGAGATCCGCGCCCGCCTAGCCTTCCTTCAGCAGGTCGGTCTGGGCTACCTCACGCTGGACCGCGCCGCACCCACGCTGAGCGGCGGCGAGGCGCAGCGCATCCGCCTGGCGGCGCAGCTGGGTTCGCACCTGCAGGGCGTTTGCTACGTGCTGGACGAGCCCACCATCGGCCTTCATGCGCGCGACAACCGCATCCTGCTCGACGCGCTGCAAACCCTGGCCCGCCGTGGCAACACCCTGGTGGTGGTGGAGCACGACGAAGACACCATCCGCCGTGCCGAGCACCTGATCGACATCGGCCCCGGCGCCGGGCGCGGCGGCGGCCAGGTGGTGGCGCAGGGCACGGCGGCCGCGCTCATGGCCGCACCCGATTCCGCCACCGGCCAATGCCTGGCCCATCCCATGCACCACCCCTCGCGCCCGCGGCGCGGCATGGACGGCGTGGACTGGATCGAGGTGCAGGGCGCCCATCTGCACAACCTGCAGCAGCTGGACGCCCGGCTGCCCCTGGCCCGCCTGGTGGGCGTGACCGGCGTGTCCGGCTCGGGCAAGAGCACGCTGGCGCGCGAGGTGCTGCTGGACAACCTGGCCGCGGCCGTGCCCACGCGCAAGGCGCCGCGGCGCTGGAAAGGATGTGCCGGGATCGCGGGCTTCGAGGCCATCGAGCGCGTGCTCGAAGTCGACCAGACGCCCATCGGCAAGACCCCGCGTTCCTGCCCGGCCACCTACATCGGCTTCTGGGACGCCATTCGCAAGCTGTTCGCCGAAACGCTCGAAGCCAAGGCCCGTGGCTTTCAGGCCGGCCGCTTCAGCTTCAACACCGGCCCCGGCCGCTGCCCGGTCTGCGAAGGGCAGGGCATGCGCACGGTGGAGATGAGCTTCCTGCCCGATGTGAAGATCCTCTGCGACGCCTGCGGTGGCCTGCGCTTCAACCCCGAGATTCTGGCGGCGCGTTGGCGGGGAAAAAGCATCGGCGAGGTGCTGGCCATGCCGGTGGACGAAGCCGTCGAGTTCTTCGCCGCCATGCCGGCCATTGCCCACCCGCTGCAACTGCTGCAGGACGTGGGCCTGGGCTATCTGCAGCTCGGCCAGCCTTCGCCCACGCTCAGTGGCGGCGAGGCGCAGCGCATCAAGCTGGTGAGCGAACTCGTGAAGGTGCGCGAGGACGTGCGCAAACAGCGCCAACCGCGCACGCTTTACGTGCTAGACGAACCGACCGTGGGCCTGCACATGAAGGACGTGGCACGGCTCATCGCGGTGCTGCACCGCCTGGTCGACGCCGGCCACTCGGTCTGGGTCATCGAACACGACCTCGACCTGATCGCCGAAGCCGACTGGGTGCTCGACCTCGGCCCCGAGGGCGGCAGCGGCGGCGGCCGCTTGGTGGCCGCCGGCACGCCGGAGGACCTGGTGGCGGCCGGCACGCACACCGGGCAGGCGCTGGCGGGGGTGCTGGCGCGGGCCTGAGCCGGCATCTCCGGGAGAACCCAGTGTCGGTGGGATTGACACGCCAGCCAGGCAGCCCGCGCAGCAGCCCGCGCGACCGCGACCTGCCTCGTCTATGAAAGCGTGGCAAAAGTCACGGAAGGGCACGCAATTTGCATGGGTAGGCCACTCTCATCCTTCCAACGGGAATCTGCCATGTCTGCTGCCCTCTCCTTGCGCACCACCGGCCGCTCCTTGCTCGCTGCTGCGGCCTTGTGGGTGTGTGCCGCTCCGGTTTCGGCGGCCGTCATCTACACCTACACCGGCAAACCCTTCGAGAGTGCGAGCGGCACCCTGACCACGTCCGACCGCCTTGTTTTCTCATTCACGCTGGCCAACCTGCTGCCGGCTTCGCAAACAGGGTTCATCGCCTCGCCCTTGTCGTGGCAGGTCTCGGCGGGCGCCTGGTCGGCCAGCTCTTCCTCGATCGGTGCGATCCTGAGCGCGCACCAAGTCACGACCGACGCCCTGGGCATGGTGCAGACCGCCTGCTTCAGCGGCTTCGTTCCGGCGAGTGGGGGCTTCAACATCCAATCCGGAAACACGGCCTTGGAATTCTTGTCGCTGACGTCGTGTAACAACCCCGCGGCGGGCCCTTTGGAGGGGGTGGCTACGGCCTTGTTCGGCTCGGCGTCCAGCGATTTCAACAGCGGCACCTGGACCGTGGAGCGCGTGGTCGACCCGCAACCGATGCCCCTGCCTGGCGCATTGACCCTGGTGGCAGTGGCGCTGCTGGGCGCCGGCGCGAACCTGCGGCGCCACACGGCCCCGCGCGCTGCCCACGGCTGATTCCCCTTTCGGCCGATTTCCGCTGCGCGCCTCGCCAGCCCAGAGCGGCCGATGCAGCGGTGCAGAGTCGCAAGGGAGCGTTGCACTTAGCCGCCCGGTCTCGGCAACGTGTACACCCGCTCGGTGCAGGGTTCGTCCTTGAACACGACCTGGCGCCGCTCAACGAACGCGAAGCCCACCCGCTCAAGCAGGCGGATGCTGGGCCCGTTGCGTTCGTCGGTGATGCCCTGCACGGAGCCGGCGTCGGTCGCGGCGAAGAAGAGCCGCAGCGCCTCGCGCACCGCCGCCGTGGCCAGCCCGCGCCCTTGCGCGGCTGGCTGCAGCGTGAAGCCAATCTCGCCGGCGCTGCCGTCGGCCGACAGGTACAGGCCGATGTCGCCCAACAGCGCGTCGGTCACGGCCTCGGCGATACCGAGCTGCACCCACTGGCCCGGCTCAAACAGCGGCGCGCGGTGCACCGCCTCGATGAAGCGCCGGGCTTCCTCGTCGCTCATCGGCGACCAGCCTTGGTAGCGCCCCAGCTCCGGGATCGCGCGATAAGCCTGGAAGGCGGCGAGGTCTTGGGGGTGCAGGCGGCGCAGGCGGCCGCCTGGGAATTCGCGCGGGAGTCGTGACTCAGGCATGGGCGACGCCGATCGGGTTCAGCGACCGCTGCAGACGGCCCATTGGGGCGACAGGTCACTCATCAGACGCCTTCTTGGATAGCACGGTGCCAAGAGGCTCATCTGCAGACTTGCGCCACCACCTTGGCCTCACCGCCCTCACTCTGAGCTCGGTATCAATGACTTGATCCATGTTGGTTGAAGCAACAGCTCTTGCGAGTTCAGCGTCTTGGGCATGTCGTTCAGACCGGATGGACAAGGCTTTGGAGCGGGGGATGTTCTTGCGTGAGGCCTTGTTGTTCTCGCCGAAAGTGTTTCGCCGATCCTTCGCGTAGCTGAGTCGCTTCTTTTCTTGCGGTGTCTTCATGGTGCGCGACGAGCGACTGGAACTTGGCGAGTTGGCACCATAGCAGCCGGGCGTGCGTCGGATCCGCTAACAGGTGTCGCAGCGCCTCGCCGCGTCAGCGCGAGGACCAGGTCGTGCGCGAAGCGCTCAGAATGGCGCGCGCTCCAGCCCTGTTCTCCAAAGGCACCCATGACCCACCGACCCCAGCTTCTGCTGGCAGCCTGGCTGCTGGCCCTCGCCCCCGTCCTTCACGCCCAGGCCTCGGCACCCGCAGCGCCAGCGACGCCGCCGCCAAGCGCATCCGGCGCGGCTTGGACCGACGGCGCGGGCGTGGACATCGAGGTGCGGGCCAATGTGGTCTACCGAACGGCCAGCGGCCAGGAGCTGAAGCTGGACCTGTTCCTGCCCGCGGGCCGCCACCGCGGCACACCGCCGCCGCTGCTCATCAACATCCACGGCGGGGGCTGGGTGGCGGGGAACAAGGAGGCGGCGGTGCTGCGCCTGCTCCCTTACCTGCAGCGCGGCTGGGCGGCGGCCAATGTGCAGTACCGGCTGGGGCCGGTGGCCTTGGCGCCGGCGGCGGTGGAGGACGTGCGCTGCGCGCTGCGCTTTGCCACGGCGCGCGCCAAGGAGTGGGGCTTTGATGCCTCGCGCATCGTGCTCAGCGGTGGCTCGGCGGGTGGGCATCTGGCCTTGATGGTCGGGATGCTGCCGGACGGGCACCGCTTCGACCGCGCTTGCGCCACCGAGGGCCGCGAGCGCTGGACCTCGGGCGTGGAGCCGCCGCTGCGCGTGGTGGCGGTGGTGAACTGGTTCGGCATCACCGACGTGGCCGACCTGCTGGCCGGCGCGAACGCCAAGCACTACGCCATCGAGTGGTTCGGCAGCCAGCCGGATGCGGAGCGCGCGGCGCTGGCGCGCGAGGTTTCGCCGCTGCACCATGTGCGCGCCGGCGGGCCGGCGGTGTTCACCGTGCACGGCACGGCCGACGACCTGGTGCCCTACGCCCATGCCGAGCGCCTGCACCAGGCCTTGGCGCGGGCCGGGGTGCGCCATGAGTTGATGACGGTGCCCGAAGGCGGCCACGGCTTCGGCCGCGCAGTGGTGGAGCAGGCGCACCAGCGCCTCTTCCAGTTCCTCCAGCCCTTGCTGCAACGACCCTGATCAGCGCTGCATCACGTACTGGCCCGGCGCTTCGCCCAGCGAACGGACGGGCAGGGCGCGGGCGCGCACGGGGGCGCCGGAATGCTCGGCCAGCCATTGCTGCCAGGCGGGCCACCAGCTGCCTTCGTGCGACTCGGCCTGCGCCGGCCAGTCCTCGGGGGCCAGCCAGTGGCCCTGCGCCGGACGTTGGCCCAGGCGGTAGTGGCGCCGGGGGTGGCCGGGCTCGCTGACGATGCCGGCGTTGTGCCCGCCGGCGGCGAGCACGAAGCGGATGTCGCAGGCGCACAGGCGATGCAGCTGATAGACCGAGCGCCAGGGCGAGACGTGGTCGCGTTCGGTGCCGACCAGGAACACCGGCAGGTTCAGGTTGGCCAGCGACACCGGCTGCCCCTGCACGCGGTAGCGGCCGATGGCCAGCGCGTTGCGCAGGTAAAGGGCGGTGAGGTACTCGTGGTGCATGCGCGCCGGCAGGCGCGTTGTGTCGGCGTTCCAGGCCATCAGGTCGTTGCGCGCTTCGCGCTCTCCCATCAGGTATTCGCGCATCTTGCGCGTCCACACCAGGTCGCGTGAGTGCAGGAACTGGAAGGAGCCGGCCATCTGGTCGCCGCTGAGGTAGCCCTGCTCGCGGGTGATGGCGTCGAGGAAGCCGATCTGGCTTTCGTCGATGAAGAGGCCCAATTCGCCGGGTTCGGAGAAGTCGGTCTGCGCGGCCAGCAGGGTCAGCGAGGCGAGGGGCTTAAGACCGTGCACCACGCCGCCAGCCATGGCCGCGGCGGCGATGGCGGCCAGCGTGCCGCCCAGGCAGTAGCCCATCAGGTGCACGGGTGCGGGGTGCTGGCCTTCGATGGCGCGCAGCGGCTCGAACACGCCTTGCTCCAGGTAGTCGTCCATCGTCAGCCCGGCATCCTCGGCGCCGGGGTTGCGCCAGGACAGCATGTAGACGGTGTGCCCCTGGCCGACCAGCCAGCGCACCAGCGAGTTGTGAGGCGAAAGGTCGAGGATGTAGTACTTCATGATCCACGAGGGCACGATGAGCACCGGCTCGGGATGCACCTTGGCAGTCTGCGGCGCGTAGCGGATGAGCTCCACCAGATGGTTGCGCATCAGCACCTGGCCGGGCGTGGCGGCGAGGTCGCGGCCGACGACGAAATCGGCCGGCGGCGCCTGGCCGGCCAGGTCTTCGAGCGCGTGCTGCATGCCTTGCGCCAGGTGCGCGCCCCCGCTGCGCAGCGCGTCCTCCAGCACCACCGGGTTGGTGGGCAGCCAGTTGGCGGGGGTCAGAAAGCCCAGCCACTGGCGGGCGAAGAAATCGGTCATGGCGGCGTGGTGGCCGCTCATGCCCGGCACGCGCGCGGCGTCGTGCCAGAAGTGTTCCTGCGCGCGAAAGCCCTGGCGCAGCACGTTGAAGGGCCATTGCGACCAGCTGGCGTGCCGGAAGCGCGGGTCTTCATCGGCTTCGCCCTCCGGCAGGTCGCAGGAACCTTGGCCGCTGGCGCAACGTAGCGCCTCCGTGCCCAGTTCGGTGGCGCGGGCCGCTAGCTCGATCTGCCGACCGGGTGAGGCCGCCAGGTGCCAGGCCCAGTCGGCCCAGGCGAGGCCGACGGAGACCGGCGACAGCGAGCCGGTGAAGGGCGCTGCCAAGGCATGCAGCTTGCGGTCGAGGATGCGGGCGGGGCTTTCTTCAGTGCTCATGCGGGCACTGTGCGCCGCGCCGAGCCCGCCCACCTTGATGCGCCGCAAACACACCGGGCTCATCAATTCGGTGGAGGCGGGCGCACGAATCGCTCCTCAATTCGGAGGAGGCAAGCCGCTAAGTGCTTGATTCATCGATACCCCCCGTTTGGGGGAGGCTTGTTGGAGTCCGTGCACTTTCTGACACTTTCTCCAACGCTGTCATCCTGGGCGTTCAGGGAAGTCTCTCCCAAGAAGAAGAAAAGCCGCCGCCCCGCTGGTTCGCCAGCGGGGCGGTGTGTTTTGGGGCCTGGGCCGGCGTCACAATCCCTCGCCAAGACCCGTCCTTGGCGCCGCTACTTCGAACCATGGACATCTTCGATTACGACAACATCCAGCTGCTGCCGCGCCAGTGCCGCGTGACGAGCCGCAGCGAGTGCGACCCCAGCATTGCCTTCGGCCCCCGCCGCTTCAAGCTGCCCGTGATGCCGGCCAACATGAAGACGGTGATCGACGAACCGATCGCGCGCCTCCTGGCCGAGCAGGGTTACTTCTACGTGATGCACCGCTTCGACCTCGACAACGTCGCGTTCGCACGAAGCATGCGCGAGGCCGGGCTTTACGTCTCCCTTTCGCTCGGCGTTCAGGAGGCGGACTTCGACACCGTGCGGCGCCTGGCTGCGGAGGGCGTCGGGGCCGACTACCTCACCATCGACATCGCCCACGGCCATGCCGAGGCCGTTCAGCGCCAGATCGCGCACATCAAGCAGCACCTGCCCGACAGCTTCGTGATCGCCGGCAACGTGGGCACGCCCGAAGCGGTGATCGACCTGGAGCGCTGGGGCGCCGATGCGACCAAGGTCGGCATCGGGCCGGGCAAGGTCTGCATCACGCGCATGAAGACCGGCTTCGGCACCGGCGGCTGGCAGCTGAGCGCGGTGAAATGGTGTGCCCGCGTGGCCAGCAAGCCTATCGTGGCCGACGGCGGCATCCGCCACCACGGCGACATTGCCAAGAGCATCCGTTTCGGCGCGAGCATGGTGATGATCGGCTCGCTGTTCGCCGGCCATGAGGAGTCGCCGGGCGAGACGGTGGTCGAGGGCGGCCAGCGCTACAAGGCCTACTTCGGCTCGGCCTCCGACTTCAACAAGGGAGAGCGGCGGCACGTGGAGGGCAAACGCATCCTGGAGCCGATCAAGGGACATCTGGCCGACACCCTGGTGGAGATGCGCGAGGACCTGCAGAGCTCGATCAGCTACGCCGGCGGGCGCGAGCTGATGGACCTGCGCAAGGTCAATTACGTGATCCTCGGCGGCAACAACGCGGGCGAGCACCTGTTCCTCTGAGCGGCATGCTGGAAGCTCTTGCCCTGCTGCTGGCCTTCCAACTGCTGGGCGAGGCCCTGACGCACCTGGGTGGCCTTCCCCTTCCTGGACCGGTGGTGGGCATGGCGCTGCTCTTCATCGCCTGGCCGTCCCTGGCGCGCTGGCAGCGGCGGCTTGAGGACTTGGCGACACAGCTCTTGTCTCACTTCGGCCTGCTCTTCGTGCCCGCGGGCGTGGGGGTGATGGTGCATGCGCACTTGCTGGCGCAATGGTGGGGCCCGCTGCTGCTGGCGGTGTTGGCGGGTACGGTCGGCACCTTGGTTGTCGGGGCCTGGTTGATGCACAGGCTCTCGAAGTGAGCGAGCCGCTCCTTCCACCTTTGCGCACCTTGTGGGTCTACCTGGGCGCGAGCCCCTTGCTGTGGCTGCTGCTGACCCTGGCCGCCTACCTGGCCGCCGTGCGCGTGCAGCAGCGGCTCGGCGGCTCGCCGTTTGCAAATCCTGTCTTGCTGGCGGTGGCGCTCTTGGTGGCCGTGCTGGTTGGCACCGGCACCCCCTATCCGCGCTATTTCGAGGGGGCGCAGTTCGTTCATTTCCTGCTCGGCACCGCGACCGTGGCGCTGGCCGTGCCCTTGCGCTTGCAGTGGCAAAAAGTTCGCGAGCGACTGGGGTCGGCGCTGCTCACGCTGCTCGCAGGCAATGTGGTGGGCGCACTGCTGGTGGTCGGCGTGCTTCGAGTGTTCGATGCGCCGATCAGCCTGATAGCGACGGCCGCGCCGCGTGGCGTCACCGCGCCGGTGGCGATGGCCGTGGCGCAGCAACTCGGCGGCTTGCCGGCGCTCACCGCCGTGCTCGTGATCGCCAGCGGGGTGATCGGCGCGCTCATTGCCACCCCCTTGCTCAACGCGCTGCGCATCGACGATTGGCCGGCTCGTGGCCTGGCTGTGGGCATGGCCGCACATGGCATCGGCACGGCGCGGGCATTTCAGGTCAACGCTGTGGCGGGCACCTTCGCAGGCATGGCGATGGCTTGTTCCACGGTCATCACCGCTAGCTTGCTCCCGCTCTTGGCGCCCTGGTTGCTAAGCTGAGCCATGGCCACCCGACGCAGCAAGAGCGCCCCGCCGGCGCAGTACACGGTGCACATCGCCTACCGCGACGAAGCGGGCGCGGTGCAGCGCCTGCCCATGCACCTGGACGACGCCGGCTTCTACGCCGACGTGCAGCGCTGGCGCTACGTGATGGCCAACCGCCTGCGCATCACGGGCGCCACCCGCGACGCCCTGGCTGCGGACCTGGCCGCCTGGCTGCAGCAGCGCTGCGCCATGAGCGATCGACAGCTCTTCGAGCGGCACCTGCGCGGCATGGCGCGGGCGTCGCGCATCGAGGTGCAGATTCCCTTCGTCAGCGAGGAGACGGGCTACGCGGCGCGCCTCTTTCCCTGGGAAAGCGCGCTGACCCTGCTGACCCGCCCCTTGCGCGAGCAGTCCGATTCGCAGTCGGTGCTGCGCTGGCTGCAGGTGGAAGGCGCGGCGGCGCGCGGCACCGAGGCGGTCAGCGCGCTGCTGGTGCGCAGTGCGCCGGGCAAGTTGGCCGGCCTCTACGACCTGGAAAGTGAGCTGCGTCTCATTGCCGAGACCCTGACGCCGAGACTCACCAAGGCACCGCAGCAACTTCGCGACCCCGACCGCGAGCAGTTCGGCCGCAGCGTCAAGACGGCCGTGCCGGATGTGCTGCACCTGGCCGGTGTCGACCCCTACGCGCTGCAGGGCCAGGGCCTCGGCAAGGTGGATGAGAGCCTGGGCGACGGCTTTGTGCTGCGCGGCGCGGGCGAGGGTTTTGACGCCGTCAGTCCGGTCAACATGGCGCGCCTGGCCTGTGCCGCCCGGCGCGCGCCCTTGTTGCTGGCGGTGAGCAGTTGCTTCAGCGCCCAGCGCCTGTGCGCGCTGGCGGTCGCGCAGGGGGCGCAGCACGCCATCGGTTTCGTGGATACCTTGACCGATGCCGATGCCTTGCTCTTCTTCGGCAGCTTCTACCGCGAGTGGGTGAGCGACTGGAACCTGGCGCGGGCCTTCGACGTGGCGCGTCGCAGCTGGTCGGCGCAGACCACCACGCCCAATGCCGGCGTGGTGCTGTGGAGCCGGGTCTCGCTGCTGGAGGACCTGCCCAGCCACGCGCTCCTGAAAGCGCGCCGCGCGGCCGAGGAGGTGCAGGCGCGGCCCGAGGACATCCGCATCTCGAAGGCACTCAAGCAGGACCGCGGCTGGGCCGGCCAGCCCACCCAGCGCACCAGCCTGAACTACTCGCTGCTGCACAACGACCGCTCGCCCTTCAAGACCTTCACCGTGCACAAGCCCCTGGCCGGCCCACTGCCACCGCTGCAGGTGGAGGTGGCGCTGGAGGTAGGCAGCGATGCCTGCCGCTGCCGCTTCTCCGAGGAACTGCCGGAGGCCGCAGCCGACGTGCCCTTGGCTGCGCGCATCCAACTGCCGCTGGTGGCCAGCCTGCTGCGGCAGTGCACGGAGTCGCTGCGCACCAACCTCTACATCCGCGTGCAATGCGGCGAGCGCCTGGTGCTGGAGAGCAGCGAGCGCGTCACCGTGCTGCCCGCCGACGAATGGCGGGACGACGGCGAGGACCATTGCTGGTTGCCCAGCTTCGTGCTGCCACGAGACCCGGCGGTGCTGAAGGTGATCGCCGCCGCGCAGCGCTACCTGCGCACCTTGCTGGACGACTGCACCGCCGGCTTCGACGGCTACCAGCGCCTGGACGCGCAGGACCGCAACGCTGCCGAGGTCGTGGATGCCCAGGTGCAGGCCATCTGGGCCGCGCTGCAGCACGAACTGCCGGTGAACTACATCAACCCGCCGCCCAGCTACACCAGCCAGGCGCAGCGCCTGCGCAGCCCCAGCGAGGTATTCCGCGGCCAGGCTGCCACCTGCATCGACCTGGCCCTGCTGTTCGCTTCGTGCCTGGAGTTCATCGGCGTCTACCCGGTGCTCTTCCTCGTCGAGGGCCACGCCTTCCCCGGCTACTGGCGCAGCGACAAGGCCTGGTGGGCCATGAAGCACTTCCGCTTCGACGCCGACGCGCTGCCCGCGCAGGCCGCCGAAGGCCAGGGCGGCGGACAGAGCGAACCCTGGATGTTCGACGCGCGCAACCTTTCCGAATTGCTGCGCTACGTGCAGAGCGGCCAGTTGGTGCCTTTCGAGGCCACCTTCGCCGCCACCCAGCGTGGCTTCTTCGCGGCACTGGAAGAAGGCGCCACGCGCCTGCACCCGCAGAGCTTCGATGCCATGGTGGACGTGCAGTCGGCGCGCGGCGCCAACGTCACGCCGCTGCCGATGTTCGACCGCTTCGAGGGATGAGCATGGATGCCTTGCAAACCTGGCTGGCTCAGGCGCCCACCGCCGACGGCGTTCGCCCGCTGGACCGCCTGCCCCCACCCACCGGCAACCGCCCACGCGCCAGCTACCGCCGCCAGGCCGCCCCCGGCAGTGCGACCAGCGAGTTGGCGGCGCAGGACATCGTGG
>JAFLDE010000068.1 GCA_017302655.1 Burkholderiales bacterium
GGCGCTGCCGCCGGGCGAGGGCTGGCAGTCGCCGCGCTGGTCGCCCGATGGCCGCCGCCTGCTGCTGCAGCGCCGGGCCGCCGGCGGTGCCGAACTGTGGGTCACCGAGGTGGACGTTGCCCGCCCGCCAGGGCAGGCTTGGCGCCGCATCGAGGGCCTGCGCCTCAACGCCGTGCTGGCCAATGATTTCGCCTGGCTCAGCCCCACCGAACTGGTGGTGCTGGCGGTGCCGGCCGCGCAAAGTCCGGCGCCGCGCTTCAGCGCGCCGGACGGTCCGGCGGTGCAGGAGAGCCTGGGCAAGCGTTCGCCCGAGTTCACACGCCAGAACCTGCTGGCCAACCCGCAGGACGAAGCGCTGTTCGCGCACTTGGCCACCAGCCAGCCGCGCCTTGTGGACCTGGTGAGCAGCCGCCACCGCGCCATCGGGGCGCCCGACCTCTGGTTCAACCTCGTCAGCGTGGGCGAGCCGGCGCGGCGCCTGATGGCTGAGCGCGTCGCTCGGCCCTTCAGCTACCTGGTGGGCTGGAACGATTTCGGCTCGGTGGCCGAACTGCTCGACCCCGAGGGTCGCCAGCCGGCGCGCGAACTGGGCCGCGTCAAGCTCAAGGAAGGCGTGCCGGTGCAGGGCGTGGTCACCGGGCCGCGCAACTTCTGGGCCTCGCCGCAGGCCGATGCCGCCATTTACTGGGTGGAGGCCCTGGACGGTGGCGACCCGAGCACCCCGGCCACGCACCGCGACCGCCTGATGCGCCTGGACCCGCCCTATCAAGGCGAGGCACGCGAGGTGCACCGCAGCAGCGGTCGCTTCATGGGCATGAGCTTCACCGAAGCCAACCAGCGCGCGCTGGTGACCGACTTCGACCGCGACCGCCGCTGGATCACCGTGGACTGGCTGGCGCTGGACGGCAGCGAGCCAGCCAAGCGCTGGCAGGACCGCAGCAGCAGCGACCGCTACAAGGATCCCGGCCAGCCCTTGCTGCGCGTGCTCCCAAGCAACGGCCGCGCCGTGGTGCGGGTGGATCAAGGCGCGCTGCTGCTGGCCGGCCCCGGTGCCTCGCCGCAGGGCGAGCGCCCCTTCCTGGATCGCTTCGAGCCTGCCAGCAGCCGCAGCACGCGCCTCTTCCAGGCCGGCGACAGCCATTACGAAATGCCGCTGGCCCTTCTGGCCGACGGCAGCCTGCTCACCCGCCGCGAAGCCTTTGCCGAGCCGCCGAACCTGATGCGCCGCACGGGCGAGGCCTTCGCGCAGATGCAGACTCTCACCCACACCGCCGACCCCACGCCCAGCCTGCGCGGCATCCAGCGCGAGCGCGTGCGCTTCAAGCGGCCTGACGGCGTCGAGCTGAGCTTCTGGCTCTACCAGCCGCCCGGGCACCAGAAGGGCGAACGCCGCCCCACCTTCGTGTGGGCCTATCCGCAGGAGTTCACCGACGCCGCGCTGGCCAGCCAGGTCAGCGGCAGCGCCAACCGCTTCAACAGCTTCGGCGGCACGAGCCCTCTCATGTTGCTGCTCGATGGCTATGTGGTGCTGATGGATGCCACCATGCCCGTGGTGGGCGACCCCAAGACGGTGAACGACCGCTTCATCGAGCAGATCAGCGCCAACGCCTTGGCCATCATCGACAAGGCCGACGAACTGGGCGTCACCGACCGCAGCAAGGTGGTGGTGGGCGGGCACAGCTACGGCGCCTTCATGACCGCCAACCTGCTCGCGCACACCGATCACTTCAAGGCCGGCATCGCGCGCAGCGGCGCCTACAACCGCACGCTCACGCCCTTCGGCTTCCAGGCTGAGCGCCGCACGCTGTGGGAGGCGCCGAACAGCTACCTGAAGCTTTCGCCCTTCCTCGTCGCCGACCAGCTCAAGGAGCCCATCCTGCTGATCCACGGCGCCGACGACGACAACCCAGGCACCTTCCCCATGCAGAGCCAGCGCCTCTACCAGGCCCTGGCCGGCACCGGAGGGCAGGTGCGCTACGTGAGCCTGCCGCACGAGGGCCATGGCTACACGGCTCGCGAGAGCCAAGGCCATGTGCTGTGGGAAATGAGCGAGTGGATGCGACGCCAGGTGGGCGCCTGCTGCTCCGCCGCAACAAGCCCCGCCCGCTGAGGAGCCAGGTCGTCAGGGGCTGATGCCCCTGGCTTCAGCGGAGGCTGACCACCGTGACGCGCCGGTTCTCTGGCGCGTCCACGCGTTCCTTGTTCAGGGGCTCGGCGCTGCCCTTGCCTTCAGGCTGCAGCCGTTCGGCGGCTACCCCGTGCTTGCTGCTCAGGCGGGCGGCCACGGCTTCGGCTCGTGCCTTGCTCAGCGCAAGGTTGGCCGCCACGTCGCCGCGCGCGTCGGCATGGCCCTCGACACGGAAGCGCACCGAGGCCAGCTGTTCGGACTGCATCGCCTTTGCCAGGGTGGCGACGATTTCCTCGGCTTCGGTGGTGAGTTGCGTGGAGTTGGTCAGAAAGGTGATGAGCAGGTTCGCCTTGCCGCCTTGCGCGCTCCCTGCGGGCTTCGCGGCGTCCGGTGCCACCGGACGCAGGCCGCGGGTGCGCGGAGCGGTCGGCGCTGGCAGGGCCAGCGCGTCGATGAGCGCCTCCGAGGTCACTTCCTTGCCCTTGAGCACCGGCTCGCTGCTTTGCGCCGCAGCCGGCAGGCTGGCCATGCACAGGGCAGCCCAAAGAGTGGCGGTACGCAGACCCTGCGTGAGGGCATGGGGAACGGACTTCATGGTGGCTTCCTCCGAGGTCGGGTGCAAGTCTGTCAGGGCACGACGCGAAACACCAGCCGGGCTGCGCCGTATCGGCGGCAGGCCTCGCCCTGGCAGCCGGCTGCGGCGCGGCCGGTGAGCACCGGGGCATCGCCGGGCATCGCGGCTTGGCTGAGGGTGGTGGCGTCGGTGCGCAGGGTTTCGAAGCTGGCCTCTCGGCCGGCGGCGAGGTGGGCGTGATCGCGCGGCTGCGGGCTCACGATGGCCAGGAGCTGCTCTTCGCCGAGCGGCTCGCTGGCCTGGAGGCGGTCGCTGCCGGCAGGCGGCAGGGCGATGGTCTGACCGGCCTTCACGCGCAGCGGCGCCTGGTTGGCCAGCAGGCGGGTGAGTGAGCCGTCGGGGCCGCGCAGCAGCAGGGTCAAGTAGCCGTCCTGCGGTGCGCGCAGCTCGAAGCGCAGCAATTCCTGCTTGCTCACCGAAATGCTGGCCGGCGCGCCGCTGATGACGGGAGCCCATTGCAAATCCGCCCCGTCCAGCACGGCCTGCCACTGGGCTTCCAACGTGGGTGCGGCTGCGACCGGCGCAGGCACGGCGGGGGCTGACGCGGCGGGGGCGAGTTCCGAGGGTGGCTGGGTCACCACAGCTGGCGTGGCAGCCGAGCGGGTGCCGAGCTCGGTCGCGGGTGTGGGCGTGCGCTCGCGCGTCAGGTAGATGGCAGCTGCTGCGAGCAGCAGACCGCCGGCCACGCCGGCCACGATGAGGGCCGAGCGGCGGTTGCCGCTGCCGCTGCTTGCCGCCGGAAGCACATGGGCGGCGGACTGCGGTGCGGGTTGGGCGAGTGTCATGACCACCGGCTCGAAGGCACGATGGGGCGCGCTCATCTGCTCCGTGACGGGAAGGTAGGAAGGCGACGCGCTGCCGGCGCCTTGCGGCCGCGTGCCACCCTCAACGCCACCCAGACCGGCACCTGCCAAGGCCTCGCGAGGCAAGACCACGGTGCGGTCCAGCGCCTCGGTTCGCGAGAGCAATTCGGTGCGCTCGGGCTGGGTTTGGGCTGCTGTCTGTTTTTCGGTGCGCTGCTGCGGATCGCCAGGGAGTGGCGTGCCCACCCGCTGGGTGGCGAGCACGGTGGGCGCATAGCCCGCGTCGGCACCGACCACCGGGCTGCTGGGCGCGGCCTGCACGGTGGCGGCCAGGGTTTGCGTGACGGGCACGCTGGTCTCAAGGGGTGCCAACCCGAGGTCGGCGCGCAGCTCCGCCATGCTCTGGGTGCGCTGGCGGGCGTCGACACGCAGCGCTTTGTCCAGCGCGGCAAGAAAGCGTTCGCTGCACAGGCCGGCGGCGCTTTGCACCATCGGTTGCTGGTTGTCCACCAGCACGCGGCTCACCGAAGCCGCCGGCGGCCGGCCGAGCAGGCACCAGTGCATGGTGGCGGCGAGCGCGTAGACGTCGGTCCACGGGCCCTGCTCCAGGCCCGGGGTTTCGCCGTACTGCTCGACGGGCGCGAAGCCGGGCTTCAGGATGGCGGTGAGCTCCTGCGTGACGTCGCCGATGACCTGCCGCGCAGCCCCGAAGTCGAGCAGCAGCGGACGGGCGCTTTCGCGCAGCATGAAGATGTTGTCGGGCGCGATGTCGCGGTGCAGCCAGCGGTTGCGGTGCACCACCGCCAGCGCTTCGGTGAGCGGCGCCAACAGCTGCATCAACCAGGCTTCGCTCGGACGCTCGGGCAGGCCGCGCACCGTTTCGCGCAGTGTGGAGCCTTCGTACAGCGGCATGGCCATGTAGGCCGTGCCATGTGCCTCCCAGCGGCGCAGCACGCGCAGCAGCGAGGGGTGGTCGAAGCGCGCCAGGGTTTGCGCCTCCTCGATGAAGCGCTGCAGGCCCTTGTCGAAGGTCTCGCGGTAGCGGCTTCCACGCGGCACCACCTGAGCGCTGCCGCCGGGGTCGCGCTGGGCGATGCCGGCGGGCATGTACTCCTTGATGGCCCGCATCTGGCCCAGCGAGTGGTCCCAGGCGGCGTAGACGATGCCGAAGCCGCCTTCGCCCAGGCGGTCGCGGATCTCGAACTCATCCAGGCGGAAGCCTTGCGGCAGGGCCTGGCTGCCGTCGGCCGGCGGCTGCGCCCGTTCGGCGACGTAGGGCTGGGTTTCGGTCAAGGAACTCGGGGGGCGTTCGGCGCTCACAGGCAGGTGGGGGTGGCGCTAGGCGGAGCCCGCATTCTGAGGCCGTCGCGTGCGCCTGCCTGCCCGTGCAAGCACGTGGCGCACAGGGGAATCCGCGATGCGCGCATGTAATCGCATAATCGCTGGGTTTCGTAACCGGGTTACATGCGATGAGCCGTTCCACCAAGATCGTGGCCACCCTCGGCCCTGCCTCGTCCTCGCCGGAAGTGCTGGAGCAACTGATCCGTGCCGGCGTCGATGTGGTGCGACTGAACTTCAGCCACGGCAAGGCACAGGACCACATCGACCGCGCCAACACCGTGCGCGAAGCGGCGCGGCGCGTGGGCAAGGAGGTCGCGCTGATGGCCGACCTGCAAGGCCCGAAGATCCGCGTGGGCAAGTTCGCCGAGGGCAAGGTGATGCTGGAGAACGGCGCGCGATTCGAGCTCGATGCCGAGCGCACCGAACCCGGCGACCTGGGTGGCGTGGGCCTGGACTACAAGGAACTGCCGCGCGACGTGCGCCCCGGTGACACCCTGTTGCTCAACGATGGGCTGATCGTGCTCACCGTCGACGCGGTGCAGGGCGCGAAGGTGCTCACCACCGTGAAGCTCGGCGGCGAGCTGAGCAACAACAAGGGCATCAACAAGCAGGGCGGCGGCCTGACCGCACCGGCCCTGACGGGCAAGGACATGGAGGACATCAAGACCGCGATGGCCTTCCAATGTGAGTACCTGGCGGTGAGCTTTCCGAAGAACGCCACCGACATGGAGCTGGCGCGCCAGCTGGCCAATGTGGCCGGCGAGCCCTACCGGCACAAGCCGGCGCTGATCGCCAAGATCGAGCGCAGCGAGGCCATTCCGCAGCTGGAGGCCATCCTGCGCGCCAGCGACGGCATCATGGTCGCGCGCGGCGACCTGGCGGTGGAGGTGGGCAACGCGGCCGTGCCGGCGCTGCAGAAACGCATGATCCGCATGGCGCGCGAACTGGACAAGGTGACCATCACCGCCACGCAGATGATGGAGAGCATGATCGTCAACCCGGTGCCGACGCGCGCCGAGGTGTCCGACGTGGCCAACGCGGTGCTTGACGGCACCGACGCGGTGATGCTCAGCGCCGAGACCGCCGCCGGCAAGTTCCCGGTGGAGACCGTGGAGCAGATGGCGAACATCGCCCTGGAGGCCGAGCGCGCCGAGGACATCAACCTCGACACGGACTTCGCCAACCGCAAGTTCGCGCGCATCGACCAGTCCATCGCGATGGGCGCGCTCTTCACCGCCCACCACCTCGGTTGCAAGGCCATCCTCGCACTCACCGAGTCGGGTTCGACCGCGCTGTGGATGAGCCGCCACCGCATCAAGGTGCCGATCTACGCGCTGACCACGCAGCCCATCAGCCAGCGCAAGATGAGCCTCTACCGCAACGTGTTCCCGTTGCTGATGCCCAAGTTCGACGACCGCGACGCGGCGCTGCTGGCCGCCGAGAAGCTGCTCGTCGAGCGCGGCGTTCTGATGCCCGGCGACACCTACGCCATCACCTGCGGCGAACCCATGGGGTACCCGGGCGGCACCAACATGCTAAAGGTCTGCCGGGTCGGATGATGGGTGAGGAGTCCCCGGGTCCCTGACAGCGTTTGGCATCGACCAGCAGGGTCTGGTGCTGCGGGAGCCCAGGCTCCTGAAGTGAGCCATCACGTCTGCCTTCCCGCTCGACTTCGATGGCCTGCTTCGAGCCGCCAAGCCGTCAGGCTGAACCGCCACTTTGCGAATCGCAGGAACCAAGAAAAAACGCCCGGCAGTGCCGGGCGTTCTTCTTGGCGAAAGCCGAGGTTCAGGCTTGGCGCTGGCGGCGACGCGCCACGGCGCCCACGCCCATCAGGCCCAGGGCCATCAGCGCATAGGTGCCCGGCTCGGGGATCGGGCCGGTGATGCTCTGAATCCACTGCACATGGCTGAACACGGCGGTGGAGCCGGAGATGTCACCCCAGCTGCTGCCGTTGCGGGTGGTCAGGTCACAGGTGGGGGAAATGCGGCCGCCGCAGAACTGCCAGCCCCAGCTGTGCACACCGGAGAGCAGCCACTCGCTGCCGTTCCAGACGAAGTCGCCGCCGCCGGAGTCGCCGCCGGCGGTGATGGCCTCGGGAATGCCCAGGCCTTCATTGCTGGAGAAGATGCCGCCGCGCAAGTCGCCCAGGCGCTGGATGGTGTTGTGCGTGGCCGCGTTGGTCAAGGCGTCGTAGTCGAAGACATAGCCTTCGCCATAGGTGTTGTCGCCCGTGTTGTCCCAGGCGTCATTGAACGCCTTGTCGGTCACGTCGGCCACGTTCCAGCCGTAGTGCGCCCAGCCGTAGTCGTTCCAATTGGTGGCCGAGGCCACGTTGCCCAGCTGCGTGGTGCCATGACCCATGATCAGCATGGTCTTGCCCACGTCGTTGGTGGTGCTGAGCTTGAATCCGGTGGTGCCCAGGATCGGGGTGGTCAGCTTGATCACGGCGATGTCGGCGCCGGTGCCCAGCCCGCCAGTCCAGCCCGGATGAACGTAAACGTTCGCCGCCTGGATGCTCTGCGTGGTGGCGGCCACGTTGCCGTAGATGCCGCTGCTGATCTCCATGACGAAGCCGGGCGCCGTGTTGCCATCCGCGCAGTGCGCGGCGGTCAGCACGTACTGGCCGCCCCACAACAGGGTGCCCGAGCAGACGAAGCCGCCATCGGCCACGCTGCCGTCGTCGTCGAAGCGCAGGCGGACGTTGCCGTCGAAGTTCACGCCGTTGAACATCATGCCCTGGGTGACGCGCCAGTCTTGCACGGAGGGCGTGCCGTCGGCCGGGTTGTTGCCGGTGTTCGGCGTGCGGAACTCATCGCCCGGGTTGTAGTACCCAATCTGGGTCTGGCGGGCGTTCTGGGCTTGCGCGGCGCCGGCGGCCAACAAGACGGCGGCGGCGACAAGGGCGATGCGGTGCTTCATGCGTGAACTTTCGGTGAATGACGGAGGCGGGAAGCCGACACGGGCCAACCGGCGAGTCGCGAGTATGAAAGCGCCCCGCCCCTCGCCTACGCGGGCAAGCCCTGAATGCCCACTGGATTGAGGGGTGGGGAAAACACGGTATGGCCGTCAGCACATGCGAATGGATTCGCAGGCCCTGCTCACCAACTGCCGATATTGGGCATGGAGGTCCAGGGTTCGGCCGGCGCCAGGGCCGGGCCACGCTGCAGCAGTTCGATGGAGATGTGGTCGGGCGAGCGCACGAAGGCCATGCGGCCGTCACGCGGCGGGCGAACGATGGTCACGCCGGCGGCCATCAGGCGTTCGCAGGCGGCGTAGATGTCGTCGACCGCATAGGCCAGGTGGCCGAAATTGCGCGCGCCGCCGAGGTCTTCCACCGCGCCCGTCTTCTCGTCCGGCCAGTTGTAGGTCAGCTCGACCTGCGCGCTCTCGTCGCCCGGCGCGGCCAGGAAGACCAGGGTGAAGCGGCCAGCCGCGTGCTCGCTGCGGCGCTGCTCCACGAGCCCGAGGGCGTCGACGTAAAACTTCAGCGAGGCGTCGAGGTCGCGCACGCGGACCATGGTGTGGAGGTACTTCATCGTTGCGTCGGCCGTGAGTCACACTGGCGCGCATTCTCAGGCGACGAAGGGGCGCATGGTGCGTGTGGCGGTGGTGGGGTGCGGGGCGATCGGGGGCTGGCTCGCGGCCCGTCTGGCCGCCAACGGCGTGGAAGTGAGCGTGTTGGCGCGCGGCGCCACCTTGGCTCGTTTGCAACAACAAGGCCTGAGCCTGGAAGAGGGCGGACGCCTGCAGACATTTCGGCCAGCCGCAAGCGATGAGCCTGCTCAGCTCGGGTTGCACGAGCTCGTCGTGCTGGCCGTCAAGGGGCATCATCTGGCCGGTGCCGCGCCAGTGGCCGCCGCGCTGCTTGCGCCCGGCGGCAAGGTGCTCACCGCCATGAACGGCGTGCCCTGGTGGTTCTTTGCCGACCGCGCCTTGCAGTCGGTGGACCCGGGTGGCACCGTGCGCACGCTCATCCCGTCTGAGCGGGTGCTGGGCGCCGTGGTGCATGCCAGCTGCCAGACGCCGGCACCGGGCCACATCCGGCATGTGATGGGGCAGGGCTGGTTGATCGGCGATGCCGCGCAGCCGGGCTCTGCTTCCGAGGCCGCCGTCGTGGCGCTGCTGTGCGCCGCGGGTTTCGACGCCAAGGCGGAGCCCGACATCCGCGCAGCCATTTGGTACAAGCTTTGGGGCAACGCCACCACCAACCCGATCTCGGCCTTGTGCGGCGTGACCACCGACCGCATCCTCGACGACCCCTTGGTCTGCGCCACCACCGATGCCTGCATGCACGAGCTGGCCACGATCGGGGCGCGCATCGGCTGCCCCATCCCGCACAGCCCGGCCGACCGTCACGCCATCACGCGCAAGCTGGGCGCCTTCAAGACCTCGATGCTGCAGGACCGCGAGGCCGGACGGCCCCTGGAGCTTGATGCATTGCTGGCCGCGCCGCGCGAGATCGGTGCCCAGGTCGGCGTGGCCACGCCGATGCTGGACGCCCTGCATGGCCTCACCCGCCTCGCCACCATGTCCACAGCGCCAAAGCCCACACCAGCAGCGCAAAGCCGAGGGTGAGCAGCACCGCGGCGCTGCCCAGGTCCTTCGCCCGGCCGAGCAGCGGCACCTTGTCGAGCGACTGCTGGTCAGCCAGCGCCTCGATGGCCGAGTTCAGCAGCTCGACCACCCAGACCGCCACCCACACCCCCACCAACAGCAGCGCGTGCAAGGCGCCCTGCGCCACCCAGGGGGTGAGCAGCAGCAGCGGCAGGGCGATGGCCAGCTCCTGGCGGAAGGCGGCCTCGTGGCGGAAGGCGGCGCGCAGGCCCTGCCAGGAATAGCGCAGCGCGTTGAGCAGGCGGCGCGGGCCGCCCTTGCTCTTCAGGGGATGCTCGTTCAAAGGCGCAATTCCACTTCGAATCCCTCGCTGCATTCGGGCAGGTGCAGACTCCCGCGGTGCGCCTCGGCCACCAACTGCGCCAGGCGCAGGCCCAGGCCACCGGCTGCTGCGCCTTGGCGCAGGCGCTCGCGCAGCTGCGCCCGCTGAGCCTCGTCCATGCCCCCGCCGTCGTCCCGCAGGCGCAGGCTCTGCGCCTGATCCTGCGTCAGCCACAGTCGTCGTGCGCCGTGGCGCTGAGCGTTGTCCACGAGGTTGAGCAAGGCCGCTGCCAGCAGTTCGGCGTCGGCCTCCAGCGGGCAGGGCTCGCCGTCCTGCAGCTGAAGGTCACCCAGCGGCAGACCCGCGAGCAGCTCACGCGCATCCAGCAACTCGCGGCGCAGGGGGGAGTCGCTGCGGAACAGGCGCAGCAGGGCCAACACCAGGGCCTGCAGGCGCTGGCTGGCCTGGCGCACACGGGACAGGCGTGCAAGGCCTGGATGCTCCTTCATGGCCACCGCCAGCTGCGCTTCCATGCCGGCCAGGGGGGTGCGCAGCAAGTGCGCGGCCTGGGCGCTGAACTCGCGCTCGAAGGCCAGGCGCTCGCCCAGTCGATCGCTGATCCCCTGCAGGGCCTGCAGCACCGGGCGCAGCTCGGCACGACGTGGCTGGCCCAGCAGGGTGCCGAGTTCGCGCGGATCCGCATGGGCGGCGTCAAATCGCTGCAATTGCGCCGCCAGGCGACGCAAGGGCCGCAACTCTTGCTGGGCGCGCCAGGCCAGCAGGGGCAGACCGAGCAAGGTCACGCCCAATGCTGCCAGCAACGCGAACTCCGCGACCTCGCGGCGCGCCTCGGTGCGCTCGGCACGCGTCTGCGCCACACGCAGCGTGCCGCGATCGGCCTGATTCATGTCATAGAGCCGCCAATGCGCGCTGCTGTGGAAGCCCTCGCGCGGGGGCTGAGGCAACCACTCCGGAGCGGCGCCACCGCTGCGGCTCACCAGGCGATGGGCGCTGTCGTACCAGGCCCAAGCGAAGCGCTGCTCGCCGCTTGGTGGTGGGCTGGGTTCGACCTCTCGCTGCAGCAGCAGCGGCGCCAACTGCGTCGCCGCCGCGCGCAGCGTGTCGTCGAGCAGTTCGTCCACCTCTTCGTCCACCGCCAGCATGGCCGCCACGGCAACCGCCAGCGCCATCAGCAAGCTGCCCAGGCCGGTGACCAGCAGCAGACGGCGTGCAATCGAGGGTTCAGACCTGCGCATCTCGCACCCGGTAGCCCATGCCGCGCAGGGTCTCGATCGCGTCACGCCCCAGCTTGCGGCGCAGTTTGGCGATGTGAACTTCCAGCGCATTGCTGAGCGCCGGCTCGCCGTCAAAGCCGTGCACCAGTCGATCCAGGTCGGCCTTGCTCACCCAGCGGCCGGTGCGCAGGGCCAGGGCTTCGAGCAGCGCCCACTCGCGGGCGGTCAGGTCGGCCTCCTCGCCGGCTGCCCAGGCGCGGCGTGCCGCCAGGTCCAGTTCCACATCGGGCTCCAATCGTTTGCGCGCGGGCTGCTGGCGGCGCAGGCAGGCGCGCAGACGGGCGGCGAGTTCCTCTGGGGCGAAGGGCTTCACCAGGTAGTCGGCCGCTCCGGCGTCCAGGCCTTCGATGCGGTCGCCCAGTTCGCCGCGCGCGGTGAGCAGGAGCGCAGGTGGCGTGTGGCCGGCTCGTTGGCGATCCACCAGCCACTGCTTGCCAGACCCATCGGGCAGTTGCCAGTCCAGCAGCCAGGCGTCGAAGGGTTCGCCATGCACGGCGGCGCGCGCCTCCGCGATGCTGCGGCACCAGTCCACCGCATGGCCTTCGGCGCGCAACCAGTCGCGCAGGCCTTCGCCCAGGATGGGGTCGTCTTCAAGCAGCAGCAAACGCATGGTGGCATGTTGGCATGCACCTGCTTCAGGCTCGCTTCAGGGCAGGCGGGCGCAATGCCGGCCATGAGTTCCCTCCCCTGGCGCACGGCAGCCCAGCGAAACACGTGGCCGCGCCTGCTGATGTCGACGCCACAGTTGCTGGCCTTGCTGTGCGTGTACTGGGCCCTGAGCGCCAACCGGGCCTTTCTGTCCGGTGCGCAGAGTGCGTTGCAGGCCGGCCCGGCGCGCGTGGCGGGCCTGATAGCGCTGCTGGCGGTCCTTCATTTCCTGATGCTGGCGCCTTTCGTCTGGCATCGCTTCGCCAAAGGCCTGTTGGCTGGGCTCGCGCTGGTCGCAGCGCTGGCCAGCCACTTCACCCAGCAACTGGGCGCGGTGCTCGATCCCTCCATGATGCGCAACGCGCTGCACACCGATTGGCCGGAAGCCCGCGAGCTGCTCACCCCGAGTCTGTGGTTGCACACCCTGGTGCTGGCGGCCCCGGTGTGGCTGCTGCTGGCGCAGGTGCAGTTGCGCGCGGCGCGACCGCTTCGGGCCGCCGGGGCCTGGGCCATGGCACTGGGGCTCGGCGTACTGCTTCTGGCCTTGCAGTTCCAGGCGCTTGCGCCGCTGATGCGCAACCACAAGAGCCTGCGCTATCAGATCGTTCCGGCGGCGCCGCTTTGGTCGCTGCCGCGTAGCTTGGTGGTGCATGGCAGCGCTGCGCCGCGCGAGCGCGAGCACATCGGGTTGGATGCACGCCCAGGGCCGAGCTGGGTGCCAGGCGGCAAGCCGCGCCTGCTGGTGCTGGTGGTGGGCGAGACGGTTCGCGCCGCCAGTTGGGGCACGCGCAGCCTGCCGGACGGCAAGACCCGCAGCACCACCCCGCTACTGGACGCGGAACCCGACCTCCTGCGCTGGCCGGCCGTGCAGGCCTGCGGCACCGACACCGAGACCTCGCTGCCCTGCATGTTTGCCCCGGTGGGGCGGCGCGACTACGACGAGGACCGCATCCGCCACCAGCAGTCGCTCTTGCATGTGCTGGCACGCGCTGGCGTGAAGCTGAAGTGGCTGGACAACCAGAGCGGCTGCAAGGGCGTGTGCGAGGGGCTGCCGGCCGAGACCCTGTCCTGCCATGGAGGGCGTTGCCTGGACGACGCGCTGTTCGACCGGATTCCCGAGGCCATCGAGCGCGCGCGCCGCGAGGGGGGCACGCAGCTGCTGGTGCTGCACATGCTCGGCAATCACGGCCCGGCTTACCACCGGCGCGTGCCCGAGGGCTTCGCGCCCTACACGCCTGCCTGCCGGAACGACGATTTGAGCCGCTGCAGCCAGGCGGAAGTGGCGAACGCCTTCGACAACGCGCTGCGCCACGCCGACGCCCTGCTGGCCCAGGCCTGGCAGCGCCTGCGCGCCGCGCAGGACGACCTGGACACCGCCTTGCTCTTCATCCCCGACCACGGCGAGTCACTGGGCGAGCACGGCCTCTACCTGCATGGCATGCCCTATGCGGTGGCGCCCCGCGAACAGACCGAGGTGCCGATGCTGCTGGGCATCTCGCCCGCTTGGGCAAGGGCGCGCCAATGGAAGCCCGAATGCCTGGCGGGTCTGCCACGGCAGGCCACGCGCCACGACCACCTGTTCCACACCCTGCTCAGCCTGCTGGACGTGCAGACCACGCTGCAAGAGCCGGTGTGGGACCTGCTTCAGGGCTGCCGCGCGTGAGGGGGCTTGTCTGGGGGCTGCTCGTGGTCGCAGGGCTCTGGGACCTCAGCGGCTGGGACTGGGCGCTCAGTTCCTGGTTCGGCGATGTCAGCGGCTTTGCTGCACGGGACAGTGCGTGGGCGCGCGTTGGCTTGCACGAGGGCTTGCGCGTGCTCTACGCAGTGCTGTTGGGCGTGGCAGTCTGGCAAGCCCTGCAGAAGCCCGCCCCGAATTCGCCTTCGCGCGCACAGCGGCGCTGGGCCGTGGTGGTGCTGCTGTTGGTCTGGCTCGCCGTGCCGGCGCTCAAACAGTTCAGCCTGACCAGCTGCCCTTGGAGCCTGAGCGCCTTTGGCGGCGATGCACGCTGGGTGCCGCACTGGCGCTTGGGCGAGCCTGACGGCGGCCCGGGACATTGCTTCCCCTCGGGCCATGCGGCCGGCGGCTTCGGCTTTCTGGCGCTGGTCTCGCTCTGGACGCCTTATCGCCGCATGCACCCCGGCCCGTGGCGCTTCTGGCTGGGCGTCGTGGCGCTGTGTGGGTTGGCGGGCTCCCTGGCCCAGGTGGCGCGCGGTGCGCACTTTCTGAGCCACTGCCTGTGGTCAGCGACGCTGTGCGGCCTGATGGCTCTGCTGCTGGTCAGACCGCGAAGGGCCGCTGTGCCAGAAAGGCCTTCGCCGGTCCGAGCGTGAACAGATTCGGCGACTGCCGATCGGGCAGGCGGGCACGCGTCTTCCTGTGCAACTGGGCGTGGTTGCCCTTGAACTTGCCCTGGTCCCAGGTGGCCAGCAGCGCCTCGGTGAAGGCGCCGTTGTGTTCGCCGTCGTAGCTGCTCTGGTTGTCCTGGCACCCGGCGATGAGGATCACCGAGGCCTTCATCTGCTTGGCGGCTCCGCTGACCCGGCCGCTCAGGCCGACGTTGGCCAGCGCTTCGTCCGGATCTACCGAACGCCCGCCGCTGGCCTTCGTGCATTCCCGCTGCAAGCGGTCGTAGAAGGTCTTGTTCTGGCGGTAGACGCGCTCGCCGATGGTGAAGGGCATCCAGCGCGGCGCGGGGCCGCTGGGGGCGGTGAAGGGGCCGGGCGGCCCGTTCTTGGCCACCGTGCCGGAGTGGCAGCTGTCTGACAGCATGAGGATGCGCACGCCCGCGGCGAAGCCCGTCAGTTCCAGGTAGAGCTCGTCGTCGATCAGCTGGCCGTCGTACAGGCACCAGGTCTCGTCGCGCTCGTCCGCCTCCTCGTTGTCCACATCGGGCACTTGGCCGCCGTGGCCGGAGAAGGTGAGCATGAAGTAGTCGCCCTTCTTCAGCGCTTTGGCCGCCGCGCGCAGCGCCGTCAGCACCTTGGCGCGCGTGGCGTTTCTGGTCAACAAGGTGGTGGGCTTGATGCCCTGACCCAGCGCCAGCGCGGCCATGTCCTTGGCGTCGAACTCGCAGGCGGTGAGCGGCCCTTCCCAGCCGGCGTAATGAGCCGCGTTCACGACATTGACGCCAATGTGCAGGGACATTGCCTTGGGCTGGGTCGTGGCCATCGGTCGCTCCAGAAGAAAGATTGGTAAGCGATTCTGGGCAACGGGCCATGCGGGCGCCACTGTCAATCTGGGGATGCCGCCCCATGTCGGGGCCAGCGCAGCGTGGCCCGCAGGCCGCCCTGTGCGCGGCGGCGCAGTTCCAGCCGACCGCCATGCGCTTCGGCGATCTCGCGCGCCAGCGCCAGCCCGAGGCCGGTGCCGCCTCGCTTGGTCGAGTAAAAGGGCAGCAGCGCCTGCGCGAGCACCGCATCGCTGGCACCGGGTCCGCGGTCGGCCACCGAAAGGGCCCAGTCTGCGCCCTCCAGCCGCAGCCGCAGGCTCACCGCATGCGCGGCGCTGCCCGACTCGTGCGCGTTCTTCAGCAGATTCAGCACCGCCTGTTCGAGCTGCGCCGCATCCACCTCGGCGCTGGGCTCGGGCGGCACGGCTTCGAGATGGAAGGGCTGCAAGGCCTGCAAGCGCTCCAGCCACTCGGCCCAGAGCACGCATGAGCGCTGCGGCGCCGGCAGCTTGGCAAAGGCCGCATAGCCCGAGAGAAAGCTGTGCAGATGGCGTGCGCGCTGCTCGATGCGCCAGAACACCTGTTCGAGTTGTTCATGCCCCGCGCGACGGCTCAGCTCGGCGCCGCTGTGCGCCATCGACTGCATGGGCGCCAGCGAGTTGTTCAGCTCGTGACTGAGCACCCGCAGCACGCGCTTCCAGGCTGCCACCTCTTGACGGGCCAGCTCGCGCGTGAGCGGGCGCAGCAGCAGCAGGCGCAGGTTCTGGCCGTGCAGCAGCAGCATTTTTTGGCTGACCAGCCACTGGGCGTCGTCCTCGGCCTCGCCCAGTGCAATCAGGCCCTCGCGCCGCTGCGCCAGGACCTGTGCCAGTTCGGCCGGGGCCTGGCGCAGCAGCTCACCGAGCGACAGGCCCTGCAGACGGCGCCCATCGCCCAGCAGCGCGCGGGCTGCCAGGTTGGCCACGAGGACCTGATCCTGTGCACCCAGCAGCAGCAGGGCAATCGGCGTGTGCTGCACCACGGTGTCGAGCAGCCATTCGCGCTGTGCCAACTGCTGGCGCTCGGCGCGGATGGTCTGTGCCAGCTGCGTGTGGGCCAGGGCCAGCTCGCGCAGCTCGCGCAGTTCGGGCTCGCTGCTCAGGTGGCTGACGAAGTCGCCATCGCGCCAGCACAGCAGCAGGGTGTCGAGGGCATCGGTGAGGCGGCGCAGCGGAGCCAGCAGCCACGTCGAGAACAAGGCCGCTAGCAAAGCCGCGAGCGCGAGCGCAAGCAGCGCCGCCAGCGCCGCGCCAAGGCCCCAGCGCTCGGCCAGCACGAAGCCGCCCAGGCAGGCTCCGCTCGTGGCCAGCACGGCCAGGCCAAGCAGCCAACGCAGCGAGGGCAGGGGGCGCTTCACAGGCCGTGGTGTTGCAGGCGCCGGTAAACCGCCTGGCGCGACAGACCGAGCTCCGCCGCCACACGGCTGACGTTGCCCCCATGCCGGGCTAGCGTGGCCTGCAGTTGCTCGCGCGTCGGTTCGTCGAGATTGCGCGCCTCCGCGCTGCTCGCCGCCGGCAGGCCCAGGTGGCCGACGTCGAGCTGCTCCGCCCCTTGCGCCAGCACCACGGCGCGCTCGATGCAATGGCGCAGCTCCCGCACCTCGCCCGGCCAGGCATGGGCTTGCAGGCGCGCCAGCGCTTCGCCGGACAGGCGTGCGCGGCCAGCCAGGAAGCGCTCGGCCAGGGGCAGCAGGTCTTCTGGGCGCTCCTTGAGCGAAGGCAGGCGCAGCTCCACGCCGTTCAGCCGGTAGTACAGATCCTCCCGAAACTCGCCGCGCTTCATCAGCGCGGGCAGATCGGCGTTGGTGGCGGAGACGATGCGCACATCGGCCTGCACCTCCTTCGGGCTGCCCAGGCGCTGGAAGCGGCCTGACTCCAGCACGCGCAGCAGCTTGGCCTGGCCGGCGGGCGGCAGGTTGCCGATCTCGTCCAGGAAGAGCGTGCCGCCGCGCGCCGCCTCGATGTGGCCGATGCGCGCCCGCGTGGCGCCGGTGTAGGCGCCCGCTTCGGCGCCGAACAGTTCGGCCTCGATCAACTCGCCGGGCAGCGCGCCGCAGTTCAGCGCCACGAAGGGCTTGGCGGCGCGCGCCGAGTTGGCGTGCAGCAACTGCGCGATGCGCTCCTTGCCGCTGCCCGGCGGCCCGGTGACGAGCACCGGCAGCTGCGAGCGCGCCACGGGCTGCGCCAGCTCCAGAAGCGCCAGCATGGCCGCAGACTCGGCCACCAGTTCGCCCAAGTCCAGGCGCTCGCGCAGGCGCTGCCAGCGTGTGCGCAGTTGCCGGCGCTGTTGCTGGAGCTGCTGCTGGGTGTCGGCCAGCTCCAGCAGGTTCTGCACGGTGGCCAGCAGCTTGGCGTCGTCCCAGGGTTTGGCCAGGTAGTCGGCGGCGCCGCTCTTCACCAGCTGCACCGCGCGTTCGAGTTGGGTCCAGGCGGTGAGCAGGATCACCGGCAGGTCGGGGCGCAGCGCACGCACCTGGGCGAAGAGCGCGGCGCCTTCCTCGCCCCCGGTGGTGTCGGCACTGAAGTTCATGTCCTGGATCAGCAAATCGGCCTGCCCGAGCAGTCGCAGGCCTTCTGCGGGCGTCAGGGCGACGCGCGTGTCGATGCCATGCAGCGAGAACAGCAGCTGCAGCGCGGCGCCGACGTCGGGGTTGTCGTCTATGACCAGAACGGTGGGCATGGGCGCCGCACTATGCCCGCATGGCCGCGGCAGCCGGCAAGCTGGCCGCCTTGCGTGCCGGTGCCAGCACCGCCAGCTGGCCGAGCAGCAGGAGCAAGAGCGCGCCAATGGGCAGATAGAGCCAGGGCAAGGCCGGCGTGCCTTGGGGCTGCATGACGAAGTGCGACAGGGCCACGGCGCCGAGCATGCCGAGCAGCACGCCGCCGCCGCAGAGCAGCAGGTTCTCCAGCTGGAAGTACTGGCGGATCTGCGCCTGCGTGGCGCCGAGCGCGCGGCGCACGCCGATCATGCGCGTGCGCTGCGCCACCCAGAAGCTGGCCAGGCCGACGATGCCGAAGGCCGTGACGGTCAGCAGCGCCACGCTCACACCGGCCAGCAGCCAGGTCATCGAACGGTCTTCGGCGAAGTAGCTGCTTCGCATCTCCTCCAGGGTCTTGCCGCGGCGCACCGAGCGGCGCGGGTCGACCTCGCGGATGACCGCTGTGGCCTGCCGGATGAGCTGCTGGCGCAGCGCTGGCTCGACGCGCAGCACATAAGTGCCGCTGCGGTAGCTGTGGCGCAGCGGTGCGATCAGCGCATGCCGGGTTCGGGCAAAGCTGGGGTTGGTATTGGTCAGTGCCTCCACGACGCCGACCACGGTGGACGAGCCGTTGAACACCCACAGCGGCTTGCCCACCGCGCTCTGCCCGGGGAACATGGTGTCGGCCAGCTCCTTGCTGATGATGAGGGCCGGCACCTGGGTTTCAGGGGCTTTGTCGAAGGCGCTGTTGTTCAACACTTCCTCGGGCAGGAAGTTGCGGCCTGCGATGAGCTTGAGGCCGTGCACGCCGAGGAAATGCTCGTCGCCTTCGTAGCTGGCGGCCCCTGCCCGGGTGCCGGCGTTGTCGGGCTTGTTGTTCACGCCGCTGTTGTTGTTGTTGTCGCCGAACGCGACCTGATTGACCACCGCCACGCCTTTCACACCAGGCAGGGCGCGCAGGCGGCGCAGGTCTTCCTGCGTGAGGGCTTCGTGCTCCTCGATGGGGGCGATGGCGCGCAGATCCAGATTGATGAGCTCGCTCTCGGCCAGGCCGGTGCGAACGTTGAGGCGCTCGACGCGCTCGGCAATCATGTGCAGCGCATTGCTGACGAAGGCCAAGGCCAGTGCGACCTCGGCGACGATGAGGCCGGCGGCGATGCGATGACGGGCCAGGCTGGAAAGGATCGGTCGGATGGCCATGATCACTGCACCTTCAGTTGGAGGGCTGGGCTGACGAGAGTGGCGCGCCAGGCGGGCAGAAGGCCGGCCAGCAGCGCGGCGCTCAGGCCCAGCAGCAGGGTCAGGCCGAGTTGGGCGGGGTCCATCTGCACCAGCTGTGCATAGCTGCTCGGGCCCTGACGCACCGCCCACAGGCCGGCCAGCGCGAGCAGCAGGCCCAGCAAGGTGCCGAGCAGGCCGACGAGGCCGGCTTCCACAAGGAACTGGTTGAACACCGTTTGGCGGCTGGCACCGAGCGCGCGGCGCACGCCGATCTCTCCGGCGCGGCGCAGGGTCTTGGCCAGCAACAGGCCGGCCATGTTGACCAGGCAGACGCCGAAGAAGCCGAAGGCCAGGAAGGTTTGCAGGCGCACGTCGTCGGGCACGGCCTTGTGGTGCTCCAGCACCTCGGGCACGTTGCGCAGGCGCACGTTCACCGGGCGCTGGAAGCGGCCGCTGCTGCGCTGCGCCTCGCTGTAGCGCTCCAGGTAGTGCTTGTAGTCGGCCGCCGCTGCCGCGTTGGGCAGCTCCACCCAGTACTGCACCCAGGCGCACTTCGCGTTCAATGCCAGCGGTCCATCGGCGGTCGGTCCGTCGCCCCAGCAGTTCATCATGCCGCTGCGGCCGAACTTCATGGCCATGGCGCTGCTGAAGGGCAGCCAGAGCTCGGTGTTGACTTCGAAGCCGCCGTTGGTGAAGTCGATGAAGTGAGGGTTGAGCTTCCAGGGCTTCAGCACGCCGATGACCTGCACGCGCTGGCCGCGCAACAGCAGGCCCTGGCCCACGGCAGCTGCGGGCTCGCCGAACAGCTGCGCCGCCAGGCGTTCGCCGATCACGACCACGCGGGCCGCCTCGCGGTCTTCCTCGGCCGTCCAGGCGCGGCCATGCAGCAGAGGGGCTTCGAACATCGGGAAAAAGTCGGCGCTGGCGTAGCGTGCGCGCACGAAGGCCGGCTCGGCGCCCGGCGCTTCGCTGACGAGGCCCAGTTGGGCGCCGCTCATCAGGGTCTGGCGCGGCGCCTTGGCCTCGCGCAGCAGGGCCTCGGCGTCGAAGCGCGTCAGCTGGAACTGCGGCTCCTGCCCCGGCTGGTAGCCGATCAGGTCGCCAGCGTCGATCTGCACCTCGTGCAGCAAATGTCCCTTGCCGGGAATGGGGTCGGCGGAAAGCACCTTGAAGACGGTGAGCGTGGTCATGCAGGCGCCGATGCCCAGCCCCAGGGCCAGCACCATCAGCAGGGTCAGCACCGGGCTGTTGCGCAAGGCGCGCAGCGCGCTCTGCAGGTGGTCGAGGAACATGCTCACTCCAGTTGGGTGTTGAGGGCCGCCAGCGCGCCCTCGTCAAAACGGCCTTGAGCGACCAGGCCGTCGATCCAGGCCAGCCAGGCCTCCAGCTGCGCGGCCACGGCCAGCTGACGCAGCTGTCCCAGGGTCTGCAGCGCCAGCAGCACGTCGGTGGTGGAGCGCGTGCCCTGCTCTTGGCCGATGCGCATGGCCGCCACGGTCTGCTCGGCGGCCTGCAGGCCGCCGGTGGCGGTGGCGTGCTGTTCGCGGGCAGATAGCAGGCGCTCGGCCTGCGTCGCCTGCTCGCGGGCCAGGTCGCGCTCCAGCTGCATCAGCTCGGCCTCGGCGGCACGCAGGCGCTGCGCGGCGGCGTCGCGGCCGGCGGCGCGGCTGCCGCTGTCCCATAGCGGGATGCGCAGCTGCAGCAGCCAGTCGCTGCCATGGCGAGGGCGTGACTGCAGGTCGCGCTGCGCCTGAGCCTGCAGGCTGAGGGTGGGCAATGTGGCCTGGCGGGCGGCGTGCAGTTCCTGCTCGCGCGCATCGCGCTCGGCGCGCTGCGCGTCATGGCGGGGGGG
>JAFLDE010000069.1 GCA_017302655.1 Burkholderiales bacterium
CAAGTCGGGGCGCTGGGCCAGCAGTGCCGCCGGCAGGGTTTGGGCCTGGAAAGCGGGCGCCGCCGGTACCCGACGCTGCGGCAGGCGGTTCTCGACCGCCGGCGCGGCCAGACGCTCGGCCAGAGGCGTGGCGTCTTGGCCGGTGAGGGTGGCGAGTTGTTGCAAGGCCACTTGGGCCTGCGCGCGCTGGGCGGCCAGGGCGGCCTCGGCAGCGGCTTGCAGAGTGGCGAGCAAGGCCACGTCGCTGCCGCTGGCCAGGCCGGCCCGATGCTGCTGCTCGCCCCAGGCGCGCTGCTGGGCGGCGAGGCGTGCGTCGAGCACGGCGATCTCTTCCTGCGCCTGCGCGTGGCGCAGCTGCAGGTAGGCAACGGCGACGTCGGCCGCCAGGCTCACGCGGGCGTCGTGCCACTGAGCCTCGGCAGCTTGGACTTGCGCGTCCGCCGCACGGGCTTGCGCCCGCTGCGCGCCGAACAGGTCGAGCTCCCACTGCAGCGCGAGCTGGCCCTGCGCCATGCTGCCGACTTGGAACGCCGATGCGGTGTTGGCGCCCCGGTTGGCCTGGGCCTGGACGAGCAGTTGGGGAGCCAACAGCGCACTGGCTTGGGCGCCATCGGCGCGCGCCTGCCGCAACCGAGCGGCAGCGGCGGCCAGTTGAGGGCTCTGCGCCTGGGCTTCGCGCAGCAGCGCTTGCAGCAGCGGGTCGTCAAATCGCGACCACCAGTTCGCCAGCGCATCGGTCGAGCCTGCATGAGGCAAGGGAGCGGCACGCCAACCAGGCGGCGCCTCGGGCAGCGGAGGCTGGGTTGGATCGGGCGTCGCGCAGGCAGTCAACAGGAGGCTGACCGCCAGCGCGAGCAGCGGGGTGCGGGATCGGGTCATCGGGGGTTCAGGAGCGGCGGCGCTCTCGTTCGTAGGCAACCAGCGCGCAGCCCCAGTCGGCGATGCGGCGGCAGGTCTGTTCGAGCTGCGGGTCGTCCCGCAGCAGTTCTGGGTAGAGGGCGTCGAGCATCGGGCGCGAGTGCGCATAGTCATGCGCCATGGCCTGCAAACCCATGGCCAGCTGATGCAAGGCCAGGTCGGGCTCAGCCAGGCCGGCATGGCGCGCCAGCACGGCGGCGAAGGCGTCGAATTTGGGCTCGATCTCGGCAGCGATCAGGCTCTTGAAGGTCGAGCTGGGCTGCTGCATTTCGCGCATGAAGAGCTGGTGCGCGCAGGCCGTTTCGTCGCCAAGGAAGGGGTGGATGAAGCGGCAGATCGCCTCGTGGAGGGGCAGGTCCGGTTCGTCGAACCCGGCCAGTTTCGCGCTCACCTCTTCGATGGGCCCGAGCAACACCGTCCGGTAGAGACTCTCCTTGTCGCCGAAGTGGTAGTGGATGGCACCCGGGTTGAGCTGCGCCGCCTGGCAGATCTCGCGCGTGGTGACCGCATCGAAGCCGCGCTCGGCAAACAGCTGCGTCGCCTCTGCCAGCAGCCGGGCGCGGGGTTCGGAAAGCTGCGGGGGCAAGGCTTTGCGGGGCGACATGGGTCGCGAGTATGCCCATCAATCAAGCGCTTGCTTGGTGAATAAGGCTTAGTTCCCTACTGAATTTGTCGGGTAATTTGCCAGCCTCCCCTCCACACGGCGACCAGCCCTGGTTTGCGTGCCAATGGCAGGGCTCCAGCAGAGAAAGGAAGACGGTGCGGGGGGTGAGGATCAGCAGATCCCGGCACGCTCAGAACAGGTCGACGTCACCGCTGCTGGCCTCTGCATCGGCCAATTGGCCAGAAGCGAGCAGTTGATCGAAGGACTGCACTTGGTTGCGGCCGTGATGCTTGGCGTAATAGACGGCCTTGTCCGCACGCTCGAACGCTGCAGCCGGCGTATCGAGCGCCCGCAGTTGCGTGAATCCGACCGACAGCGTGACCGTGCCGACCTGAGGAAAGTTGAAGCGCTCACAGGCCAGACGCAGGCGCTCGAAGGCCTGCTGAGCGTCCTCCTGGGCGTCGCAGCGCATCAGCACCACGAACTCTTCGCCGCCGAAGCGGTACAGGCGATCCTGGAAGCGGAAGCAACTGCGCATCAGTCGCGACAGCAGCAACAGCACTTCATCGCCGATCAGGTGGCCGAAGTTGTCGTTGACGCGCTTGAAGTGGTCGACGTCGATGACACCGAGCCAGTGCGCATGGCGCGCCTCGTGACGACGATCGCCGACGCTGGTTCCGCTGGCCATCGACTCCCCCGACATCAGCTTGAGCACGCTGTGGTCGAAGGTTTTGCGGTTGAGCAGCCCGGTCAGGGTGTCGCGTTCCGAGTCGTCTAGCAAAGACTGGAAGTTGTGATAGACGCGCAGCATGCCGCTGACGGTGCGCTGTTCGGTCGGGCTCAGGCGTGTGCGCGACACCACTTCCAGCACGCCGCCGCCTTCATGGTCACTGAGGAGGGGGAAGTGGCAGGTGAATTCGCTCCGGCTCGCGGACTCACGAAGCTCGCGGCGCGTGAGGCAGGCCGCACGAGCCGGGAACTGATCCAGCGGCGGCAGTTGCGCCAGCTCGGACGCCAGCGAGTCCGCTGTGGGTACACGTTCCCCATAGCCCAGGTAGGCGCGCGAAAGCCAGCGCTGGTCCTCGGCCGGCCCCACCGCGCGGTAAATCGCCACCGTGAGCGGATTGAGCATGTCACGCAGCGCCGAAACGAGCGTGACATCCATCAGGTCGCGATCCTTGTAGCCGGTCAGTTCGGCCAGCTGATCAACGACCTTGCCCACAGGTGCTCCTTCCTCAGCCCGCAACGCCGAGTGCCGTGTGCTGGCGGATCAGCCGCAGCAGCGTCTCTTCGTCGTAGGGCTTGCCCAAATAGCCCTGTACACCGAGCTGCGCGGCGTAATCACGGTGCTTCTCGGCAATGCGCGAGGTGATCATGACGACCGGCAGATCGCGCAGGCGGGCATCGGCTCGAATGTTGCGCACCAAGTCGAAGCCGTCCATGCGCGGCATCTCGATGTCGGAAAGCACCATGTCGGGGAGGTCCTCGCGAGCCAGTTGCTCCATGGCGTCCAGACCGTCTTTGGCGAGCTGCACGCGGTAGCCTTCCCGTTCCAGGAAGCGCTGCGAGACCCGACGCACGGTGAGCGAGTCGTCCACCACCATGACCAGCGGGGCCAGCACCTGCTGCTCGGCCACCGGTGCGATGACAGCCACGCCGCCCGCCTTGGCACGGGCCAGTGCGCTGGCACCGTAGCGTTCGGCCAAGGCCACGAGGTTGTAGATCAGCGCCACATTGCCGCTGGCCAGCAAGCTGATGCCCGCCAAGCCCGGCACATGGATGAGCTGCGGCCCCAGGTTCTTGATCACCACTTCCTGGTTGCCCACCACTTCGTCGACATGAATGGCGATGCGCTCCGTGCCCGAGTGGACGAGGACCACGGCGGCATGTTTGCCATGCAGCTGCGGATGGTCGGAGTGGGCGAGCAGGCCGCCGAGCCAGTAGATCGGCACCTCCACCGCCTGAACGCCCAGTCCGGCCTTGAGCAGGCCGCTCTCGTAGGCCTTGCTCAGGTCGGCATTGGGCAGGCGCAGCACGCTGTCGACCAAGCTGGCTGGCACCGCCACCTGCAGTTCCCCGACACGCAGCAGAACCACTTGCGTGAGCGCGGTGGTCAGTGGCACACGCAGGTCGAACTCGGTGCCCTTGCCCGCTTGGCTGCGCGTCAGCACATAGCCGCCCAAGGTCGTGACTTCGGCACGCACGACGTCCATGCCGACGCCGCGACCGGCGATCTCGCTGACCTGCGTGGCAGTGGAGAAGCCCGGGGCGAAGATGAGCTGCGATAGTTCGGCATCGCTCGCCGACTGGTCGGGCTTCAGCAGGCCCTGCGCCAGGGCCTTTTCGCGGATCCGCGCCAGGTTCAGGCCAGCGCCGTCGTCCTGGAAGCTGATCAACACCTGGTTGCCTTCCTGGGTCAGGCTGATGCGAACCTGTCCCATCTCGGGCTTGCCGGCGGCGCGGCGCTGCTCGGGCGTCTCGATGCCATGCGCCACCGCGTTGCGCAGCAAGTGCTCGAACGCGCCGATCAAGCGCTCCAGCACGCCGCGATCGAGTTCGATGCCGTGGCCCGCAATGTCCAGCTGAACCTGCTTGCCGCTCTCACGCGCCGCTTGGCGCACGACGCGATGCAAGCGCTCACTGAGCGACTCGAACTCGACCATGCGCGAGGCCAGCAGGTCGTCCTGCAACTCGCGAGTGAGCCGGGCCTGAGCGGCCAATTCGTCTTCGCCGGCGCTGACGTTGCGCTGTAGCGAGCGCTGCACGGTGGCCACGTCGTTGACCGACTCCGCGAGCATGCGGGTGACTTCCTGGAAGCGCGTGTAGCGGTCAAACTCAAGCGGATCGAAGTCCGAGCCCTGCGCGCGGGCTGCCTCCTGACGGGAGCTGATCTGCGCCTCGGCCTGCAGTTCCAGCTCACGCAACTGCGTGCGCAAGCGCTCCAGGTTGTCGTCGAGCTCGGTCAGCGCCGTCTTCATCTGCGTCAGCTCGTTCTCCATCCGCGCACGGCGGATCGAGACTTCACCAGACTGCGCGGCCAAGCGGTCGAGCAAAGCGGCGCGGACACGCACCACGGCCTGGCCGCTGACCAGCGGTGCGGCGTCTGCTTCGGTGAGTTCGCGAGCGGCTTCGCCAGCAAAACGGCCCCAGGGCACTTCGGAGGGATCGCGCAACACCAGGGGCGCGCGTTCCACGAAGGGCAATGCGGGCTCTGGAGCAACCGGCGCCTCCAACTGCACCGGCTGATCGGCTTGATCGGCCGGTTCGCCCGGCTCCAGTTCGGCCGCCGCCGGCTCCTGCGGCACGATGTCGGCCGGCGCGGGCGTCGCATGCTGCAGCTGCCTCAACTGCTCGAAACGCGCTTCCAATTCGTCGCCGCGATCCTGCAACGGCGCCACCTCGGCCACGCTGCGCTGCCCCTGCGCCAACAACGCAAGGACATCGGCCTCCAAGCGGTGGGCAAGCTCGCCCAATTGCATGGCGCCAGCCAGCCGTGCACCGCCCTTGAAGGTGTGCAGCGTACGCATGCAGGCGTCGCCGCGCGAGGTGTCCGACGGGTGGCGCGCCCAATCACGCAATCGACCATGCAATTGATGCAAGAGGTCGCCGGCTTCTTCCTCAAAGATGTCCCACAGCTCAAGGTCGATGGCGTCGGCTTGTCCGAGCGGAAATTCCACGTCGTCCAGCGGGGCGGCTGGCGTCGGCGTAGCGTGGTCCGGCGCAAGCGCAACATCCTGCCCATCCAGCCCGCCGACCGCGCTGTCTTCCGGCGGCAATTCAGGCTGGTAGCCCTGCAGACCTTCGATCAGCGCCGCATCGGCGCCTTCCAACCGACCTTCGTTGAAGCCTTGGAGCAGCGCACGGATGGCTCGCGCGGCCTGTACGAAGTGGTGGGTATCCGCCTCCCCGACGCGCCACGCCTGCTGAGCGCGGCCCAGCGCGTGTTCCAGCGCACGCGCCAGCTGCGAGAGACTGGCATGCCCCACGGTGGCCGCATTGCCCGCCAGGGCGTGAGCGTAGACCTCGCTCGCCGATGGGGGCGCCGTGTCATGCGCAAGCGCCCAGTCCTGAAGGCTGGTCAGCAGGCGCTGCGACTGTTCGTCGGCCTCGGCCGCGAAGATGTTGAATAGCGCCTCGCTGATCGAGAGGTCGCCGATTTGCACACGAGCCTCCGCCGGTTCTTCTTCGGCAGAGGTCTCGGGCAACGCGGGCGACGGCTCCTCGGGCAAGGAAAGCTCCACCGGCCGCGTAGCCGCCACGTCCAGCGCCGGCACTTCGGCCGCGTCGTCAATGGCAGAACTCGACACGACCTCAAGCGTTTCTTGCTCGGGCGCTTCTGGTATTTCGCTCGGCTCCTCAGCCAGCAGCGGCTCGGGCTCACCAAGGTCAAGCCTGAGATCCAGGGCGGGCAGTTCCTCAGGCGGCACCACCGCGGTCGGCTCCGGCAAACCCAGATCGAGCGGGATAGGCTCTTCGAGTGCGGCCGGTTCCGGCTCCATTGAGAGCTCGGCGTCCAGGTGCACCAGATCCAGGGCCAGGTCGACCGGCAGCGGCTCCGGCTCGATGACCGGCACAGCCAGGGTCTGTGTCGCCTCGAAACCGGCATCGGGAAGGTCGAAATCGAGCTCGAGGGCCGGCTCCTGCACCACCGCAGTTGGCGCCACCTCGACAGGCGCATCGAGGGCTTCAAGCGCAGCTAGATCCAGGCTGAGAAGCGCCTCCTCTTCGATGGGCACCAGCGTGTCCTCAGCGGCGGCGAGTTCTGCCGATTCGACAGGCGCTTCGCTGGGGAGCTCTTCGTGGATGACCAACTCCGCACCCACATCGATCACCGTGTCCGGTCCCGCCTCAATGAGGGTATCGGGCCCGTTCTCGCTCGGCGCCTGCACGGACCAAGCGTCGGCAGGCGTCGCTGCTTCAAGGACCTCAGGCGTTTCGGCGGGCGTCGTGGGGGCGGGGGCCAAGCCCAGACGCAGTTGGTCCGCGCGCTCGCGAATGCCGGTCGGACTGAAGCTGGTGGCATCGCCCGCGGCAATGGCGTCTCGCCAAGTGCCCAGCTCCAGCGCCGCCTCAGCAGCAAACGACAGCAGCGCCGTGTCGGCCGGCCGCTCGTCAGAAAGGCGGGCGTTGCACAGTTGCTCGCATGCCCAAGCCGCCTCACCAAAGCGGTTCAATCCCACCATGCGCCCACTGCCCTTGAGCGTGTGGAAGGCGCGGCGAAGATCCGTCAGAGCTGGCCTGTCAGCGGGCGTCTCGCGCAACCGTTCCAATGCGCCCTGCGCGTTGCCCAGCACTTCGCCCGCTTCCTCTAGGAAGATCTCGAGCATTTCGGCATCGATCTCGCCTTCGTCCGCAACAGCCGGAGGAGCAGCAGGAGATGGGGCTGCATCTACAGCCGATGCAGGCGGGAGAACCGGCTCGACAGCCACGGGCTCGTCGAGCATCGACAGATCCAACAACGCCTCGGCCGACTCGATGACCTCAGGAGCGGGAGCCGAAGCTGGCGCAGCCACCTCCGGCAGATCGAGATCCGGCAGATCGAAGTCGGCCAGGCTCAGCGCAAGCGGTGCAGGCGGCGAAGTGGGAGGCGGTGCCAGAGCGGCGATCTCTGGCACCGCGGGTGCGGGCGGCGGCGTTGCAGCGGCAGCCTGCGGGCTCGTCTCCGTACGGCGCGGGCGACGCTCGCGCTCCACCGTTGCCACCAATTCGCCTCGCTCCTCGTCGAAGCGGAACATCTCCTTGGCCAGCGGTGCCTGCACGCTGAGCATGTCGATCAGGAAGCCCAGTTGGCCGAGGTTGGTGGCCAGACGCTGGAACACCGCCTGCGGACCGGAGAGGCTCGGGTCCACCTCGGTATTGGACAGGCGGTCGATCTCGTCTCGCATGCGCACGCAGGTGACCGCCGCATCGTCCACGCCGAGCACCGTGAACACCCCGCGCATGGCCTGCAACTGCCCCGGCACGGGAATCAGGGCCTGGCGCTTGGTCGGGTCGCGGAAGTACTCGTCGGTGGCTCGCTCGACTTCGCCCAGATTGACACGCAACTCCTGCACCACGCTGCCCAGCGTCTGCCGGTCGGCCACGCGCCGGAACAGGTCCTCCATCCAGCTCTCAAGCGTTTCCACCGGCTGTCCGGTGGCAGCCGCCTGCACGCGTTGCGCCAGGCGTTCGACTCGGCCGCGCTGGCCAGCCTGGTCGTACTCGCCATCTTCCAGCGCCGCTTCCAGATAGAGCAGTGCCGAGGCCACTTCCATGGCCAGTGCGGCGGGCGGCCGCGTACCGGCACGCAAAGTCACCACCGCCGCACGCTGCAAGGTCTGGCCAAGGTGCTCGCCACCCTGGAACAGCTGAGCGAGTGACTCGGTGAGTTGACTGCTGGCTTCGTCCAGCACAGCAGCGCGAGCTTGGTCACCGTCGGCGACCGCGCTCCAGGCGTCCTTGGCCGCACCCACCCGGCGCAGCGCCTGTTGCACCCAAGCCGGATCGATTCGGCCCAGGCTGTCGTCCTGGTAGTCGCCCACCTCGGCCTCGTCCAGACCGTAGGCGACGCGCACGGCACGCAATCTCGGCGCCTGTCCCGGACGGGGCTCACCGGACTGTGCGCAGAAAAAGAGCAGGTCTTGAACCAAGCGATCGTTGACTTCATGGCCGCCATTCAGGTGCGCCCGCAACTGCGCGAGCAAGCGCGAGGCCATGCGCTTGACCAGGGTGTCGCTGGCGAGCATGCCCTGGGCCTGGGCCTCGAAATGGGCGGCCGCCAGCTGCCAGAAGCTCTGCTGGGGTTCGGCGCCTAGTGCCAAGCCGATGCCGGCACACAACTCCGCCAGGTGGGCGGCATGCGTGGGCCCGGTGTCGCGCATCTGGCGCAGCAGCGCGTTCTCGAACGCCGAGCGCAAGGCCTCCACGGTCGGCAGGGCCTGATCCAGCAACTGCGGTGGCGGCAAGGTGCGCCACTCGAAGTGATGTGCCGAGAAGTCGGCCGGATGGATGCGCTCGGCCTGATTCAGCTCCTGCAAGCGGCGATAGGCCGGAAACAAGGCCAGGGGCGAGGGACTGCTGCCACCGACGAGGCGGGACATGTAAGTGAGCAGCGCAAAGCCCGCTCGCTCCACCGCATCGACCTGTTCCGCACGCAGCGAAGCTTCGCTGCCGCAACGCTGCAGCAAGGCTTCCGCGGCGAGCATGAGGCGCTGACCCTCGGGCCGGTTGACCAGCTTGAGCACGCCCGCCACTTGATGCAATTGCTGCGCTTGCGCCTGAAGGGCGCTGGTCGTCAGCGCAGCGTCGAGCTGGCCTCCCGCCTGACGCAGTTCAAACTCACGCAGCTGACGGCGCAGGGTCTTGTGCACGCCCTCCAAGGCGCGACGCACCTCTTCCTGCACCCAGGTCAGCGGCGTGACGTCGGCGCCCGAGCCCAGGGGCACTGGAGACGCATGGGCCGCAACAGACATTTGGCCGGTGTCCATCACTCAGGCAGCGCCAACCTTGAATCGAGCCACCGAGGTCTTCAGCGCCTCGGCCGAACGCGACAGCTCGTGCACCATCTTGGCGGTGGAACGTGTGCCCTCCGAGGTCTGCTCGGTCACCGCAAAGATGTGCTGGATGTTCGCGGCCACCGCGTTCGCGCCCTGCGCTTCCTGCTGCGCGCGGGCCGTGATGCCGGCCACCATCTCGTCCAGCTGGCGCGCCACGCCGTCGATGCGCTCCAGCACCTGACCGGCTGCATCGGACAGCTTGGTCCCTTCCACCACCCCGGAGGTACTGCGCTCCATGGCGGCCACCGCGTCCTGGGTGTCGGTCTGAATCGCTTTCACCAGCGCGGCAATGCGGCGCGTGGCGTCGGCCGAACGCTCGGCCAGCCGCTGCACTTCTTCTGCCACCACGGAGAAGCCGCGGCCCGCGTCGCCGGCCGAGGCCGCCTGGATGGCGGCGTTCAGCGCCAGCACGTTGGTCTGTTCGGTAATGTCCGAGATCAGTTCCGTGATCTCGCCGATCTCCTGGGACGACTCGCCCAGGCGCTTGATGCGCTTAGAGGTCTCCTGGATCTGATCGCGGATGGAGTTCATGCCCTGGCGGTTGTTGTCCATGGCCTCCAGACCCTGCGCTGCAGCCTCGCGAGACTGACGCGCCACGCCGGCCACGTCCTGCGCCTGACCCGCCACTTCGGTGATTCGAGTCGCCATCTGCAGCACCGCGTCGCCTGTGGCGCGAATCTCATGCAGCTGCTCGGTCGAAGCTGCCAGCAGTTCGGTGGAGGTCTGGTCCACCTGACCGGTGGTGTCCGTCACCCGTGCGGCGGTGGTCTGCACCTGGCTGACGAGGTTGCGCAGCTCCTCCACCGTGTAGTTCACCGAGTCGGCGATGGCGCCAGTGATGTCCTCGGTCACGGTCGCCTGCTGCGTCAAGTCGCCCTCGGCCACCGCCTGCAGCTCGTTCATCAGGCGAAGAATGGCGGCCTGGTTGGCATCGTTCACGCGCTTGGCCTCCAACTCCTGGGCCTGCGCTTGCCGGCGCTGCTCTTCAGCCAGTTGGGCGCGACGCGCCTGCTGGCCGACGAAAAGCTGCAGGAAACCCCAGGCGCCGTAGCCAAGCGCACCGAGCGAGCCGAGCAGCAGGACCAGTTGCCACCATGACAGACCACCCGCAGCCTCCAGGCCATCGGCCACCGCCTGCATCTCGGTGCGAAGCGGCTCCGAGTCCTTCAGGATGGTGTTGGCGGCATCACGCGCGGCCACCAGGCCGGTCAGGTTCTCCAGCACCGACTGCGCCTGCTTGCGCGTGCCGTCGAACTGCGTGAGCAGGTTTTGCAGATTGGCCCGAGCCGTCGAGTCACGCGCGGCCGGCAGACCCAGCTCGGCGCTGCCCTTGAGCAAGCCTTCGCCGATCTCCTGGAAGGCGTTGAGGTCCTTGCCAAGCAGGAACACCGCCTCAGGGCTCACACCCTCCTGCGTGAGGAACTCGCCGGCGCTCTTGCCGATTCGCTGCGTCAGCATCACCAGCATGCCGGCGGCGGCCACCTCGGCGGTGGAGGCACCGGTCTTCAGCGCATGCGAACTGACCGCCTCCGCCGACTCCAGCAGTTCAGAGGACTGACGGTTGATGGTTCGCAAGGACTGGCCCACCTCGGTCAGCACCTTTTGCTGGCCGATGACCACCTTCACCGCCTTCTCAGCCCGGTCCACCATGGGCGCCACCGAGCTGAGGGCCTCCTGCACCGAACCAGGCGCCTTGGCAAGCTGATCGCTCCCGTTCTGCAGGCCTCGGGTCACGCTGGTCAGCACCTCCAGCGACTCGTTCAGCTCTTTGAAGGAGGCCGCGTTACCGACCATGGCGGTCGAGGTGGCCTTGGCCAGACGCTGCGACTGCATCAGGGCCTGACCGGTCTGGCCCACCTGCTGCGCGTTGCGATTGGCCAGCCAGGTGTTCAAACCCACCATCAAGATGGCGCCGACGATGCCACCGACAACCAGCGCCCCGTAGAAGTTCTGCGCTCGGAGTCGAGCGGGCGCCACGGCCGGCGCCATCGGCTCCATGGTGCTGTAGGCGGTGGTGCTGGCGCCGGCTGCGGAGCTGTCGGCGAACCCCGCCGCATCGGTCTGCCCGGGCATCACGCTCGCCGAACTGTCCTGACCCTGGGTGTCGAGGTGAACCGCCTCGTAGACGCTGTCGCGTCCGTCCTGCTGGCCGGCTTCGTTGCCTTGCTTCATCTTGTCAAGAAAGCTCATGGTGCCCTCGTCTCGGCGGTCGTCTGCCACCCCAATGGCGGCATGCGGGTGAAAGGGATGTGGCGGCGCTCAAGCAGCCCGCGCCACGATGTTCAAGAACGGTTCGAAGCGCGACAGCAGGTCGAGGTCGATGACCTGCCAGCGGCGCCCTTGCTCGTCTTCGCGCTCGCCAGCGGCGAAGTGCGGTCTCTCGCCCTGCACGGGTGGCGCGGCGCGCAACTGCTCTTCGCTGCGAAGACCGAGCAGGCGATCCACCCACAGCGCGCAGTTGATGTTCAGCTCGGCGTGCATGGCGATGAGCCGGCCTTCCCCGGAGGGCGGCGGCTGGTCGCGAAGGCCCAGGAACTGCGCGAGATCTGCCACCGCATGCAGTCCGCCACGAAGATTGGCCACGCCCAGCATCCAAGGCTCGGTGTAGGGCACGCTGGTCAGCGGCACCGGCGCGAAGATCTCGCTGGCTTGACGCAAGGGCAGCAGCAGGCCCAGGCCCGCGCAGTCGACCGCCAGCCAGCGCGCGCTGGCCGACTGGCTACGCACCGCCTGCAGGCGCTGGGCCAGCCGGGTCTGGAACTCACGCAGCGCCTGCTTGTTGCTCATCCGAGCGCCTTGATCTTGGCGAGCAATTCATCGCCGTTGACCGGCTTGACCACGTAGTCGCGCGCACCCTGGCGCATGCCCCAGACCTTGTCGGTTTCCTGGTTCTTGCTCGTGCACATGATCACGGGCACCTTGGCGTAGCGCTCGTCGCGGGTGATGGCGCGGGTCAGCTGGAAGCCATTCTGGCCAGGCATCACCACATCCATCAGGATCAAATCCGGCACGCCTTCCTCCAAGCGCTTCCAGGCTTCTTCGCCGTTTTCAGCGGTGCGCACCCCAAAGCCCTTCTTGGTGAGCAATTCGCTCAAATGGTGCAACTCGGTTTTCGAGTCATCCACCAGCAGGATGTTCTTGATCGTCATGGCGTTCTCACGGGTTCGGCTGATGCTGCAAGACGGCCTGCAGCAGCTGGTCCTTGGTAAAGGGTTTGGTCAGATAGTCCTGCGAGCCCACCATGCGCCCACGGGCCTTGTCGAACAAGCCATCCTTTGAACTGAGCATGATCACCGGCACCGCCGCGTACTCGGCGTTGCGCTTGATGATGGCGCAGGTCTGATAGCCATCCAGCCGCGGCATCAGGATGTCGCAAAACACCAGGTCAGGCTTGAAATCCGAGAGTTTGGCCAACGCATCGAATCCATCTTCGGCGAGCAGCACCGAATGGCCGCCCTGCTTGAGAAAGATCTCCGCGCTGCGCCGGATGGTGTTGCTGTCGTCGATCACCATCACTTTGAGGCTGGATGCCGTCACGCACTTCTCCTGTCGGTCAGATGCGCACCATCTCGAAATCGTCCTTGCGCGCGCCGCACTCGGGGCAAGTCCAGTTCATGTCCACATCCGCCCAGCGCGTACCAGGCGCCAAGTCATGCTCGGGGTCACCGGCTGCCTCGTCATAGATCCATCCACAAATCAGGCACATCCAGGTTTGGGGGTCGCTCAATACGGCCTCGCAGCACAGGTTGTCAAAGCGGCCCTGTCGAAAGGGCCCTCACTACAATCGCGAGCCATTCTATGCACGCCCATTCGGCGTCAAAGTGGGGTGCAACCCTGCGCCCGACCCGACCCGACGCCACCTTTTCCCGGCGCCTCCTTCGCTCATGAAAACCGAACCCGACACCCCTCGCCAAGATCCTGGCGCCGAAGAGGATGCTGCGCCCCCTTGCGTGCTGTGCTTCAACGCCGCCGAGCCCACCGGGGCCGCCGGTACAGGGGCCGATGTGGCCGCTGTGGCCGCCATGGGTGCCCACCCTTTGCTGGTGACGACCTCGCTGCTGGTACGAGATACCGCCGAGGTATTCGACCAGCATGTCATCGACTCCGAAGTCGTGGTCGAACAAGCGCGCTCGGTGCTGGAGGACGTTCCCACGCATGCCATGAAGGTGGGTTTCCTCGGTAGCGCCGAGAGCGTCAGCGCGGTGGCCGAGGTGCTGTCCGACTACCCCGACGTCCCCTTGGTCACGCACCTCACGGCGCTTCCATGGCTGGACGACGAGCAGCAATCCAGCTACCACGATGCCCTGCGCGAACTGGTGCTGCCGCAAACCACCGTGCTGGTGGGCAGCCACCAGGTGCTGACCGAATTCCTGTTGCCGGAGTGGGACGGCAGTCGCCCGGCCTCACCGCGCGAGCTGGCGGTGGAAGCCAACCGCTTGGGCGCCGCCCACGTGCTGGTGACCAGCATCCAGCTGCCCAACAACTTCGTCGACAACGTGCTCGCCGGTCCCCAAGGCCCGATCACAGGCGAGAAATTCGAGCGCATCGAAGCCGGCTTCGTCGGCGCCGGCGACACCCTCAGCGCCGCCCTGGCCGCGTTGCTGGCGGTGGGTGTGGAATTGCACGAAGCCGTGGGCGAGGCACTGGCGTTCCTGGACCAGTCGCTGGATGCCGGCTTCCAACTGGGCATGGGCCTGGTGGTGCCCGACCGCTTCTTCTGGGCTTTGCCGAACGACGAGCCGGCCGAAGGCGAGGAAGAGCAGGCCGCCAGCCCGGACACGCCGCCCCATCCGCGGCGCATGCACTGAAGCCAACCCATGGACCAGAACGAGATCCTTTTTCAACGCGCCCAGCAGGTCATCCCCGGCGGCGTGAATTCGCCAGTGCGCGCCTTCCGCGCCGTGGGTGGTACGCCGCGCTTCATCCGCCGGGCTGAGGGTGCGTATCTTTGGGACGCCAACGGCAAGCGCTACATCGACTACATCGGTTCCTGGGGACCGATGATCCTCGGCCACGGTCATCCCGCCGTCGTCGAAGCCGTACAGGCCGCGCTCCATGAGGGCTTCTCCTTCGGCGCCCCCACCGAACGCGAAGTGGAACTGGCCGAAGCCATCCGCGCGCACCTGCCCGGCTGCGAGCAGATCCGCCTGGTCAGCTCCGGCACCGAAGCCGGCATGAGCTGCATCCGCCTGGCGCGCGGTTTCACCGGCCGTAGCTTGTTCCTGAAGTTCGAAGGCTGCTACCACGGTCATGCCGACGCCCTGCTGGTGAAGGCCGGTTCGGGCCTGGCCACCTTTGGCCACCCCACCAGCGCGGGCGTGCCGGCCGAAGTGGCGCAGCACACGCTAGTGCTGCCCTACAACGACGTCGAAGCGCTGGAAGCCTGCTTCGCCCAGCATGGCGACCAACTCGCCGCCGTCATGCTGGAACCGATTGCGGGCAACATGAACTTCGTGCGCGCCAGCCTGCCCTTCATGCGCGCCCTGCGGAGTCTGTGCAGCAAGCATGGCGCCCTGCTCATCGTCGACGAAGTGATGACGGGGTTCCGCGTCGCGCTGGGTGGCGCGCAGTCAATCTACGCGGCGCAGATTCCCGACTTCCACGCCGACCTCACCGTGCTCGGCAAGGTCATCGGCGGCGGCATGCCGCTCGCTGCCTTCGGCGGTCGCCGCGACGTCATGGCCAAGCTGGCGCCTTTGGGCGGCGTTTACCAGGCCGGCACGCTCAGCGGCAATCCGGTGGCCACGGCCTGCGGCCTGGCGACGCTGAAGCAGATCAGCCAACCCGGTTTCTTTGAGCAGCTCAGCGTGCGCACGCGCCAATTGGTGGACGGCCTGGCCGCCGTGGCCACAGAGGCGGGTCGCCCCTTCTGCGTGGACAGCGAAGGCGGAATGTTCGGCTTCTTCCTGCTGCCCGAATTGCCGCAGAACTATGGCGAGGTCATGAAAACCGACGGCCCGGCCTTCAATCACTTCTTTCACGCCATGCTCGACCAGGGCGTGTACCTCGCGCCAGCGCTCTACGAGGCCGGCTTCGTCAGCAGCGCACACAGCGAAGCCGACATCCAGGCCACGCTGGCCGCCGCCCGCCAGGCGCTTTCCTGAACTCCTCTCGCCAGGGGCTGCGTCAGCAGCAGCCCGGCTTCGCCATGCATCTCCACATCCTCGGCATCTGCGGCACCTTCATGGGCGGCCTGGCTGCACTCGCGGTCGAAGCCGGTCACAAGGTCACCGGCTGCGACGCCAACGTCTACCCGCCGATGAGCGACCAGTTGCGCGCGCTCGGCATCGAACTGATCGAGGGCTGGTCCCCCGAGCAGATGGCACTCGCGCCCGACATCTACGTGGTCGGCAACGTGGTGTCGCGCGGCAATGCGCTGATGGAAGCCATCCTCGACGCCGGCAGCCCTTACACCAGCGGCCCCCAATGGCTTCAGGAGCATGTGCTGCAGGGCCGGCATGTGCTCGCAGTGGCCGGCACGCATGGCAAGACCACCACCACGGCCATGCTGACCTGGGTGCTGGAGCAAGCCGGGCTGCAGCCCGGCTACCTGATCGGTGGCGTGCCCTTGAATTTCGACAAGTCGGCGCGCCTGGGCGCACCGGGCGCGCCCTTCGTCATCGAGGCCGACGAGTACGACTCCGCGCTTTTCGATAAGCGCAGCAAGTTCGTGCACTACCGGCCGCGCACCGCCGTGCTGAACAACCTCGAGCACGACCACGCCGACATCTTCCCGGACCTGGCGGCCATCGAACGCCAGTTCCACCACTTGCTGCGCACCGTGCCTTCGCAAGGACGGGTGGTGGTGAACCAGCGCGATGAGGCCCTGGCCCGCGTGCTCGCCATGGGCTGCTGGAGCCAGGTCGTGCCCTTCGGCGCACGCAGGGAGGAGCCGGGTTCGCTGCGCGCTCGCGGCGAGGCCCATGCCTTTGACGTGCTGCGCGGCAGCCTGCTGCTCGGTCGCGTCGAGTGGGACCTGTCGGGCGAGCACAACCAGCTCAATGCGCTGGCCGCCATCGCTGCCGCCGAGGGACTGGGGGTCAGCGCGCAGGACGCCTGCCGTTTCCTCGGTGAGTTTCGCAACGTACGCCGCCGCCTGGAGCTGCGCGGCACCGTGGCCGGGGTGAGTGTCTACGACGACTTCGCCCACCACCCCACGGCGATCCGCACCACGGTGGCCGGCCTGCGCCGTCGCATCCGGCCCTCGGAGCGCATCCTCGCCATCTTCGAACCCCGCTCCAACACCATGAAGCTCGGCACCATGAAGGCCCAGCTGCCCGACGCGCTCGAGGACGCCGACCTCGCCTTCTGCAACCAGGCCGGCCTGAGCTGGGACGCTGCCGCCGCGCTGGCGCCAATGGAAGCGCGGGCGCTCGTCGGCGCTGACGTGGACACCCTGGTGCAGTTGGTGCTGCGTGAAGCCCGCGCCGGCGACCACCTGCTGTGCATGAGCAACGGGGCCTTCGGCGGCATCCACGACAAGCTGCTGGCCGGCCTGCGTTCGCGGGCTTGACGTCGCGTCGGTCTGTCCCTAGCGTGCGCGCGCCCGCACGGTGCGGGTGCCCCTTCAGGGAGATCGACTTGAGCAACAAACATCTGCTGGCGCCCGTGGGCCTGGCCGCGCTTTTGACCTCGCTACTGGCCGCGCTGCCTGCGCAGGCCTACCAGAAGGTCGTGGTGTTCGGCGACAGCTTGTCGGACAACGGCAACCTGCTGGCCCTGACCACCCCGTTGGCGCCAGCCATTCTGCCGGTGGCGCTGCCACAGGCGCCTTACTGGCAGGGACGCTTCAGCAACGGCGCCGCCGCCGTTGAACACCTGGCCGCCGGCCTGGGCGCCACCATGGACAACCGCGCCGTCGGCGGCGCTTCCACCGGCACGGACAACAACCAGGTGCCGCCGCTGCCCAGCTTGATCCCCACCGGCCTGCTCTCGCAAGTGGGCAGCTTCGTCAGTGAAGGGGCAGCCGATGCCGCCGCGCTGTACGTCGTCTGGGCCGGTCCGAACGACTTCCTGAATCCCTCGTCGCCCGACCTCGCCGCGGTGGCTGCGCAAGCCATCACCAATCTGAACACGGCGGTCGGCGCTCTCTATGGCGCCGGCGCCCGGCACTTCCTGCTGCCGATGCTGCCCGACCTGGGCCTGACCCCGCGCTCGCTGGCGCAGCCCGGTCTGCCGCCTTTGCTGTCGGCGCTCACGGACGGCTTCAACCTGCAATTGAGCGCCAGCTACCTGCAACTGCAGCAGATGCTGCCCGGCGCGCACTTCACGCTGTTCGATACCGCCGGCGCTCAGCGCACCCTGGTGTCCAACGCCGCGCAACTCGGGTTCAGCAACGTCAGCACAGCCTGCTTCAGTGGCTTCGTCGGCGTGCCCGGCACGGTGTGTGCCGACCCTGGCAGCCACTTCTATTGGGACGACATCCACCCGACGGCGCGCGTGCACGAGTTGCTGGGCCAGCAAATGCTTGCAGCCGTGCCCGAGCCCTCCACCTACGGGCTGATGGCCCTGGGCTTGCTCGGCATCGCGCTGCGCCGGCGCCGCGCCTGAGCGCAGCGGCAATCGCCGCCCCCAGAAAAAAGGGCCGGCATTGCCGGCCCTTTGTCCACCTGCGGTCGATCAGGTGCGCGACATGGTGGCGCGCAGCGCTTCGGTCAGCAGGCTCAGGGACTCCGCCACATGCGCCCGCGTCTCCACCGAGGCGCCACCGCGTGCTTGTGCCGCGCGCAGATCAGCGGCCAGCTGGTTGGCGTGCCAGCGCACCAGGCTCAGTGCATCCGCAGGCAGCGGCGCGGGCTTGGTGAGCAGCGCGGCCACGCGCTTCAGGTGCTCGCGCTGCAGGGTGCGGCGCTGACGGTCTATCTCTCCGCCGCTCTTCAGCTCGCTCCACACCGCGCCTTGCAACGTGGCATAGACCTCATTGAGGCTGATCGCCCCCTTGCGCTCCTTTTCGCTCAGGTAGCCCGGCAGCTCCAGCAGTCGGGTGGCCGTCGGCACGCCCATCAGACGGTCCAGCACCGAGGTCTGCATGCGCGCCACGCTGGCGCCCACATTGGCCAGACCACCACGATCCCACTCGTTGTAGTCCACCGCCAGATTCGCCATCAGCTCGGGGGAGAACTTGAAGGCGTTCGCACCGAACAGGCCGCTGGACAGCAGGCGCAGGGCCTCGCGCTGCTTGGCTGGATCAACCGGCACGAAGGCCGGCTTGCCCGAACCGGGCAGCTCGCGCGAAGCGTTCACGCCACCCACGTACTTGGCCAACGGATCGGCACCGCGCGTCAGCTGGTTGAAACTCGACAGCAGGATGCGACGCGAGCGGATCGGATCGTCGCCGGCCTTGGCGCCGCGCGTGCCGACACGCTGCCAGAGCTCCTGAGCCAGACCCAGGCGCTTCCTGAAGTTGGCCATCGGGTCGTCGCCCAGGTCGAAGCGGTTGGCCAGCGGATCCATGCCGTCGTACGGGCCGCCGACACCGGCATCCATGTCATCGGCATAGATCAGCGCCGGCTCGGTCGAACGCGAGGCGATCTTGTCCAGCTCGGCCTTCTCCTGGCCCGGGGTGAGCGGCTTGTAGGCGTACTCGATGGCCCAGTAGTCGTAGGCGCCGAGCGTCGTCATGTTGTAGTTGGTGACGGGCTCGCCCTTGGCCGGGATGTTGTAGGCGTTGTAGTCCATCACCGAGTTGGAGATGACACCGTTGGCCTTGCCCCAGGCGGGGTCGCGCAGCTGCGCCATGGTCACGGCGGTGCTGGCCTTGAAGTTGTGCTTCAGACCCAGGGTGTGGCCGACTTCGTGGGCAATGACGTCCTTGATGACCGCCTGCACGAAGGCTTCGGCCTCGGGGCTGTCGGGCTCCAGGTCGCCGCGGGCCTCCAGCAGGTCCATGGCGAAGTTCATCTCCTGCGCGGCGGCCATGCCGTAGTGGCAGTAGGCGGCAAACTTGTTGCCCTCCTTCCAACTTAGGCTGAGTTGGGCGAGCTTGTCCTCGCTGGTCTGGCCGCCTCGCACGTCTTCCACCAGGAAGCGACGCGAGCCGCGTGCGAACACATCGCTCATGCCGATGTCGGCGTCGAGGATCTCACCGGTGCGTGGGTCGGTGTGGCTGGGGCCGATGGCGAAACCGACGTCGGCGCCCACGAACCAGCGGATCGATGCATGGCTGGCGTCCATGTTGTCCCAGTCGGCATCGTCAGGCTGCTGCTTGGCCACCACGGCGTTCTTGAAGCCGATGCGCTCGAAGGCCAGGTTCCACATCAGGATGCCCTCCTCCACCGCCTTGCGATAGCGCGCCGGGATGTTCTTGTCCATCCAGAAGGTGATCGGCTGCACGGGCTCGCTCATCGCGGCGGTGGGGTCCTTCTTGTCCAGGCGCCACCGGTTGAGCATGTGCACGCGCGGGTTCGCCTTCAGGTCGGAGTCCAGGTCGGTGTACGACTCCATGAAGTGCCCGAGGCGCGGATCGATCGGCCGCGTGGCCATGGGTGTTTCCGGCAGCGCGCGGAAGTTGTAGACGTAGCTGACGAAGAAGCTGCGCGGGTCCGGCGTGGCCTGCGGGGGCGTGGGCATGGGCACCGGAGCGGGCATCAGGGGCGGCGCCGGAATGCGCGCGGTGGCGAAGTGCATGCGCGCAGTCAGCGTGGAGAGCTGATCGTCCGCGCGGGTGGCTGCGAAGTAAGAGTTGGCGCGGTCCGGCGCATAGGGCAGGCGGTAAGCAGCCTCCAGGCGCGTGCTGTAGCCGGGGATGTCGGCCAACAGGAAGCTGGCATCGACCAGGAAGCTCTTGCGTTCGGCGTGGTCGGCGCTAGCCACCGCCGTAGCACCCAGCAGGCTGGGAGAAAAAGCTTGCTCCACCGCCGCCTTGCCCTCGCCCTTGGCGCGGAACTTGTTGTTCACCGCCACCAGCATCAGCTGGCGGCCCACCAGGCGGAACTCAGCCATGGTGTCCGGGCCCATCTGGCTGGCGTAGGCACCGCGTTCACCGATGCTATTCGCGATGTTCACCGAGAACAGGAAGGGCTTGCCGAGCATGGCGCGCGGCACCTCCAGCATCACCTTCTCATCCTTGCGCCAGATCGGGAACAGGCCGTCGTCCTGCTTGAAGTCCTTGCTGACCTCAGCGAAGGGCTTGAGCGCGGTCGGGTCGGCAGGCGGGCGCGGCGCGGCCGGGGCTTCCAGGGCGACGACTCCCAGACCGGACAGCACGGCAAGGAGACGACGGATCCGGAGCACGGCGGTGCTTCGGACCGGGACTTGGGCGGTTTGGAGTTCCGACGAGCGCGCTTCCATGGCGGTGGACGATGGAGTTTGGGCGCCGGTTCCCCCCGGCGACGAGCCCAGCCTGGGCGGTCTCCCCCACGGCGGCGAGCCGGCGGGGATGGGCCGCGGGGTGGGGTGGGGTTGGAAGGCCGGGGCGGAGG
>JAFLDE010000007.1 GCA_017302655.1 Burkholderiales bacterium
GGGCGGCGAGCGCCAGCGCGTGGCCATCGGCCGCGCCGCAATGCAGGCCCCGCGATTGCTGCTGGCCGACGAGGCCAGCGCCGCGCTCGACCCTCGCGCCGCACAGCAAGCCTGCGACTGGCTTCGCGAGGCCGCCGCTGGCGGTGGCCAAATCACCGTGCTGCACCAGCTCGAGCTGCTGCCGAGCTTGGCCGAACGGGTGATCGGCTTGCGCGCCGGGCAGATCGTGCTGGACCGGGCGGTGAACGACAGCCCCGCCCTGCACGCCGCGTTGTCCGAACTGTTCAGGCCCGCTGGACCTGGCCCAGACATGACCCACCAGGCCACCACGTCAGCCCCGGGCTTGGCACCCGTGCACGGCGCGCCATGACCCCCGGCCGCAGCTGTCCGCTGGACTACCGCACGACGCCGCAGGAGATGGCGCGCACGCCGGCACCCGAGGGCCTGCGCGGCCTGGAGACCCTGTACGTGGTCGGCGGCCTGTACGGCAACCTCGAAGCCCTGGAGGCGCTGCTCGCGGCCTTCGCCGCCGAGCCGGCTGCGCGCAAGGCGCTGGTCTTCAACGGCGACTTCCACTGGTTCGACGCCGAGGTCGACTGGTTCAGCGAGGTGCAGCAGCGGGTGTTAGCGCATTGGGCAACCCGCGGCAACGTGGAAACCGAAGTGGCGCGCGAACAGATCGGCGCCGCCGGCTGCGGCTGCGCCTACCCGGACTGGGTCGGCGACGGCACGGTGGACTTCAGCAACCGCATCATCGAACGCCTGCATGCGGTGCTTTCCCCCGCGCAGCGTCAGCAACTGGCCGCCCTGCCCGCCTTCCTGCGCGCCGAGGTGGGCGGCCTGCCCGTGGGCATCGTGCATGGCGATGCCGACTCGCTGGCGGGTTGGGGCTTTTGTCAGGAAGCGATGCGCGAAGCGCCGATGCGCGCCGCCGCCCGCCAGGCCTGCGACGCCGCCGGGGTGCAGCTGTTCGCCAGCAGCCACAGCTGCCTGCCGGTGCTGCAGGCGCTGGGCGAAGGACGCTGGCTGGCCAACAACGGTGCAGCCGGCATGCCCAACGTGCAGGGCAATCCTTGCGGCCTGTTCACCCGCGTGGCCACCACCCAGGCACCCCGGGCACTGGCTCAAGTGCCGCTCAACGCCGTAGGCGCCAGGTCGCCGCTGCATCTCGCGCTGTGCCCGATCGCGTTCGACTTCGCCGCCTGGCGGCGCCGCTTCGACACGCGATGGCCGCCGGGCTCGGACGCTGAACGGTCCTACGGTCAGCGCATCCGCCTGGGGCCCGCGTACCAGGTTGGGCAGGTGCTAAGGCAACGCTGAACCAGTCCCTCGCAGCGCCGGCATCCTCGACCTCGGGCGGTCTGCGGCGTTGCAAATGCTCGCGATACCTACGGGTATCGCTGCGCTTTGCGCCTTGCAGCCCATCCCGAATCGAGGCGCGCGCATCTGCAGGGACTTGTTGCTCTAAGGGCGTAGGCACCGGAGCCTGCATCCGCATACAGTCAGCGCCCCATGACCCTGCCCACCCCACGCTTCGCGCGTCGCCGCCGCGCGATGCTCCTGGCCCTGCTAGCGCCCATGGTCGCCAAGGCTTCATCTGCGATGCCCGCCAACAAGCGCTGCGCCCTCACTTTCGACGACGGCCCCCACCCCGTGCAAACCGCCCGGGTGCTCGACAAGCTGGTGGCCCATGGCGGCGTGCCCGCCACGTTTTTCATTTGGGCCGAACGCATCGGGCCGGCCACGGAACCCGTGCTGGCCCGGATTCGCGCAGAAGGTCACGAGCTCGCCAACCACAGCTGGGCGCACGCCAACATGGCGCAACTGACGCGCGAACAGATCCGCTCGGATTTCGAGCGCGCGCAGGCGGCCATCACGCGCGCCGCAGGCGGCCAGGCGCCGCGCTTTTTCCGCGCCCCCTTCCTGGCCGCCAGCGACGCCCTGCATGAACTGGTGCCGCTGCCCTTTGTGGGGGGCATTGCAGCCTACGACTGGCCCGGTACCGATGCCCCGACGGCCCGCACCCGTGCCGACAAGATCCTGCGCGCCCCCCAGCTTCGCGATGGCGCCATCCTGGTGCTGCACGACGTGCAGCCCGAACCGCACCCAACCCCCGAGGCCTTGGATTTCCTGATTCCGGAGCTTCGCGAGCAGGGTTTCGACTTCGTCACCCTCAGCCAGCTCTTTGAGAGGCGCGGTGTGAAGCCGCAGGCGGGCGAACGCCGGCAGTGGGTGGTTGCGGAGTGACTAGGGCCTGTTGACACGACGGGAAGCCGGCGCGTTGCAATCTAGGGCTGGTTCCCCCGGCGAGGCTTCGCAACGAAGTGGGTGCCGCTTCTGGTGGCAACCCCAAGGGAAAGTGGCTTCCCGTAGCGTCAACAGGCCCTAGGCCGCGGAGGCCGCCTTGCGCGCCTTCCACCAGCCGCCACCGATGGCGATCAGGCCGGGGATGATGATCAGCGCCCAGATCACCTTGCTCATGTGCTGCTGCACCAGGGGCACGTTGCCGAAGGCGTAGCCGAGCAGGGTCAGGCCCACCACCCAGATGAAGGCGCCGATGACGTTGTAGGCGGTGAAGGTGCTGCGCGTCATCTCGGCCACCCCGGCCACGAAGGGCGCGAAGGTGCGCACGAAGGGCATGAAGCGGGCAATGATGATGGTGATGCCGCCATGCTTCTCGTAGAACTCGTGCGCAGTGTCAAAGGCGCGCTTGTTGAAGAAACGGCTGTCCTCCCACTGGAAGACCTTGGGACCGAAATAACGACCGATCGTGTAGTTGGTCTGGTCGCCCAGGATGGCCGCTGCCAGCAGCACGGCCATGGCCAGGGGCAGATTCATGAGCCCAGCACCGCACAAAGTGCCCACGACAAAGAGCAGCGAGTCGCCTGGCAGGAAGGGCATCACCACCAGCCCGGTCTCGACGAAGACGATGGCGAAAAGCAAGGCGTACACCCAAACCCCGTACTGCGCGACGAAGCTGGCGATGTGATCGTCGACGTTCAGGATGAAGTCGATGAGGAATTGAATGATTTCCATGGCGGCCGGCATTCTCTCTGCCTGGGAGAATGCCCTCATGTCCGATGTGCTTGAGCGCCGCCCGATCCGTGAACTGCCCGACGAGCTGATCAGCCAGATCGCCGCCGGCGAGGTGGTGGATCGGCCCGCCGCCGTGGTGCGCGAACTGCTGGACAACGCCATCGACGCCGGCAGCCGCCAGGTCACCGTGCGCCTCGCCGGCGGCGGCATCCGCGCGGTGACGGTGGAGGACGACGGCGCCGGCATTCCGGCGGACGAGCTGCCTCTGGCCCTGCGCCGCCACGCCACCAGCAAGATCGCCAGTCTGGCCGAGTTGGAGGCGGTGGGCACCCTGGGCTTTCGCGGCGAGGCCCTGGCGGCCATCGCCTCGGTGTCCGACCTGACGCTCACCAGCCGCACGGCCAGCGCCGAGCATGCGACGCAGCTGGTGGCCCGCAGCGGGGAGCTGCGGCCAGCGGCCCGCGCACGCGGCACCACCGTAGAAGTGCGGGAGCTCTTCTTCAACACCCCGGCGCGGCGCAAGTTCCTGAAAAGCGAATCCACCGAGCAAGGCCACACGCTGGAAACCCTGCGCCGCATCGCGCTGGTGCATCCGCAGGTCGGCTTCTCACTCTGGGCCGACGGCAAACCGCTCGCCCAATGGCGGGCGGGCAGCCCCGAGCAGCGCCTGCAGGATGTCCTGGGCAAGGACTTCGTGAGCGCCAGCCGCCCGCTCGCCTGGGAGGTGGCGCAGCTGCGCATCAGCGGGCGGGTGGGCTTGCCGGAGATCGCCCGCTCCCGTGCCGACCAGCAATACCTCTTCGTGAACGGCCGCTTCGTGCGCGATCGCACCTTGCAGCATGGGCTGCGCGCCGCTTTCGACGACGTGCTGCACGGCAAGCTGCAGCCCAGCTACTGCGTGGCCATCGACATCGCGCCAGAGTTGGTCGATGTGAACGTCCACCCGACCAAGATCGAGGTGCGCCTGCGCGATGGCCGAGCGCTGCACCAGCAACTCCAGCGCCTCGCCGCCGAGGCCTTGGCCCCCAGCCGCGCCAGCACGGTGGCCGTTTCCTCCGCCTCAGCCGCCGAGTCGCTGCCCAACACTCCGTACAACCTCAGCCCCATGCGCGCCGCGCTGGCCGCCGAGCCCTTGCCATCTGCTTTCCTGCGACCGCCGCAGCAGCAGAGCATGGACTGGCGCGCCCCGCCGCATGACGCGGGCATGGCCCCACCGGCGCGCGACGCTTGGCTGGCACGGTTGGTGGGCGCGACGCTTGGCGTGACCGAGACCCAAGTGCCGGCTACCGATCCACCCGGTGCAGACCAACCCCTGGGCCGTGCGGTGGCGCAGATCCACGGTATCTACGTGCTGGCCGAGAACCGGCATGGTCTCGTGCTGGTGGACATGCACGCCGCACACGAACGCGTGCTTTACGAGCGCCTCAAGGCGCAACTCGCCACACGCGTGCAGGCCCAGCCCCTGCTCGTGCCCCAGGTGTTTGCGGCCAGCAGCGAAGAGATCGAAACCGCCGAGGCCCAGCAGCAGGCCTTGCTGCAACTCGGCCTGGACCTCACCGTGCTCGGCCGCCAGCAGCTGTGCCTGCGCAGCCAGCCCCTGCTGCTGGCCGGCGCCGACCTCGTGGCGCTCTGCCACCAGGTTCTGGCCGACCTGGCCCAGCACGGCGCCAGCAACTTGCTCGAGCGCGCGCAGCACGACCTGCTGGCCACCATGGCCTGCCACGCCGCCGTGCGCGCCAACCGCAGCCTCAGCCTGCCTGAAATGAACGCCTTGCTGCGCGACATGGAAGCCACCGAGCGCGCCGACCAATGCAACCACGGCCGGCCCACCTGGCGCCAGCTGAGCATGAAAGATCTGGACGCGCTGTTCCTGCGCGGCCGATGATGCGACACCCCCAGCGCTGAGAAGCGCCCCTATAGAAAGCAGGCTCGCCATGAGCGACGACTCCCAGACCCCCCCCGCCAAAAAGCCCAAGCTCGGCCTCAAGTCCCCGGCCGAGGGCAAGCAGCCGCAACGCGGCGACCGCGCGCCCGTGCGCGGCATGGCCGCCCTGAAGAACAAAACGCGCCCGACGCTGGCGCAGGCCCAGGCCGAGCGCGAGCAGCGGGAACAGCGCGAAGCCCGAAGCGGCGATCGGCCGCCGCGCCGTGACGATCGTGGCTCGTTTGCCGGCTCTTCGAGCCGTCCTGCGCTGCGCGCAGAGGGTGACCGCCCGCCACGCCGCGACGACCGAGGATCATTCGGCGACCGCCCGCCACGCCGCGACGACCGAGGTGCTTTTGCCGGCTCTTCGAGCCGTCCGCCGCGAAGCGGCGAAGGCGACCGCCCGCCTCGCCGTGACGACCGCGGTTCATTCGGCGACCGCCCGCCTCGCCGCGACGACCGGGGTTCGTTCGGTGACCGCCCGCCTCGCCGTGACGACCGTGGCGCTTTTGCCGGCTCTTCGAGCCGTCCGCCGCGAAGCGGCGAAGGCGACCGGCCGCCTCGCCGTGACGACCGCGGTTCATTCGGCGACCGCCCGCCACACCGCGACGATCGGGGTTCGTTCGGTGACCGCCCGCCGCGCCGTGACGCCCCAGGTGCAGGGAGTCACACCCCTCTAGAAGGCACTGCCGAGCGCCCGCCGCGGCCCACGCCGCCGGCGCGCACCAACTTCAGCAGCGAGGGCGAGCGCCTGTCCAAGCGCATGGCCGAGCTGGGCCTGGCGTCGCGGCGCGAGGCCGACGAGTGGATCCTCGCCGGCTGGGTGAAAGTCGATGGCCAGGTGGCCGAGCTGGGTCTGCGCGTTGGCCCCGAGGTGCAGATCGAGATCGACCCGGCTGCCCGTCAGCAGCAGGCGCAGCGCGTCACCATCCTGCTGCACAAGCCGATCGGCTATGTGTCCGGCCAGCCCGAAGACGGCTATGAACCCGCCGTCGCGCTGCTGGGCGAAGCCAGCCGCTGGAGCGAGGACCCCTTGATGGGCAAGCTGCGCTTCACGCCCGCGCACCTGCGCGGGCTGGCCCCCGCCGGTCGGCTGGACATCGACTCCACCGGCTTGCTGGTGATGACGCAGGACGGTCGCGTCGCCAAGACCCTGATCGGCGACGACTCCGACATCGAGAAGGAGTACCTCGTGCGCGTGCAACTGGCTGATGCACCGGATACGCCCGAGCCCATGAAGCACTTCCCGGCCGACCAACTGGCCCTGCTCAACCACGGGCTGGAGTTGGACGGCGTGCAATTGCGCGAGGCCAAGGTCAGCTGGGCCAACGAGGACCAACTGCGCTTCGTGCTGCGCGAGGGCCGCAAGCGCCAGATCCGCCGCATGTGCGAGGCGGTGGGCCTCAACGTGCTGGCGCTCAAGCGCGTGCGCATCGGGCGCATCCCGCTGTCGCACCTGCCGCAGGGGCAGTGGCGCTACCTGGCGCCTTGGGAGAAGTTCTGACCCCCGGCCCATCCTTGCCGGTGCTCCTGGTCGGCCCGACCGGCATCGGCAAGACCGCACTGGCGCTGGCCCTGGCGCAGGAGCGGCCACTCGAGATCGTGAGCATCGACTCGGCGCTGGTCTACCGCGGCATGGACATCGGCACCGCCAAGCCCACGGCGCAAGAGCTCGCCGCGGTGCCGCATCACCTGATCGACATCCGCGACCCGCTGGAAAGCTACAGCGCGGCAGCCTTTGTGCGCGATGCGCTGCGTACCGTCGCCGAGATCCAGTCCCGCGGCCGCCTGCCCCTGCTCGTGGGCGGCACCATGCTTTACGTGAAGGCGCTGCGCGAGGGCCTGTCGGAGCTGCCGGCCAGCACCCCCATGCTGCGCGCGCAGATCGACGCCGAGGCCTTGGCCAAGGGTTGGCCGGCCTTGCACGCCGAGTTGGCGAGGGTCGACCCCTACACCGCGGCACGCCTGCACACCACCGACGCCCAGCGCATCCAGCGCGCTCTGGAGGTCTTCCGTGCCAGTGGCCGCCCCTTGAGCGACTGGCACGCCCACGCGCCCAAGGCGCCGGGCGTCGACTGGCCACTGATCAGCATCGAAACCGAGGACCGTGCCTGGCTGCACCGCCGGCTGGACGCACGCTTCGACGCCATGCTCGACGCCGGTTTTCTCGATGAGGTGCGCACCCTTCGCGCCCGAGGCGACCTGCGCCCCGAGATGCCGAGCATGCGCTGCGTGGGCTACCGCCAGGCCTGGGAGGCGCTGGACGAAGCCGACCCGCCCGACCTCGTTGCCTTGCGTGAACGCGCCCAGGCCGCGACGCGCCAACTGGCCAAGCGCCAAATGACCTGGCTGCGCAGCATGCCGGATCGGCACGTCATCGACGCGCGCGGGTCCGACTCGCTGGCCCAACTCCGCAACGCCATCGCCAGCCGCTGAAAGATCGCTTGACCGCGCGAGATCAACTCGCCTAAAGTGATATCACTTTCACATCAACTGGAGACCCACATGAACCCCCGTCAGCAAGAAAAGCCTGCCCGCAGCGCCAATGGCTACCTGATGGCCGGCTTGGGCCTGCTCGCGCTGGCCCTGGGGGGTCTGAGCCTGCGCGGCGGCCAGCCGCTGGTGGCTCTGCCGTTGTTCGTGCTGGGCGTGGTCATGCTGGCCGGGCTCTACATGCTCAACCCCAATCAGGCGGCGGCGCTGACCTTGTTCGGCGCCTACACCGGCAGCGACCGCAGCGAAGGCCTGCGCTGGGCCAACCCGCTGGCCATGAAGAAGAAGGTCTCGCTGCGCGACCGCAACTTGAACGCCCCCACGCTGAAGGTGAACGACGCCCGCGGCAACCCGATCGAGATCAGCGCGGTGGTCGTCTGGCGCGTGCGCGACACCGCGCAGGCCCTGTTCCAGGTGGATGACTTCGAAGCCTATGTGCGCGTGCAGGCCGAAGCGGCCATCCGTCACCTCGCCGCCAGCTATGCCTACGACGAGGGCGAAGACATCGAGCGCGGTGCCATCACCCTGCGCGGCGGACAGGACGCCGTGGCCCAGGCGCTGCGCACCGAGCTGCAGGCCCGTTTCGCCGACGCTGGCGTGGACGTGCTCGACGCCAAACTCAGCCACCTGGCCTACGCGCCGGAGATCGCCCAGGTGATGCTGCGACGCCAGCAGGCCGAAGCCATCATCAGCGCGCGCAGCAAGATCGTGCACGGCGCGGTGAGCATGGTGGAGGCGGCACTGCAGGGACTGTCGGAGCGCGAGATCGTGGTGCTGGACGACGAGCGCAAGGCCGCCATGGTGAGCAATCTGCTGGTGGTGCTGTGCTCGGACCGCGAGACGCAACCCGTCGTCAACACGGGCACGCTGTACAGCTGATGGCTCGGCTCTTCCAGCTCGCCTGGTTGGGCCTGTTGCTGGCCCTGCCGACCAGCTTGCCTTGGTTGCCGGAGCTGGTGGGCTCCCCCGGCAAGGAGTTGCCCCGCATGGCGCAGGTCCTGCTGATGATGGCCGTCACCGCGTCCCTCTGGCTGCTGAGCGAGCCGGCGCTGCGCTGGATGGCCAAGCGCCACCCCGGCTCCATCAACCTGCCGCACCGCGACTACTGGCTGGCGCCTGAGCGGCGCGAAGCCAGCCTGCAGCGCCTGGCGGGCTTGAACGCGTGCGTAGGTCTCTTGGTGCTGGCGCTGGTGGGCGGCATCCAACTGCATGCGCTGCTGGACCACCACCCGACGTGGCTGCAACCCTCGGCCTGGGCCTGGTGGCTGGGCGCTGGGCTGCTGCACCTGGGCTTCTTTGTCGTGCTCTGGCACACGCTGCGCCACTTTGGCAAGCGCCCCAGGGAGCATGCGCCCGAGCCCTCGCGCCGCCCACGCCTGCCGGACCGCTACCGCCGCTGAGTCCCGAACCCCCCATGGCCAGCCCCGACAAGAAGGCCTTCGCGCTGCGCATCGACCCGCTCCTGTGGGCAGAGGTGGAGCGCCTGGCCGCGCAGGAGCTGCGCAGCGCCAACGCGCAGACCGAGCTGCTGCTGCGCGAAGCATTGGCTCGACGCGGCATCAAGCTCAGCGCGCCGCGTGGCCGTGCAGTCGCCCCCTCGAACACCAAGGAGTCCAAGGAATGAGCAGCTCCCTGCCCCGCCGCCGCTTGCTGCACGCCGCGCTGGCCTCCCCCCTGCTCGCACTGCCACCTGCGCAGGCCCAACCCAATCGGCTGCAAGACCTGCTGGACGAACGTGTGCGCCTGGAAGGTATGGGCCTGGCCGCCGCGCAGGTGCTTGAGGACGGCACGCTCCAGCTGTCCGCCGCCGGGCGCAGCGGCGTGGGAGAGGCGCTGTTGACGCCCGACCGCCATCGGCTGGAGATCGGCTCGATCACCAAGCCCTTCATCGGCCTCCTCCTGGCCGACGCCGTGCTGCGCGGCGAGTTGAAGCTCGACGACCCGCTGGAGGCCTCGCTGCCCGAGGGCCTTGCGCTGCGCGACAGCGCCGGGCAGCCGCTGCGCTGGGTGGATGTGGCTACCCACCGAAGCGGCCTGCCGCGCTTGCCTTCGAACTGGGAGCCGGCGAACCCGCTCGATCCCTACGCCGACTTTGGCGACCCGCAGATGCTGGCTGCGCTGCGCGCCTTCCAGCCCAAGCGCCGACGCGACGAAGCCTTCGAGTACAGCAACTTCGGCTACGGCTTGATGGGCTGGCTGCTGGCACGTCGCGCGCAGCAGCCGCTGGGCCGCCTGCTGGACGTCCGCGTGCTTGAGCCTCTCGGGCTCGGCGGGCCGCAAGGCATGAGCCTTCGCCCAGCCGAAGGGCCTGCGGCGGTGCAAGGGCACGATGCGCAAGGCAAACCCACGCCGGCCTGGACCTTTGACGCCCTGGCCGGCGCTGGTGCCCTGCGCGCCAGCGCAGCGCAGCTGGCGCGCTTCGCCCAGGCGATGCTCGGCCATCCAGCGCATCCGCTGCGCGATGCCGCGCAGCTCGCGCTCCAAGTGCACAGCGCCCTGGGACCCCGTCCGGGCATGGCCATGGGCCTGGCCTGGATGCGCCTTCAGCACGCGGGCCGCGACATCGCTACACACGACGGCGGCACCTTCGGCTTCTCCAGTTCCCTGTGGCTGGACCTGACGAAGCGCCGCGCCGGCCTGGCGCTGGCCAACGCGCAAGTCGTCGTCACCGACCTGGCCGGTCACCTCACAGACCCGGCAGCGCGGCTGCGCGACATCGCCGCCGAACGGCGTGCTGCCGAGCAAGCGCTGGCCCAGCCGGCGCAAACGCTTAGCGACGAGCAATTGGCCGCGCTGGCGGGCGTCTATGCGCTGAACCCGCAGTTCAAGGTCACGGTACGGGTTGAAGGTCAGCGCGTGTTCGGCCAGGCCACGGGCCAAGGCGAGTTCGAGCTCTTCGCCAAATCGGAACGCCAGCTGTTTGCGCGCGTCACCCCGCTGGAGATGCACTTCGACGCCGGCTCGCCGTCCGCCGCTTTCACGCTCCTGCAGGGCGGCGGCAAGCTGCGCTTCGTTCGCGAATCAGCGCCGTAGCGCAGATCGGCCCCGCGCCGGGTGCGGCGCGTGGCAGCATGCGCCCGCCATGAGTGACACCGACCGCCCGAAAGCCAAGACCCCTGCCGCCTTGAGCGGCCTGCGGCCCTTCCTGCAACCGTACCGGGGGCGCATCTTGCTCGCCGGGCTGTTCCTGGTGGCGGCGGCGCTGACCACCCTGGCCTTTCCCATTGTGCTGGGCCGGCTGGTGGATGCCGGCCTGTTGCCGCAGGACCGCGGCGAGCAACTGCTGGCGCTGCGCGGCCACTTCCTGCTGCTCTTTGCGGTGGGCGCGCTGCTCGGCGCCTTCGGGGCGGCGCGCTTCTACCTGGTGACCTGGCTGGGCGAGCGCATCACCGCCGATGTGCGCGCTGCGGTGTACGCGCGCGTGGTCGGACATTCGCCGGGCTTCTTCGAGACCACGCGCACGGGCGAAGTGCTCAGCCGTCTGACCACCGACACGACCCTGGTGCAGACGGTGATCGGCAGCAGCCTGAGCATGGGCCTGCGCAATGCGCTGATGGCGCTGGGTGCGCTCGTCATGCTCGTCGTCACCAACCCCTGGGTGATGGCGCAGGTGCTGGGGGTGCTGCTGCTGGTGCTGCTGCCCACACTGGTCTGGGGGCGGCGGGTGCGCCGCCTCAGCCGCGACAGCCAGGACCGCGTGGCCGATGCCTCGGCCATCGCCGGCGAGGTGCTCAACGCCATCCCGGTGGTGCAAAGCCACGGGCAGGAGGCGCGAGAGGCGCGCCGCTTCGCCGACGCCGCCGAAGCCGCCTTCGCCACGGCCCGCAAGCGCGCCAAGCTGCGCGCGCTGCTCATCGCCTTCGTCATCATTGCCAACTTCGCGGCCATGCTCTGGGGGCTGTACCTGGGCACGCAAGCGGTGGTGGAGGGGCGCATCAGCGCCGGGCACCTGACGCAGAGCGCGGTCTACGTGGTGCTGCTGCTGTCCAGCGTGGCGGTGCTGGCCGAGGTGTGGAGCGACCTGCTGCGCGCCGCCGGGGCCACCGAACGATTGATCGAGCTGCTGCACAGCCAGTCACCGGTGCGCGAGCCGGTGCAGCCGCTGGCGCTGCCCGCGCCCGGTCAGGGCGCCCGCCTGCGCATCCAGGGCTTGCATTTCCGCTACCCGTCTCGGCCGCAGCAATTGGCCCTGGCGGACTTCTCACTGGACCTTCAGCCTGGCGAGACCGTGGCCCTGGTGGGAGCCAGCGGCGCCGGCAAGACCACGCTGTTCCAGCTCATCCAGCGCTTCTACGAGCCCGAATCCGGCCGCATCGAACTCGACGGCGTGCCCATCGACCGCCTGCCGCTTCAGTCCTTGCGCGGCCGCATCGGCCTGGTGCCGCAGGAAAGCACGCTGTTCTCGGCCGACGTGCTGGAGAACATCCGCTACGGCCGGCCCGAGGCCAGCGAGGCCGAGGTGGAAGCCGCCGCCCGCGCCGCCCATGCGCACGAGTTCGTGAGCGCCCTGCCCCAGGGCTACCGCACCTTCGTGGGCGAACGCGGCGTGCGCCTCTCCGGCGGCCAGAGGCAGCGCATCGCCATCGCCCGGGCGCTCTTGTGCAACCCACCGCTGCTGCTGCTCGACGAAGCCACGAGCAGCCTGGACGCCGAAAGCGAACGCGCCGTGCAGCAGGCCCTGGACGCCGCCATGCGCGGCCGCTCCACCCTGGTCATCGCCCATCGCCTGGCCACCGTGCAGCACGCGGATCGCATCGTGGTGCTGGAGCATGGGCACGTCGTCGAAACCGGCTCGCATACCGAGTTGGTGGCGCGCGGCGGCGTTTACGCCCGATTGGCCGCCTTGCAGTTCAGCGCCTGAAAGGCCGCCTCCCAAGCCCGACCGTTGAAACCCTCGAAGCGCATAATTCATGCGCATGATTCATGGAGGCAAATCATGTTGACCTTCGACCACGCCCCCAAACGTGCCACCAATCTCAGCCTGAACGCAAAGGTGCTCGATGCCGCGAAGGAACTGGGCATGAACATTTCGGCCACGGTGGACGAATTGCTCGCCGCAGAAGTGAAGCGCCGTTACTGGGAGCGCTGGAACGAGGACAACAAAGAGGCGATTGCTGACTACAACGCGCGAATCGAGCGAGAAGGCACCTTCAGCCAGCGCATTCAGCGCTTCCTTGCCAACCAGCCCAAGACTGACGATGGCCCGCTTTGACGTTTACCGCAGCCCCATCGACGAAGAACGAGTGCACACCCCCTACTGGCTGGACGTGCAGGCCGACCACTTGAGCCAGCTCGCCACACGGGTCGTGGTGCCGTTGCGCCGGGTGGACACGGCCCGCCCCTCCGATCGATTGAACCCAGTGTTCGAAGTGGCCGGCGACACGGTGTTCGCCGACACGGCCAACCTCGGCACCTTTCCTCGGCAATGGCTGCGCGCACCCCTCACCTCCCTGCGCGAACAGCAGTTCGCCATCGTCAACGCGATTGACTTCCTGTTCACCGGTCATTGAAGCCATGCGCCCCGCCCGATCCACCTACGAAGACTTCATGCGCCACGTCCAGCAAACCGGCGTGGACAAGGCCGACCGCACCGGCACCGGCACGCGCTCGGTGTTCGGCCACCAGATGCGCTTTGCGCTCAGCGAAGGCTTTCCGCTGGTGACCACCAAGAAGGTGCACTGGAAGAGCATCGTGCTGGAGTTGCTGTGGTTTCTGCAGGGCAGCAGCAACGTCAAGTGGCTGCAGGAGCGCGGCTGCACGATCTGGGACGAATGGGCGCGCGAAGACGGCGAACTGGGCCCGGTCTACGGCGTGCAGTGGCGCTCCTGGCCGACGCCGGACGGTGGACACATCGATCAGATCAGCGAGGTCTTGCAGCAGATCCGCAGCAACCCCGACAGCCGCCGCCTGCTGGTGAGCGCGTGGAACGTGGCCGAGCTGCCCAAGATGGCGCTGATGCCCTGCCACGCGCTGTTCCAGTTCTACGTCGCCGACGGGAAGCTCTCCTGTCAGCTCTACCAGCGCAGCGCCGACATCTTCCTGGGCGTGCCCTTCAACATCGCCAGCTACGCGCTGCTCACGCACATGGTGGCGCAGCAATGCGATCTGGAGGTCGGTGACTTCATCTGGACGGGCGGCGACTGCCACCTTTACAGCAACCACGCGGAGCAGGTGGCCACGCAACTGGCGCGCACGCCCTACCCCTTCCCGCGACTCGCGATCCGGCGCAAGCCGGCCTCACTGTTCGAGTATGAGCTGGAGGACTTCGAGCTGATCGACTACCAGCACCACCCACTCATCAAGGCGCCGGTGGCGGTATGACGGCGCTCGTGCTGGTGGCCGCCCATGGCCGCCACCGGGAACTGGGCGCCGGCAACCAGTTGCTCTGGCACCTGCCCGAAGATTTGGCCCACTTCAAGGCGCTGACACTTGGCAAGCCGGTGCTGATGGGGCGCAAGACCTGGGAGTCCCTGCCACCGCGCTTTCGCCCGCTGCCGGGTCGGCGCAACCTGGTGTTGACGCGCGGCGCGCCCATCGAGGGCGCGGAGACCGTCCGCTCGCTGGACGAGGCGCTGGCAAGTTGCGCGTGCGATGCCGAGCTGTGCGTGATCGGCGGGGCCGAGGTCTACGCCCTCGCCCTGCCCAAGGCCAAACGCCTGGAGCTGACGGAAGTGGACGCCGCTTACCCACAGGCCGACTGCCACTTCCCTCCCTATGCGGCGCCCGAGAATCCGCCGCCCTGGGAGACGGCGGCCAGCGGGCTGCGGTATCGCTTCCTCAGCCTGCCGCCATCCACAGCCTGAGGCTCAGCGCAGGCGGAAGCCACCCACGGTGTCGACCAACTGAGCGGCCTGCGTGCGCAGGCTCTCCGCGGCGGCTGCGGCTTCCTCCACCAAGGCTGCGTTGGCTTGTGTCACCTGATCGAGTTCGCCGACTGCCTGGCTGACCTGTTCAATGCCGGCGGTCTGCTCTGAGGAGGCGCCCGAGATCTCGCTGATCAAACTCGTCACGCGCTGCACCTGGTTGACGATATCGTCCATCGAACGACCGGCCTCCTGCACCTGTCGCGAGCCGGCCTCGATGGTTTCCACGCTTTGGCCGATGAGCTGCTTGATCTCCCGCGCCGCTTCGGCCGAGCGCCCGGCGAGGTTGCGAACTTCGCCGGCCACCACCGCGAAGCCGCGGCCGGACTCCCCAGCACGCGCCGCTTCCACGGCGGCGTTCAGCGCCAGGATGTTGGTCTGGAAGGCGATGCCATCGATCACGCCGATGATGTCGGCGATCTTGCGCGAGCTGGTGGAAATGTCCTGCATGGTGCCCACCACGCGCCCCACCACCTCGCCACCCCGCGCGGCAGCACCGCTGGCCTGCCCCGCCACTTCGTTGGCCTGGCGCGCGGACTCGGCGTTCTGGCGAACCGTGGCGGCCAGCTCTTCCATGGAGGCTGCCGTGCGCTGCAGGTTCGCGGCCTGCTGCTCGGTGCGCTGGCTCAGATCGACGTTGCCGGTGGCGATCTCGGCCGAGCCGGTGGCGATGGAGTCGGCCGAGCTGCGCACCCGCTGCACGATGCCGGCAAGGCTGTCGTTCATGCCCTGAAGGGCCTGCATCAAGCGACTGAGTTCGTTACGGCCGCTGGCCTGAACGTCCGACGTGAGATCGCCCGAGGCGACGTTCTCCGCCAAGCTCACCGCTCGGGCCAAGGGTTGCGTGATGCTCAGCACCAACGCGCGGCCGTACAGAACCACGCCCACGAGCGCGATCCCCACCGCCACGATGACCGCCCACAGCATGCGCTGGTAGGTCTTCTGGGCATTCTCGAAGGACTCTCGACCCTCAGTCTGGTAGGCGTTGTGGATGGAATAGATCTCGTTCTTCACCTCCGCAAACAGCGGACGCCCTTTCTTGACCACGATGGACTTGAGTTCCTGCAGGTCGCCGGTCTTGAGCATCTCGACGGCGGGAACCAGCGCCTCGGTACGGTAGGTGGCCAGCGCCTTGCCGAAGCCCTGGTAGTGCCCCTCCAAGTCCTCGCTGCGCGGCACCTGCTCGAAGCGAGCCAGCAATTCGTACACCTTCTTGCCGTTGGCCGCGATGGACTTCTGCGCCTGCTCGATCACTTCGTCCTTCGGCGTCTGCAGGGCCGCGGCGATCTGCTGGAGGTTGTCCAGCAACAGCGCCTCCACCTCGGAAATGAGTTGCGAAGGCACGGTGCGCTCCAGGTACATCTGCTGGGTGGACTGAACGCCCATGCGCGTGCCGCCCAATCCGACCAGCGATCCGACCAAGATCACCACGGCAAACAACACCACCATCATCCACAGCCGTGTGGCGACCGACATATTGCTCATGCAAGTTCTCCGATTCGAGGTGGTTCAGCGGTTCAAAACCTTCGGTACCGCATTGGGCCGCAAGCGGAAGGCATCGGGCAAACCCGAGCCCAGCAGCGGCCGCAGGTACAGGCGGAAAGCATCCGTGACGTCGGTGCCGCTGGCAGCGATGAATTCATCTTCCATGGTGCGTGTTTTCCCGGCCACGGCCTCCAGCGGCAGAAGGTCGTAGTCTGCCGAATAAAAGCCCGTCCGCCGAATCGCGACCGAACCATTTCGATCACCCCACATGGCGTACTGCACGGCTTTCTCGCCCACTTCGCGCGCCTCGCGCTGGTCCACGTCGGAGACGCAGCCCACGAAGCTGCGCTGCAGATAGCCGAAGGTGTCGCCCCGCACGCGCTTGATGGCCAGCTTGGCCTTGATTTCTTCGCACAGAAGGTCAGCCAAGGCGCCCGTGCCGCTGAGCTGCACGTTGCCGTGGGCATCTTTTTCCAAATCCTTGGCCAGCCTGACCAGCATGGGCGTCCCCGTCGCATCGTGAATGCCTTCGCTGACCGCCACCACGCAGCGCCCATAGCGCTCCATGGTGGCCTTCACGTCCAGCAGGAAGCGGTCGATGTCGAACACGCGCTCGGGCAGGTAGATCAGGTGTGGCCCGTCGTCGGGAAACTTCTTGCCCAGGGCGCTGGCGGCGGTCAGGAAGCCGGCATGCCGGCCCATCACCACGCCGACGTAGACGCCCGGCAACGCGGCGTTGTCCAGGTTCGCACCAGCAAAAGCCTGGGCCACGAAGCGCGCCGCGCTGGGAAAACCCGGCGTGTGGTCGTTCAGCACCAGGTCGTTGTCGATGGTTTTCGGGATGTGGATGCAGCGCAGCGGGTAGGCGGCCTTGGCCGCCTCTTCGGCCACGATGCGGATGGTGTCGCTGCTGTCGTTGCCGCCGATGTTGAAGAAATGCTCGATGCCATGCGCCTGCAGCACCTTGAACATTTCGCGGCAGTAGGCCAGGTCGGGCTTGTCGCGCGTGCTGCCAAGGGCTGCCGCCGGTGTGTTGGCCACCAGTTCCAGGTTGTGGCTGGTTTCCTGAGTCAGGTCGACGAAGTCCTCATTCACGATGCCCTTCACGCCATGCCGCGCCCCGTAGACGCGCTGGATGCCGAGGTGCCGCCTGGCTTCCAGCACCACGCCGACCAGGCTCTGGTTGATGACCGCCGTGGGGCCGCCGCCTTGGGCGACCAGGATCTTGCCGCTTGCCATCTCGTTCCAGACCTTTCAGGGAAGTGGGCGGCCGCGCGCCGCCACGTAGAGCGCGTACCAATCCTCGCGCGAAAGCTGCACATCGAGCGCCGCTGCGCAGGCGCGGATGCGGGCCGGATCGGTGCTGCCGATGACGGGTTGGATGCAGGAAGGGTGCCGTAGCAACCAGGCCACCAGCAGGGTCTCGGGCACCAGCTCCAGGCGTGCCGCCATCGTCTGCAAGGTGCCAGCCACCGCATGCTCGCGCCAGCGCCCTTGAGCGAGCGCACCCCAGGCTTGCAATTGCACGCCCTGGCGCTGGCAATGCTCCAGCGTGCCGGCCCAGGCGTCCGCTCGCCCCTGTGCGCCGTCGTTGAAGGTGGTGCCGGCCTCCAGCCAATCGAGTCTGAGCAGGCTCATCTCCAACTGGTTGACCGCCAAGGGCAGGCTGCACGCGCTCTGCAGCCAGGCCAACTGGGCGGCATGCATGTTCGACACACCAAAGCACCGCACCTTGCCGCTGCGATGCAGGCGCGAAAGCGATTCGGCGAGTTCGTGCACGTCGACCAGTGGATCCGGCCGATGCAGCAGGAGCAAATCCAGTCGGTCCGTGCGCAGGCGCTGCAAGCTGGCCTCGACGCTGCGCTCGATGTACCACGCACTCAAGTCGTAGCGACCCGGGCCTGCTTCGTCGGCGAAGCGGATGCCGCACTTGCTTTGAAGCAGCAGTCGATCGCGAAGGCTGGGAGACTCGCTGAGCAGCGTGCCGAACACTTGCTCGGCCTTGCCATGCGTGTAGATGTCGGCATGGTCGAACAGCGTGATGCCGACCGACAGCGCCGCTTCCACCGCCTCGCGTGCCTTGCGGAGCTCGGCTTCGCCCACCGGCTCTTGGTTCCAGCCCCCACCCAGGCCCATGCAACCCAGGATCAGCCGACTGGCGCCGGGAAGCTGGGTCAGCAAGGGGAAGTTCGTCATGCCGGGAGGATAGCGAGGGCCGCCGAGGAAACCGGGCGAAACGAGGCTGGGAAAGCCCGGCCCCTGGGGGTTCTACTGATGCCGCTAATGCGCTTAGTTCTTATATTTGCGTTTACGCATATTTGACGAGCACAAGCCGCGCACGCGCTGTAGCGAGGAGACTTCATGGATCGATCGCCCCATGGCCGCCTGAAAAAGGCGCCGGAAAACTTCATCGACGCCGATGGCGTCCGGAAGGTCTTCGAGGAGGCCAAGGCGGGACGCCGGGACTTCATCCGCAAGGCGTTTGCCGCGACTGGCGCCGCCGTGGCCGCGCCAGTGGCCATGGCCAGCGGCTCCAGCGCCAATCCGGTGCCGGCTGCGGGTGGTGATCCTAACATCCTGGAACTGCCCGAGCACAGCAAGGGCCTCGGTCAGCCGGTGGTCACCGACGGCTACGGCAAACCCTCCAAGTACGAGGCCAACGTGCAACGCCGCCAAAGCCCGGGGCTCACGCAGACCACGCAGGCCTCGGTCTCCTTCGCCCCCTTGCAGTCCCTGTTCGGAATCGTCACGCCCTCCGGCTTGCACTTCGAACGACACCACCAGGGCTGGTGGGACATCGACCCGTCCAAGCACCGCCTGATGATCAATGGCTCGGACGACAAGCTGGTCAAAAGGCCCATGGTGTTCACCATGGACGAATTGATGCGCCTGCCAGCGGTCAGTCGCTTCCACTTCATCGAGTGCGGCGCCAACACCGGCATGGAGTGGGGCAACGTCGCGGTGCCGACCTGCCAGTACACCCACGGCATGATCAGTTGCAGCGAGTTCACCGGCGTGCCGCTGAAGATCCTGTTCGACATGGCCGGCGTCGATTACAAGCGCGGCCGCTACGTACTCGCGGAAGGCGCCGACGGCTCCAGCATGACGCGCACGGTGCCGATGGAACTCGTGGAGTCAGGCGAAGTCTTCGTGGCCTATGGCCAGAACGGCGAGATGCTGCGCCCGGAGAACGGCTACCCGCTGCGCTTGGTCGTACCCGGCGTCCAGGGCGTCAGCTGGGTCAAGTACCTGCGCCGCATCGAGATCGGCGACCAACCCTATGGCGCCAAGGACGAGGTGATGCACTACGTTGACCTGATGCCCGATGGCAAACACCGCCAGTACACCAGCACGCAGGAGGTCAAGTCGGTCGTGACGACACCCTCGGGGGGACAGGTGCTGCTGGACAAGGGCTTCTACAACATCACCGGCCTGGCCTGGAGCGGGCGAGGCAAGGTCAAGCGCGTCGATGTGTCGGTGGACGGCGGGCGCAACTGGCGCCAGGCCCGACTGGAGACGCCGGTGCTGAGCAAATGCCTGACCCGCTTCAACCTTGACTGGGTGTGGGATGGCAAGCCGGCGCTGATTCAAAGCCGCGCCACCGACGACACCGGACACGTGCAGGCCAGCTACCGCCAGCTGCGCGCCGTACGCGGCACGCGTTCCATCTATCACAACAACGCCATCCAGACCTGGCTGGTCCAAGAAAGCGGCGAGGTGAAGAATGTCCAGCTCTCCTAAGCGTCTGCTGCTTGCCACGGTCCTGGCCCTGATCGCCGGCGGCGCCCTGGCCCAGAACTTTCCCAATGTCGGGCGTGCGGCGACCGCCAAGGAGGTGAAGGCCTGGGACATCGATGTGCGGCCGGACTTCAAAGGCCTGCCGCCCGGCTCTGGCTCGGTGGCCAAGGGCATGGATGTGTGGGAAGCCAAGTGCGCCTCGTGCCACGGCATCTTTGGAGAAAGCAACGAGGTGTTTTCGCCTCTGGTGGGTGGGACGACCAAGGAAGACATCAAGACAGGCCGCGTGGCGCGCCTGACCGACCCGGGCTTTCCCGGGCGCACCACCTTGATGAAGGTCTCGACCGTCTCGACCCTTTGGGACTACATCAATCGTGCGATGCCTTGGACGCAGCCGAAGTCGTTGAGCGCCGAAGAGGTGTACGGGGTCACCGCCTACCTGCTGCACCTGGGCGGCGTGCTTCCCGAGGACTACGTCCTGAGCGACCGCAACATCGCCCAAGTGCAGGCGATGCTGCCCAACCGCCAAGGCAAGACCACTTCGCACGGTCTCTGGCCCGGACGCGGCCTGGGCAATGGCGGCAAGCCCGATGTGCAGGGCAGCGCCTGCATGAAGGACTGCGCCACGGAAGCGAAGGTGGCGAGCTTCCTGCCGGACCACGCCCGCAATGCACACGGCAACCTCGCCGAACAGAACCGAATGGTGGGGGCCCAGCATGGGGCTGACACCACGCAAGCACCGCGCAGTGCCCCCGCGGGTGCCGCGCCAGCACCTGCAGCCGCCGTCGAGGCGCCTCCTGCACCGAAGCCGGCGACGGGACCGAACGTCAGCGCCTTGCTCGGCAAACACAGCTGTTCCGCCTGCCACGGCGTGGACAAGGCCATCGTCGGCCCGGGCTTCCAGGCCATCGCGAAGAAACACGCGGCACGGGGCGACCTGGAGGCCTACTTGAAGCAAAAGATCAAGGCCGGCGGGCAAGGCGTGTGGGGCGCGATACCCATGCCCCCGCAGTCGCTGCCGGATGCCGACGCGAGCGAGATTTCCAAGTGGATTGCGAGCGGCGCGAAGCGCTGAACGCATCGGGTGTTGCCCGCCTTGCAGCGGTCAGATTCCGTTGATTAGTATGAGCTGAACCAAGGAGAACCGAATGAAGACCCGACGTGACATGCTGGCCACCTCAGCAAAGGTGGCTGCCCTTCTGGCAGGTGCCGGTCTGCTGCCGCAAGGCGCAGCCGCCTGGACCGCCGCCGCCTTCGAGGCGCGCAATCTGGCTGATGCCGTCAAGGCGCTCGGCGGTGGCGCCCCTACGGCAAGTGGCGACGTCACCATCACCGGCCCGGACATCGCGGAAAACGGCGCCGTCGTGCCCGTGGGCGTGTCGACCAACCTGCCGGGCGTCAAGCGCATGGCCGTGCTGGTGGAAAAGAACCCCAGCGCACTCGCTGCGGTGTTCGATGTCAGCGATGCCGTCGAAGCCAACTTCAACACCCGCGTGAAGATGGGCCAATCGTCCAACGTGATGGCCGTGGCCATGATGGCAGACGGGCGCGTGCTGTTTGCGCAAAAGGAAATCAAGGTCACCCTGGGCGGATGTGGTGGCTGAGGCGGGACCGAGAACGGTCCTGAGGACCGTTCGACGCCTGCCGAAGGACAGCCGGCATGCAGGCCGGCTGGCCGGGTGAGGCAGGACCTGCACCGATCGAACACTTGAACGATTTCTAGGAGAAAGACATGGCAGACCCGATGCGCATCCGCGCCCAAGCCGCTGGCGACAAAGTCACCGTCCGCGTGCTCATGAGCCACGAAATGGAAACCGGCCAGCGCAAGGACGCCGCCGGCAAGACCATCCCTGCATGGTTCATTCAAGACGTCAGCGCCACCTTGAACGGCAAGCCCGTGATGGCCGCGCAGTGGGGCCCATCGGTCTCGAAGAACCCCTTCCTGCAGTTTGTCGTCAAGGGCGGCAAAGCTGGCGACAAGCTTGCCGTGACCTGGAAGGACAACAAGGGCGAGACCCGCACCGACGAGGCCACGGTCTCCTGATTTCCTGGGGGCCCACCAAGCCCTCCCCGTTCCCTAAGGCCGCCAGAGCCCTTCATGCCAACCCGGAGACACCCCATGCAGCTCAAGTCCCTCGTGGCGCTGCTCAGCGCGGCGCTTGCCGCACTGAGCCCCGGCGTCGCGACCGCGCAAGCGAAGTCAGCCGCTGACGGCATCGCGGAATACCGCAAGATGCTCGAAGACGGCAACCCGGCCGAGTTGTTCGAAGCCAAGGGCGAAGACCTTTGGAAGAAGTCGAGGGGCCCCAAGAACGCCAGCCTGCAGCAGTGCGACCTGGGCAAAGGGCCAGGGGTGGTGAAGGGAGCCTTCGTGGAGCTGCCGCGCTGGTTCGCCGACACCGGCAAGGTGCAGGACCTGGAGTCCCGCCTGCTGACTTGCATGGAGCGCCTGCAAGGCCTGGACACCAAGGCCATCGCCGCCGAGCGATTCGGCCGCGGCGAACAGGCCAACATGGAGGCGCTGGTGGCCTGGATCTCTGCCGAGTCGCGCGGCATGAAGATGAACCTGCCGGCGTCACACCCTGAAGAAAGGCGCATGTACGAACTCGGCAAGCGGGCCTTCTTTTTCCGGGGGGGCCCACACGACTTCTCCTGCGCCACCTGCCATGGTGAAGCGGGCAAGCGCATCCGGCTCCAAGACCTGCCCGACCTCACCAAGAACCCGGGAGACGGCATCGGCTTCGCCGCGTGGCCGGCCTACCGCGTGAGCAGCGGTGAGCTGTGGAGCATGCAGCGCCGCCTGAATGACTGCTTCCGCCAGCAGCGCTTCCCCTACCCAGGCTACGCGTCCGACGTGACGATCGCCCTGGCCAGTTACATGGGCATCAATGCCAAGGGCGCGCAGTCGATCGCGCCGAGCATCAAGCGTTGAACGGAGCGCCGGCATGAAGCGAAGCACCCAAGTCCTCGGTCTCACCGCCCTGTCCAGCCTGCTGCTGGCCGCCTGCGCCACCCTGCCCTCGCCGGCTGAGTTGGATGCCCAGGCCATCGCCATGATGAAAGCATCCTTCCGCGATCAAGGCATCGCCAAAGTCGATCGGCTGGAGCAGGATCTTGGCCAAGCCGCTTGCTCCAGCGACAAGCCGCCCAGCGAGGCAGTCACCAAGCAGATCGAGCAACTGGCCATGGCCACCATCAAGCCACCGAGCGATGGCCGCTATCTCGGCGACTTCAAGGAGGGCGAGAAGATTGCTCAGAACGGTCGCGGCATGACCTGGACCGACGCCAACACAGCCACCAGCAGCAATGGCGGCAATTGCTACAACTGCCATCAGATCGACAAGAAGGAGATCTCCTTCGGCACGATCGGTCCGAGCCTCTGGAACTACGGAAAGATTCGCGGCGTCAGCAACCCCGACGACCCGGCGGCCAAGCCCATGCTGGAGTACACCTGGGGCAAGCTGTGGAACAGCAAGGCGTACACGGCCTGCTCGAACATGCCGCGCTTCGGGCACGCCAAGCTGATGGACGAGCAGCAACTCAAGCACCTGATGGCGCTGCTGCTCGACCCCAAGTCACCCGTCAACCAATGATCCCCGAAAGCCCGCCGCGTGCGGGCTTTTCCCGGCTCCATGAATAAGTGATTGCTGAATCATGAATCTGTCCAAGCGCGAATTCCTCCAGGTGCTCGGGGCGGCTGGCGCGGCCGGCATGGCCTTGGGCCCCTGGGCCGAAGCCGATGCCGCGGCCGCCGAGCATGCGCTGTACGAGGTGCCGCGCTTCGGCAATGTGTCGCTTCTGCACATGACCGACTGCCATGCGCAGTTGCTGCCCATCCGCTTCCGCGAACCCAGCGTGAACCTTGGCGTGGCAGGCATGAAGGGGCAGTTGCCCCACTTGGTGGGCGAGCACCTGCTCAAGCATGTGGGGGCGCGCCCTGGCACCCCGCTCGCCCACGCCTTCACGTACCTGGATTTTGAAAAGGCATCCCGGCGCTACGGCAAGGTTGGCGGCTTTGCGCATCTCAGCACCTTGGTCAGGCGCTTGAAGGCCTCCCGGCCCGGCAGCCTGCTGCTCGACGGCGGCGACACCTGGCAGGGCAGTGCCACCAGCCTGTGGACGAATGCGCAGGACATGGTCGACGCCTGCAAGCTGCTCGGCGTCGACGTGATGACTGGCCACTGGGAGTTCACCTATGGCATGGAACGGGTCAAGGAGATCATCGACAAGGACTTCGCCGGCAAGGTCGACTTCGTCGCCCAGAACGTCAAGACCGCCGACTTCGGCGATCCCGTGTTCAAGCCCTATGTCATCCGCGAGATCAACGGCGTGCCCGTCGCCATCATTGGCCAGGCCTTCCCGTACACCCCCATCGCCAACCCCCGCTACATGGTGGCCGACTGGGAGTTCGGCATCCAGGACGACAACCTGCAGAGGCAGGTCGATGAGGTCAAGGCCAAAGGGGCGCAACTGGTCGTCGTGATCAGCCACAACGGCATGGACGTGGACCTGAAGATGGCCAGTCGCGTGCGCGGCATCGACGCCATCTTCGGCGGCCACACGCACGACGGCGTGCCGGTGGCCATCCCCGTGAAGAACGCCGGTGGCACCACGCTGGTCACCAACGCCGGCAGCAACGGCAAATTCCTCGGCGTGATGGACTTCGAGGTCAAGGGTGGCAAGCTCGTCGACTTCCGCTACCGCCTGCTGCCGGTCTTCAGCAACTTGCTGAAAGCGGACGCCGAGATGCAGGCGCTGATCACCAAGATCCGCGCGCCCTACGAGGCCAAGTTGGCCGAGAAGCTGGCGGTGAACGATGGCCTGCTCTACCGCCGCGGCAACTTCAACGGCAGCTGGGACCAGCTGGTATGCGACGCCTTGGTGGAGACGCAGGGCGCGCAGATCGCCTTCAGCCCCGGCTTCCGCTGGGGCACCAGCCTGCTGCCGGGCGAGTCGATCACCCGCGAATTGATGATGGATCAGCTGGCCATCACCTACCCCCAAGCCACACTGACCGAGATGACCGGGGAGTTCATCAAGACCGTCCTCGAGGACGTGGCCGACAACTTGTTCAACCCCGATCCCTACTATCAGCAGGGCGGCGACATGGTGCGCGTTGGCGGGCTGCAGTACGCGATCGACCCGAACGCGAAGGCCGGACAGCGCATCAGCGACATGCGTCTGGGCGGCAAACCCCTCGAAGCTGACAAGCGCTACAAGGTGGCGGGCTGGGCGCCGGTGGCTGAAGAGGCCCGTACCCTTCCCGGCGTGCGCCCGGTCTGGGAGCATGTGGAAGTCTGGCTCAAGGCACAACCCGGTGGCCGCGTTGCGCCACGCAAACTCAACACGCCGCGCCTCATCGGCGTCGACGCCAACCCCGGAATGACCAAGACATGAAAGCCTTCTTGATCCTGGCCGGCCTGCTGTCGGCTACTGCCTTGCACGCGCAGCCTGCCGCCCACTTCAGCGTGCGCTTGATGACCCCAGAAGCGGCCATCAAGGCCACCCAGGCGGCCATGGCGCACTGCCGCAAACAGGGCTATCAAGTGGCGGTGGCGGTGGTCGACCGCAGCGGCCTCGTGCAGGCCTTGATGCGAGACCGCTTCGCCGGTGCGCACACGCCCGAGGTCGCGGTCGACAAGGCCTGGACCGCCGCGAGCTTTCGCATCCCGACCACGACGTTGGCGAAGGAAACGCAGGCCGGGCAGCCCATGAGTGGCATTCGCCAGCGCGCTCGCGTGATGGCCATCGGCGGCGGCCTGCCCATCGAGGCAGGCGGCGCGGTGCTTGGCGCCATTGGCGTGTCCGGTGCCCCAGGCGGTGATGCCGACGACGCCTGCGCCAAGGCGGGCATCCAGGCCATCATGGATGACCTCGAACTCTGACCTTGGAGACCCCCATGCTGAACACCGTCCGCTCCCTCGCCCTTTCCCTGCTGTTGGCGGCCAGTTCCCTGGCCGCCAGTGCGCAGGATGGTGTGGTCTACCACCTGGACGACACCTCGTCCCAGGCGCTCAAGGCGCTGCGCAACATCCGCAATCATCTGGACGTCGACCCCGCCGCCAAGATCACCGTGGTCGCGCACGCCTTTGGCGTCGATTTCCTGATGCAGGGCATGAAGGATCGCAGCGACAACAGCTTTGAAGGCCCGGTCGCCGCCCTCGCCTCACGGGGGGTGAAGTTCGAGATCTGCGAAATCACGCTGAAGAACCGCAACCTGAACCGCGATCAGTTCCTCCAGGAGGCCTCGTTCACGCCGTCGGGGGTGGTGCGGCTGGCCAAGCTGCAGCAGCAGGGCTTCGCCTACATCAAGCCCTGAGCTGTCGTAGCAACGGATCATGCTGCAGACCCTGATCGACCGGATAGGTGAGCCGCGAACGCTGGCACTGGGCGGCTTGGTGCTGGGCACGGTGTTCGGCTTCTTCGCCCAGCGCAGCCGCTTCTGCTTGCGGTCTGCGGTCATTGAGTTCGCGCGCAACCTGGGCGGTGGCAAGCTGACGGTCTGGCTGTTCGCCTTCGGCACCGCGGTGCTGGCCACGCAGGCCTTGGTGATGGCAGGTTGGTTGGACAGCAGCAGTGCCCGGCAGATCTCCGCCCGAGGCAGCATGTCGGGGGCGCTGGTGGGGGGCTTGCTGTTCGGCAGCGGCATGATCTTGGCACGCGGGTGCTCGAGCCGCCTGCTCATCCTTGCAGGCCAAGGAAATCTGCGTTCCGTGATCTCGGGCCTGGTCTTTGCCGTCACCGCCCAAGCCAGCCTCAGCGGCGTGTTGGCGCCGCTGCGCGAAGGCATTGCGGGCTGGTGGACGATTGATGGCGGTTCGGCCCGCGACCTGCTGGCTCGGCTGGGCCTGGGTCATGGGAGCGCGATGGCCTTTGGCATCGTCTGGCTGCTGGCCGCCATCTGGTGGGCGCGACGCCAGCGCGTGCCCGCCTGGGGCTGGGCGGGCGCGATCGTCGTCGGCCTGTCCATCGCGGCAGCCTGGGCCTTTACCTACGGCGTGACGCAGCTGGCCTTCGACCCTCACCCCGTCCAGGCCATGAGCTTTACCGGACCGTCCTCAGAGTTGCTGAGCCGCGTGTTGTTCAGCAGCGATCGCCCATTGAATTTCGACATGGGTTTGATCGTGGGTGTGTTTGCGGGTGCCTTCGTGGCGGCAGCCCTGTTCCGTGAATTGAAGCTGGAAGGCTTTCAGGGAGGCGCCAGCATGCGCCGCTACCTGGTGGGTGCCTTGATGATGGGCTTTGGCGGCATGCTGGCCGGAGGCTGTGCGGTAGGTTCCGGCCTTTCCGGCGCGGCCGTGTTCGCCCTGACGGCTTGGGTGGCGCTCACCGCGATCTGGGTGTCGGCCGCCCTCACCGACCGTTGGATGGACCAGGCACCCACTGGCCAATTGGACGAAGCGATGCCGGGCCAACCGGCACATTCATGAACCCTGCCCGACTCCCATGAAACCCCTGCTGACCTGGCTGCTGACGATCACCCTGCCTCTGGCCGCCGGCGCGGCCGACCTGGCCAAAGCCGAAGAAATCGTGCAGGGCCGCTGCTTCATTTGCCACGGGGCCAACGGCGAGAGCTCCAGCCCCGCATTTCCTCGTTTGGCCGGTCAGAACGCGGCCTATGTGACGCGCCAGCTGACCGATTACCAGACGGGAAAACGCAAGAGCAGCACCATGCAACCGATGGTGGAAGGCTTGAGCGCGCAGGACATGGTGTCCCTAGGTCGGTGGTTTGAGAAACAGGACACGCACGACCATCCCGTCGAGGATCGTGAACTGGCCGATGTGGGTCGATTCGTCTACCTGCGCGGCAACCCGTTCAGCGGCGTGGCCGCCTGTGCCACCTGCCATGGTCCGAAGGCCCATGGCACCGACACCCTGCCTCGCCTAGCTGGCCAGCATGCGCAGTACACCGAGAACCAGATCAAGCTCTTCAACCGCCGTGAGCGCACCAACGACAACGCCGTGATGCACGGCATCGCCAGCAAGCTCAGCGAACTGGAAACCAAGGCGGTGGCAGCCTACCTGAGCGGACTCCGGTAGACCGCCGCCCGCCTGCCGCTCAGGCAGCGCCGCCGAGCATGTCGTCCCAGATGTTCTGGGCCCACGACAGCGCGTAGCGGCCTTCGATCTGGTTGGCCGCCGCCGACACGCCGCCCGACCCAGGCACCGTCTTCATGGTCTTGTCCTTGGCGTCGTACTGGTGGACGCTGGCCACGTGGATCACGTCGCGACCGGTGACGAAGCTGTAGCAGGTGTTCATCACCACCGGCGCCGCGTTCACGGCCTCACCCTTCAACAGTTGAATCACCGCCGCCGCCGCCACCTTGGCGTGCTGGTTGGCCATGTGGCCCGACTTGGGCATGGCCGGACCCGGGAAGGTCGCATCGCCGATCACGTGCACCCCCTTCACGGCCGTGGATTCCATGCTGAGCCAGTCCACGCCCACCCAGCGTTGGTTGATGTTCACCAGCCCGGCCTTCACGGCGATGTCGGCGGCGCGCTGTGGCGGCACCACATTCAGCACGTCGGCTTTCACATCCTCGAACTCAAGCTTGGCGACCCGACCGGCCACTTCCTTCAGCTCCGCGTTCGCGCGGTACTCGAGGATGCCCGCGTAGTGCTGCTGGTAGGCCTTCTCGAACAGGGCCTTCTTGGACTGGATCTCCGGGTTCGCGTCGAGCACCAGCACCTTGGACTTGGGCTTGTGCTGCTTCAGGTAGGCGGCCACCATGCAAGCCCGCTCGTAGGGGCCTGGAGGGCAGCGGTAGGGCGCCTTCGGAATGCTCATGGCGAACACGCCACCATCGGGCATGGACTCCAGTTGCTTGCGAAGTGCCACGGTCTGAGGGCCTGCCTTCCAGGCATGCGTGGCCTCGCCGCGCTCGAATGCCGCCGTCATGCCGCCCACCTGCTCCGACATGAAGTCGATGCCCGGAGAAACGATCAGGCGGTCATAGGCCAGTTCCCGGCCGTCGGCCAGGCGCACCTTGCGACCGGCCGCATCGACGGCTACCACCTCACCCTGCAGCACCTTCACCCCCAGCGACACCAACCCTTGATAGCCTCGTGTGATGTCGTCCATCTGCTTGAAGCCGCCGATGACGAGGTTGGAAATCGGGCAGGAGATGAACTGCGGGTTGCGATCGACCAGGGTGACATCGACATTGCCGCCCCACAGACGCAGGTAGCGGGCCGCCGTGCTGCCACCGAAGCCGGCGCCGATGACGACCACGCGACCCAGCGAAGGACCTTGGCCGAGCCCGGCGCAGCCGCCCAAGGACATCAGGCCACCGAGGGCTGCCGCGCCCGCCAACAGGCCGCGACGAGAAGAAAGACGTGCGTTCATGCGAGGCTCCTCAGCGCGCAGCAGCCGGCTTTTGCGCGGCGAAGTAGTTGGCGATCAGACGCATCTGGTCGTCGGTGTAGCCCTTGCTGATCTGGTGCATGATCGTCGCGGGCTGATTGCCGTTCTTGTAGTCGGCGACCATGGCCAGGAGTTTGTCGGCCGGCATGCCGGCCAGCGGCTTCATGTCCCCCTTGGCCTTGCCATTGGTGCCATGGCAGTTTGCGCAGGTGGCGGCCAAGCTGCGCGCTTGCAGTGGGGTCGGGTCAGCCGGCTGGGCCAGGCCCGACAGTGGCCACAGCAACGCTGAGGTGGCGAGTAAACCGAATTTCATGCTTGTGCTCCTGTTTGGGGATGCGCGGGAGGGCAACGGGGGGCGCGCTGGATTCTGGTTCTATATTCGTGCATACCGATTCAGCAAAATCCCGCATGACCACCACCCCATTCTTGCGCCGTCGGCAGTGGCTGGCGGCTGTTGCGGCCTTGACCGCTGCCAGGGACGGCAAAGCCCAACAGGTCCTGCCCCCTGAGGCCCAGATGAAGTGGCCAGAGCGAACCGACCTGATTGACGGGCGGACACGCACCGCAGCCGACTGGGAAGGCAAACCCTTGTTGGTGGTCTTCTGGGCCGTGCACTGCCCCTTCTGCCTGCGCCACAACGCGCACCTCCAACGGCTCTTGAACGAGCGATCCGATTTCCCGCCCGTGCTGACCGTTGCACAGGACCGCCATGCGGCCACCGTTGAGCGCTACCTGCAAAGCCACGGCTACCGGTTTGACGTAACCCTTGACGAACCCACCTGGCGGCGCGCACTCGGCGTGCGGCGCGTGATCCCGTCCACGGTGCCCGTCAATGCCCACGGGCGCATCGGCCTGCGCGTGCCCGGCGAAATGTTCCTGGAAGACCTGCTGCAGTTGGGACAGTGGGCCAACGGAGCAGCGAGAACCTGAGGGTCAACCCGATTGCGTCGCGGCGCAGCCTATATATGCTTATTCAGTGATTTATTGATCCACATCACCCTCCAACACCATGAAATCGCTTCACAGCCTTGCAACTGTTGCCACCCTTTCTGCCACCTTTGCCATGGGCCTTGTCAGCGCCCCGGCGCAAGCCAACCTGGCGCTGGCCCAGAAGAACGCCTGCATGGCCTGCCACGCGGTGGACAAGAAGCTGGTAGGCCCCGCCTACCAAGACGTTGCGAAAAAGTACGCCGGCCAGAAGGATGCCGTCGCACAACTGACGGCGAGCATCAAGAAGGGCGGCAGCGGCAAATGGGGGGCGGTACCGATGCCGCCGCAGGCGGCATTGAGCGACGCCGACGCGCAGGCGCTGGCCACCTGGGTGCTGGGCGGCGCAAAGTGAGCCTTGCGTGAAGTCGTGCCCGCCCCGAGCCCGTGGCATCCACCCCCAGATCGGCGGTTGGCTGATGGGTCTGACCGCGGCGCTGGCTATGGCTGGTGCGGGGTTTTCGGTGCAGGTCCATGCCCAAGCCAACGCGGTGCCACCTGTCAAGGGGTCTGCTCTAAGCGCCGAGCCAGAGATTTTTCGGGCAGCCGATCTGGCGCTGGGCACGCGGATGCTGGCAGAGCATCGCTGCGCCGAATGCCACGCGCGCAAGGTCGGCGGTGACGGCAGTGCCATCTACAGACCCCAAGGACGCATTCACACGGCCGGCCACCTGCGCGGCATGGTGGAACAGTGCAACACCGAGTTGAACCTTGGGCTGTTCCCGGAGGAGGTCACGGCAGTCGCCGCGGTCTTGAACCGAGCGCACTACCGATTTGAGCGGTGATGATGCTTCGCTTCATCAGCTACCATGGATGGAGCGATCTTCTGCCTCGCATCCCCCATGAGTGACCTCACCAACGGCGACGCCGTCTTCGAATCCGCCGCCGAGCTCTTCAAGCTGCTCGCCACGCCCGTGCGCTTAAAAGTCATCAGTGCGGTGTGCAATGGCGAGCGCAACGTCAGTGAACTGCTCGAGCAGATCGACACCACGCAGCCCAATATGTCGCAGCACCTGACGACGCTCTACCGTGCCGGCGTGCTGGGCAAACGGCGAGAGGGCACGCAGATCTACTACCGTCTGCAAAGCGAACGCGTGGCGCAGCTGTGCCGGGCGGTGTGCATGCAGGTGGCCATGGACATGGAAGACGAGCAACCCAAGGCGTCGGCGGAGCGCTTGCGCCCCCATCCCAAGCGCGCAGGCACCTGAACTGCAAGCATGGCGCGCTCTGCGCCCTGCACCAGAGGCCGGTGGCACGGCGAAAAGCCGTCCGGCGCTCGCTCAGTGGTTTGGAGTGCCGTTTGATTTGGCCAGCGCGCGCGCCAACGCCCCAGCGTCCAAGCGGGCTCGACGCCCGCCTGGCATCAGCTCGATCACGCCGTCGCGACGCAGCGCGCTGACAGCGCGGCTGGCCGTTTCCATGGCCATGTCGAGCAAATCGGCGAGCTCCTCACGCCGTGGCAGCCAGATCGGCTCGCCTGGGGCGGCCTGGCGGCTCAATTGCGCAAACAAGCGCAGCACTCGCTGAGACGCGGGACCCGCCTGAAGGTCAATGCGCCATGTGAGCGCTGCATCCAGCGCCTGCTGCCAACGACGCATGAGGGCCAGCTGCAGCGCCGGCTCGTCCTTGCGCAGGAGTTCCAACACCGGCACCGGAATGCGGCACAACGCCAGATCGGTGCAGGCGACGGCGTCGTCCGTGTAGCGCTCCCCCAGCAGGGCCTCAGCGCCCAGCAAATCGCCCGGCCCGGCCAGACGCACGATGCAGCGCCGCCCGGCCGCACTGACCCGCTCTAGGCGCACCAGGCCCTCACGCACAGTGAATACAGCCGCACCCTGCGCACCGAGCGCGTACAAGCGACGGTCGGCTGGCAAATGGACGCTCGAAATGCCGCCAGCTCCTCCCATCCCGTCGCCTGCCTCATGTAAGCGCTCCAGGCCGCGTTCACTCAGTGCACCAAACAACGCTGCATCGCGCACGCCGCAGCCACGACACGCCTCTGTCTGAGTAGGCGCAAGCTTCAGCAGGATGGTGCGAGGCATCAGCATGGTCCAGCCTCCTTGCGTTCCGTCAACATCGGTCGCACCCGAGCAGGTTTCAATGGGCGACATCCAGTCGCCATCTCCCAGGCTTCCCGATGCGCGAGTCGACGTGCCTGATCAACCTTTGCGTCGCGCGCCTCGACCGCGTGACCGGTGGCCTCAGGCCCGGAACAATCGGTCCATGAAATGCGTAGAAGGGTCAATGGAATGGGCCTGAAGGGCTTCCACCAAGGGCGATGGGGTGTGCACAACGAACATACTGGCGCTCTTTATATCAGCGTATGCTGAGGTAAGGATTTCAAAGTTCATCGCAACCCGTGAGTTCCTCGAACATGCGTTTCTTCGAAAGGTCGTCGACGTTCATTGGCAGGCTCCGTCGCGCCACGCGCCGTCTGCTGGTGCTGTTGCTCGCCACCTGGCTCACGACCACGCAGGCCGGCGTGCAACCCCAGGAAGTTGCACCTGGGGTGTGGTTCGTTCAAGGAGAGTCGGCGCTCGGTTCTGGCGCCAACCGCAACTACATCTCCAACGCCGGCTTCGTGGTGACCCCGGCCGGCGTCGTGGTGATCGATGCGCTGGGTGCACCGGTTCTCGCCGAAGAATTGATAGACGCAATCCGGCGCGTGACGCTCCAGCCCATCCGCTACGTCATCGTCACGCATTACCACGCGGACCATGTGTACGGACTGCAAGCCTTCCAAGCAGTGGGCGCCCGCATCCTGGCTCACCCTGCTGCTCGCCTGTATCTGAATGCTGAACTGGCACAGCAGCGCCTGCGGGCGAGCCGCGAAGAGCTCGCCCCCTGGATCGACGAGAAGACCCGCCTGGTCGAAGCCGATCAATGGCTGCAGGGGGAGCAAACCGAGTTGGACCTGGGTGGCCAACGCCTGTTCATCCGCCATGCCGGACCCGCGCACACCCCCGAAGATCTCGTGGTCTACCACCCGGCCTCGGGCAGCCTGTTCACAGGTGACTTGGTGTTTCGCGCACGCATCCCCTTTGTCGGGCAGGCTGACAGTCGAGCCTGGATCCGGGCGCTGGACGGGCTGCTGGCTTGGGCACCGCGCCGCTTGCTTCCGGGTCATGGACCGGTGGCGGAACAGCCGCTGCAAGACTTGCAACTGACCCGCGACTACCTTCAGTACCTGCGCGACACCATGGGCATCGCTGCCCGTGAGCTCGAACCCTTCGAGACCGCTTATGCGCGCACCGACTGGTCCCGCTTCGCCAAACTGCCCCTGTTTGGTGTGGCCAACCGGATCAACGCCTACAACACCTACCTTCTGATGGAACGAGAGGCCACCCCATGAGCGAGAAAGCCGTCTTCGTGCGCCTGGCGCAGGCCGAGGACTACCGTTTCGACGTCGACTTTGGCGTCGGTCCCACGTTGCGCGTGGACGAACCCGCGCCTCTCGGCGCCGGCAGCGGCCCCAACCCGCTGATGCTGCTCGGAACGGCGGTGGGGAACTGCCTGTCCGCGTCGCTGCTGTTCGCGCTGCGCAAGTTCAAGCAGGCGCCAGATCCCCTGCGCACCGACGTCACGGTGGAAACCGGCCGCAACGAACAGGGTCGCCTGCGCGTGCAGCGCATCGCGGTGCGCCTGCAATTGGGAGTGCCCGCCGCCCAGTTGCAGCACCTTGATCGCGTGCTGAGCAGCTTCGAGACTTACTGCACGGTCACCCAGAGTGTGGCGGCGGCCATCCCGGTGGATCTGGAGGTCTTCGACAGTGCCGGCGTGCGGCTCAAGCCCGGCGCGCTGCAGCCCTGAAGCCGCCAGCCCTGCCCCGATCCCCCTCAGCCCCCTGCCCACCATCATGAGCAAGCCCTACCCTGAACTCTGCGCCGAGGTGTCGACTTCGCTGTCCAAGCTGCGCGTCGATACGCCGGACCTCATGCGAGGTTTCAGCTCCCTGGCACAAGCCGCCCTCAAGCCGGGCGCGCTCGACAAAAAGACCAAGGAGCTGGTCGCCATGGCGCTCTCCGTGGCCGCGCGGTGCGACCCTTGTCTTGGCTTTCACGCCGAGGCACTGGTGAAGCTGGGCTGCACGCGCGCCGAACTCGAAGAAATGCTGGGCATGTGTGTCTACATGGGCGGCGGGCCTGCTCTCATGTACGCTGCCCATGCGCTCGACGCCTACGAGCAGTTCGGCGGCGAGAAGCAGGCACAGGCCTGAGCTGCGCTACAAAGCGGTTGGGGCCATGCAGGCCCTGCACCCCAAGGACGCCGCTTGAAACTTGCCACCTGGAACGTGAATTCGCTGGCCGTGCGCCTGCCGCAACTGCTTGAATGGCTAGCCGTCCACCCGGTCGATGCGTTGGTGCTGCAAGAGACCAAGCTCACCGACGACAAGTTCCCCGCAGCTGAACTGCAGGCCGCCGGCTACTCGGTGAGCTTCCACGGCCAGAAGACCTACAACGGCGTGGCCCTGCTCAGCCGCGCGCCGCACGACGCGGTGGTGAAGAACATGCCAGGCTTTGCCGATGAGCAAGCCCGTGTCATCACTGGAACCGTGAACGGGGTTCGCGTGATCGGTGGCTACTTCCCGAACGGCCAGCCCCCCGGCAGCGAGAAGTTCGCCTACAAGATGACCTGGCTGGACGCCTTGCAGGCTTTCGTGGCCGCTGAGTTGGCCGTCCACCCGCAGCTGGTGCTGATGGGCGACTTCAACATCGCCCCGGAAGACCGAGACGTCCACGACCCGGTGGCCTGGGCCGGACAGATCCACTGCACCGATGAAGAACGCGGCCGCTTCGGCGCGCTGCTGGCCCTCGGCCTGCACGATGCCTTTCGCCTCTTCGAACAAGCGCCCAAGAGCTGGAGTTGGTGGGACTACCGCAACCTCGCATTTCGGCGCAACCAGGGCCTGCGCATCGATCACATCCTGGTGAGCGAGTCACTGCGCGGTCGCGTCCTGTCCTGCCAAATCGACAAACAACCGCGCAAGAACGAGCGCCCGAGCGACCACGCCCCGGTGGTGGTGGAACTTCGATGAACGAAGCCAATCTTCCGATGCAGACCGCCCCCTTGAGCGACACCCTGGCTGAATGGTTGGCCGACGAGGCCGCCCTGTTCGCCCGGCAGCGCGAACACCAACAACCGCCGTCCGGCGGTGTGGTCGCAGCAGCGCAAGCCAAGGAGCTGAGCGGTTTGCAGCAGCTGAAACGCATGATTGCCGGCGAAGCACCCGCCCCACCGATCGCCTACACCATGGACTTCTGGCTGATCCGCGTGGCCGAGGGCGAAGCGGTGTTCCAGGGCCGGCCGCTGTTCAAGCACTACAACCCACTGGGCGGCGTGCACGGGGGTTGGTTCGCCACCGTGCTGGATTCCGCCTTGGGCTGCGCCGTGCACAGCACCATGCAGGTCGGCGAGCGCTACACCACCTTGGAATTGAAGCTGAACCTGGTGCGCGGCCTGCAGGAAGGCCAGCCGCAGCGCGTACGAGCCATCGGCCGGGTGCGCCACCGCGGCCGACAAATGGCCAGCGCCGAGGCCGACTTGGTCGGCCCCGACGGCAAGCTATACGCCCACGCCAGCACCACCTGCCTGGTGTTCAGCGGCGTTCGTCCTTGAGGGCGTCTCTCAGTTCCGCCCAGCTGTAGCGCGCCTGCGCAGCCAGCAGCCCGGCCGCGCCAAACACCGAGCTCAGGCCGTAGCGCTGCAGAGCCTGCGGCAGGTCGGTACCCTGCATGGCCTCGGCGAGCCATTCGCCCGCCAGCGTGGTAGGCGCCACCCCGTGACCGCCGAAGGCTTGCGCGTACCACAGGCCAGGCGCCAGCTGGCCAATCTGCGGCATCTGGTGGCGCGCATAGCTCATCAGGCCGCCCCAGGCGTGGGTCAATCGAACACCCTGCAGCTGTGGAAAGACGCGAAGCAAGTCGCGCTTCAGCAGGTGTGCGATGCGACGGCTGTCCCGCTGCAGGATGCTGATGCGGCCACCCCAGAGGATGCGGTCGTCCACCGTGCGGCGGTAGTAGTCGAAGGCGAAGCGGTTGTCGTAGAGCGCGGCAGGCGTGCGGATGGGGTGCTGCGCATCGGCCAGCGGCTCGGTGGCCACCACGTAGGTGGCAATTGGCAGGCGCGCTCCTTCCAACGCCGGCAGCACACGCTTCAGATAGCCCCCGCCGGCCACCAGCACGCGTTCGGCACACACGCTGCCGCCGCAGGCCGTGTGCACGCGCCAACGGCTGTCAGAACTGCCAGGGCGGGTTGGCTCGGCCTCGATGCGCATCGCGCCGCTGCGCTCCAGCACCTGCACGCCCTGCTCATGCAGGGCCGCAGCCAGTCCGCGGGCATAAACCAGCGGATGGAAGTGCAAGGCATCGCGCTCCAGCAAGGCGCCACCGTAGCGCTCGGTTTGCAGCCACTGGCGCACCTGCTGCGGCCCCACCGGCTGCCAGCACACGCCGAACTGCTCCTGCAACAAGGTCTGGCGCGCCGCCATGGCCTGCCGCGATGCGGGGCTGTTGAACCAATCGAGCCAGAGCGCGCCGCCCTCCACCGCATCGCAAGCGATGCCATGGGCTGCGATGCGGGCGCGGATCAAGGCCACCGCTTCGCGCGTGGCGGCGTAGAGCGAGCGTGCGGCGGGCGCTCCGATCTGCCGCAGCAGGTCTTCGGGTTCCAGGCTGAAGCCGCCGAAGACGAAGCCGCCGTTGCGCCCGCTGGCGCCATGGCCCACCGAGGCGGCCTCCAGCAGCACGGTGTCGCGCTCGCCCCGCTCGGCCAAGCTGGCAGCGGTGGCCAGGCCGGCAAAGCCGCCGCCAACGATGACGGTGCGAGCCTGCAACTGGCGCCCAGCCAATGGCGGCATGGGCCGCGCGGCGGCGCTGGCTTCGTAGTAGGTCTGTTCGGTGGGGCTCAGGGGGACTCCGGATCGTCGGGGGGGCTCCACAGCCACGATGATGCCGCCATGCACCGTCCTCTCGCGCTCGTCGCCTTGCTTGCCTTGCTCGTGCCGAGGCCGTGCATCAGCGAGTCGGACCCGCCTCAGGTCATGCCGGAGGTCGCGTTGCACCTGCAGGACCGTCCGCCCTATTACGTTCTCAAGGGCCCCGCAGGCCTGGTGGTCATGCCCTTGCTGCAGGCCCTGCAACGAGCCGGTCTGCCGCACCGCTTCGAGCACACCCCGGCGCTGCGGCAGTTGCGGCTCATCGAATCGGACGGCGGCATGCATTGCGGAGTCGGCTGGTTTCGCAACGAAGAACGCGCCACGAAGGGACGCTTCAGCAAGGCGCTGTACCAAGACCAGCCCCTGGGACTGTTGATGCGCCAAGAGCTTGGCTGGCAGGCGCCCCTGCGCATGGCTGAAGCGCTGGCAGAGCGCCGGGTGCGCTTGCTCGTGAAAGCCGGCTTTTCCTATGGTGCCGAGTTCGACCGCCAACTGGCCGCCCTGCCGCCACCGGCCAGCTTCACCGGTGAGATGGCCACGGTGGCACGCATGCTGGCCGCCGACCGCGCCGACTGGACGCCGATGGCCCCCGAGGAAGCGCAACTGCTGGTCACCCAATTCGCAGGCTTGCGCATGCTGTCCTTTGCCGACGCCCCGCCGGGCGGTCGGCGCCATCTGTATTGCAACAAGGCCGTGCCTGAAGCGTGGCTCAAACGTCTGGACGCTGAGTTGCCAGAGATCAAGCGCTGACGCGAGTCCTCTGCCCTAGCGCCTGTTCGCCCAACAAGCCGGCCAAGGCGCCCACTTCCAGCGGCCTGGCGAGGCCGAAACCCTGAAAGAGATCACAGCGCAAGCGCTCCAGCTCGGCCCAATCTGCACTGCACTCCACACCTTCGGCGACCACCCGCAAGCCCAGCGCATGGGCCACACCGATGATGGACGCCACCAACAGTCGCGACTCGCTATTGCTCGACATGCCGTGGATGAACAAGCGGTCGATCTTCAACTTCTGGCTGCGCAAGCGCAGCAGATAGGCCAGAGAGCTGTAGCCGGTCCCGAAGTCGTCGATGGCCAACGCGTAGCCCCTGCGCTGCAACTGAACGACCATCGAGTCCGGCGCCTCGACGTCCTCGAACAAGGTGCCTTCGGTCAGCTCGAACTCGACACGATGCGGCCCCAAGTCGAGCCGCTCGAGCGCCTCCAGCAATTGCTCACGGTGCAGGGGCTGACGGCACTGACGGGAAGACAGGTTCACCGCCACCACGGGCGGCACAAGACCCATCGTCTCGAGTTGCCGAAGGTCAGCCGCCAACACCTCCAGGAGGCTGAGGCTGAGTTCGACGATCAGCCCGCTGCTCTCCGCGACGGAGATGAAATCCGCCGGCGCTACCAGGCCCCGTTCGGCATGGCGCCAGCGCGCCAGTGCCTCCAAACCGCAGCATCGTCCCTCGACATCGAACTGGGGCTGATAGGCCAGATGCAGCCCGCGATGTTCCAGGGCCACACGAAGATCGCGTTCCAAGGCGAGACGCTCGCGCAACGAAGCACCGATGGCCTCTGAGAACAGCTGGAAGCCATCCTTGCCCCGGCGCTTGGCCTCGTACATGGCGGCATCGGCCCAGCGCATCACGTCGCTCGCGTTGTCGGCATGCAGCGGCATCAAGGCGACACCGATGGATACGTGAATCGGCAGTTCCGCCCCCGTGGGCCGCGGCAGCTCCTCGACCAGAGCCGCCGCAACTTGCGTGGCCCGCGCTTCGTCCAGCGGCGCGCTCAGCAGCAGCGCGAACTCGTCGCCAGCCAAGCGGGCCGCCACGTCCTGAGGTCGGCACTGCGCTCGAAGCACCGTCGCGACGCGCCGCAGGACGCGATCCCCGGCCAAATGCCCATGGCTGTCGTTGATCTGCTTGAAATTGTCCAGATCGATGAAGAGCAAGGCGGCGGGTCGGCTGCGGCAATGGGCAGCCGCCTCGTCCAAGGCCAGTCGAAAGGACTCACGGTTGGGGAGATCGGTGAGCGGATCGTGATGGGCCAGGTGCAGGGTGCGTTCCTCGGCCGCGCTCACCGTGGCGCGCAGGCGGCGCGTCACCACACTGGCCAGCAACAAGGCCGCCGCCAACAGGCCCGAGGCGCTGCCGACGAAGCGCAACAGATCGCTCCATATGGGCGCGCGGCTGGCCACCAGCTTCAGTTCGCCCACCACCTCGCGCTGAGCTTGCACAGGCAATCGGAGCTCTTCGCGGCCTGCCCACTGGTGCAACCAATGCGCCTTTCCGCGATCGGACTTGAACTGAGCGAGCGGGCGGCCAGCGCCATTGCGAAGCACCGCCTCCTCGATGGCGGGCGCGCTGTTCAATGCCGAAAGAATCTCCGCAGCGTCCTTGGCGGCATCGAACAGGATGGCCGCTGAGGCGTTGTCCGCGACGATGCGTCCTTGAATCGCCAAATCCTCGCGAAAGCGCCGCTCCAGTTGACCGTGCTGCGCAACCGCCAGAAGCAGCGAGAACAAGAGCAAGGCTGCCAGCGTCACCCACACTTCGGCGCGACGACCGCCGAAGGGTCTTGCATTGGCCTGCTCATGGCGCATCAATCCTTCCTCACGAAACGAGCCAGGCGCAGCAGGCGCGCGCTGAAACCGACGCCGCCACGGCGGGCCGCCTCCAGTTCCACATCAAAGGCCACGCGCCCGTCTTCGACCAGCAAGGCCAGCATGGCGCCGCGATCCAGCGCTCCCACCTCTTCGCTGACGACGAGCACACCAGGTGCGACGTCCGGCGGCGCACTGCTGCCGACCAGCCCCACATGACAGTCCTCAGGCAGGCGCACGCCCTGGGGAACCTGCCGCGTCCGCAGCATTCGCCCTTGAACGTCGAGCCCCGCGCTGCGCCCGAGTTCTTGTGCCAAAGGGGAGTCCACCGCCAGACAGACCTGCATCGGCTGACCGGGCGGCAGCGCGCCTGCGGGCCACTCGACGAAGCGCAGCACCTTGACCAGCACTTGCGCCTTCAGCACTTCGGCGGGCTGCTGCGCCCAGGCCTGAGCGCACGCCCAGGCCATGAGCAGGGCAACGGGCGCAAGACGACGAAGCGGCATGGGGTCAGAGCTTCCAGGTCCAGTCCACTTGCAAGCTTCGTCGCGGCTGGGGCACCCTCAGCAAGGCCTGGTTATCCGGGCCAGCCGGGTCGTGGAGAAGCCGATCGCCCAAGTTGAGGGCTCGCAGCCCCCATTCATGAGACCCCTGCTTGTATTGCAGGCGTCCGTTGGCTGTCCATTGCCAGGGCACCGGCACCTTCCCCTGACGCTTGCCCTGAGCCTGCCACTCGAACCCCAGGCTCCAGGCCGAGGCCAGGGGCCAGACCGCATGGCCCTTGAACAGCCAGGGAGGGGAATTGCTGACCCGCTCGCCCGCATGACGCGCACGGATGTAAGACCCGTCCACGCGCCACTGCACGCCCCCAGGGCCGCCCAGCTGCGAGATGGCCAGATCGACACCCTGGCTGGTGATCGTGCCAAGGTTCCGGTACTGCAGCAGCCCGGACTCCTCCAACTGCTGCAGTTCGATGGCCTGACTGAGGCGCGTGGAATACACCATCAGGCTCAACACAGTGCGCTCATCCAGCGCACGCTCCCAGCCCAACTCCAGCGAGCGCATGCGCTCTGCGCCCAGGCCTGGGTTGGCAACCTGGCTGTAGTCATCGCCATAAAAACGTTCGCTGAAATTGGGCGCGCGGAACGCCCGACCCATCATCAGCTTCAAGGCCTCACCGGCTTTCGGGCGCCAGACCAGTGCCAGACGCGGTGACCACTGGCTTTCCTGGTCTCTCACTCGATCGATGCGCACACCGGAGGTGAGCTGCCAGTGCGGGGACAGGCGCCACTGATCCTGCGCGAAAACACCCAGCCGGCGCCCCGACTCGCGGCTGTCCAGATAACTCAAGGGCGGGGACAGGTCGGCATTGCGTTGGCTGGCCCAGGGAACCAGCCGGGCGTCCATGCCCAGCAGCAGCTCATGGTTCAGCCAGCCGCGCCATTGCAGGCGGGCATCCAGGCTGTAGGACATCGAACCCGCATCGTCCCGGTTGATCTGTTCGTTTTCGAAGACGTATTCCCCGCGGAACTGATAGCGGGATGCGCTCAGTCGCAAGCTGCGCCGGAGCGCCTGACTCCAGCCTTCCTCGTACCCGAGCTCGACGTGCCCGTAGCGGTCGCGGTAGCGCGTGCCCGCCTCGCCGGGCACGGAGCCGTAAGGGGCAGTGGCCACATCCTTGTCGCGCTGAGTCAGGGTGCCGGCCAGACGCCATTCGCCTCTCTTGGCCTTGACGAACACGCTGTGGTGAGCCACGCCATCGAGCCCGCGCAGCGACCTATTCAAGCCAAGCTCAGGCAGCACCAGCGATTCGCCGCGCCGCGTCAGCGACTGAAGCCCGATGAACAGATCGCCGCCTTGCTCGTCCGAGTGGCCGTACTGCATGAGCAGGCGGCGCGTGCCGAAACTCCCGACGCCGCCCTTGAGCAACAGCCCCGGAGCGTCAGCACCGTCCAGCGTCACCAAGTTGACCACTCCCAGCAGGGCGTTGGCCCCGTAGACCGAGGAACTCGGCCCGTACACCAACTCCAGTCGCTTCACCCACTCCGGCACCAAGGGAAACTCGAACTCGGGCAGCGCCTGGTCGTAGACCGGGTCGTTGATGCGCACGCCATCGATGGTGACGAGCAGACGGGAGTTGTAGTCACCCGGCCGATTGAAACCCCGCAGTCCGACTTCCACATATTGCCTGGAGTGACTCAGATGCACACCGGGCAGCCGAGCCAGCATTTCGGCCACGGTGCCATGCCCCAGGGCCAGGCTTTCCCGCTGCCCAAGCACGGCAACCGACGCCGGTGCATCGAGCAGGCTTTGCGCGTACCGCGACGGCCCGACCACCTCGCGCTGCAACAGCGCCTCGAGGTCGTCCTCGCCGCGCGCGGACAGGGCCGACAACGCGATGCCAAACAAGCAGGCAGCTCAAACGCAGGGATGCATGACGAAACTCGCAGGAACTTGCTTCGCATGCTAGGCCCAAGCGCCCGGCGTTCCGCCGTGTTTCGCGCGTGCGCCACAGGCCACGCGCAAGGCGTGAACCAGGCCCTTTCGCGAGGCTTCCCGTCGTGCTAACGGGCCCTAAGGCTGAGCGCGAAGCTGCGAGGCCGCCTGCGCCAGTTGTCGAACGCGCGCCCAGTCCCCGGCCTGCAAGGCATCCTTGGGCGTCAGCCATGAGCCGCCGCACACCCGCACATTGGGCAACGCCAGGAACTGCGGCGCCGTCTCGGGCGTGATGCCGCCGGTTGGGCAGAAGGCAATGTCCGGGAAGGGGCCCGCCAGGCCCTTGAGAAGGGCCACGCCCCCAACAGCCGTCGCCGGAAACAGCTTGAGGAACCGGTGCCCATGGTCGTTGGCGGTCATCACCTCGCTGGCACTGGCCACGCCGGGAAGCAGCGGCAGCCCCGCCTCGCGGCAGGCGGCAGATAGCGCCGGGGTGAAGCCAGGGCTGACGGCAAAGCGCGCACCCGCGTCGCGCGCCGCACGGGCGTCTGCCGCCGTGCGCAAGGTGCCAGCGCCGACGATCGCCTCGGGCACGGCGCGCGCCATGGCTTCGATGGCCGGCAATGCCGCCGCCGAGCGCAGCGTCACTTCCAGCACCTTCACGCCACCGGCCACCAAGGCTTCGGCCAGAGGCACGGCATGCGCCAGGTCTTCGACAACGATGACGGGAATCACGGGGCCGTGATCGGCCAAACTGAGCAAGAAGTCCATTGGGTTCACATCCAGGTGACGGCGCCATCTTCGGCGCTCTTGACGTTGCGACGCATGCCGGCGAAAAGTTCGCGGCCCATGTCGTGACCGTTGACCAGGGCCTGCTCGTCGCTGAGCTGCGCCGACTCACGGGCTTGCCATTCCTGCGCCGAGACCAGCGCCTGCAGCGTGCCGGCCACTGCATCGAGCCGCACCACGTCGCCATCGCGCAGCAGGCCCAGCGGGCCGCCAGCCAGGGCCTCGGGACTGACGTGGATGGCAGCGGGCACCTTGCCACTGGCACCGCTCATGCGGCCATCGGTGACCAAGGCCACCTTGAAGCCCTTGCTCTGGAGCACGGCCAAGGGTGGGGTCAGCTTGTGCAACTCCGGCATCCCATTGGCCTGGGGGCCCTGAAAACGCACCACCACGACGACGTCGCGCTCCAATTCGCCGTCTTTGAAGGCGGCCAGCATGGCTTCTTGCGTCGTGAAGATGCGGGCCGGCGCTTCAATGATGTGCCGGTCCTCAGGGACGGCGCTGGTCTTGATGACCGCACGGCCAAGGTTGCCGTCCAGGAGCTTGAGACCTCCGCTGGCACTGAAGGGTTCGGCGGCACCACGCACGATGCTGGCCTCAGTCGGAGCCGAAGGGAGGTCGCGCCAAGCCAGCGTACCCTCATTCATCCAAGGCTCCTGGGTGTGGGCGCGAAGGCCTGAAGGCGCCATGGCTGGCGTTTCGTGCATCAGCCCGGCATCGAGCAATTCGCGAATCACAAAGCCTGGGCCGCCGGCGGCCTGAAACTGGTTCACGTCCGCGCTGCCGTTCGGATACACGCGGGCGAGCAAGGGCACCGCGGCCGATAGCTCGGAGAAGTCCGTCCAGTTGATCTGGATGCCCGCAGCCGCCGCCACCGCCACCCAGTGAATGAGGTGGTTCGTGCTCCCGCCCGTGGCCAAGAGTGCGACCATGGCGTTGACGACGCAGCGCTCATCCACCAACTGGCCGATCGGTGCATCCCGTCGCGCCAGCAAGAGACGCACCGCTTCGTCGGTAAGCGCATGGCGCAAGCCCGCATGCGGGTGGACGAAGGCGGCACCCGGCACATGCAGGCCCATGGCCTCAAGCAGCATCTGGTTGCTGTTGGCAGTGCCGTAGAAGGTGCAGGTGCCAGCACCGTGGTAAGCGGCTTCTTCGGCCTTCAGCAGTTCCTCGCGCCCGACCTTGCCCTGCGCGTAGAGTTCTCGCACCTTGGCCTTCTCGTTGTTCGGCAGGCCGGAGCTCATAGGCCCGCCGGGCACGAAGAGCATGGGCAGGTGGCCGAAGTGCAAGGCACCAATCAGCAGGCCAGGGACGATCTTGTCGCAGATGCCCAGCAGCAGCGCGCCATCGAAGACGTCATGGCTGAGCGCGATGGCGGTACCCATGGCGATGTTGTCGCGGCTGAACAGGCTCAGCTCCATGCCGGGCAGGCCCTGGGTGACACCGTCGCACATGGCGGGTACGCCGCCAGCCACTTGGACGGTGGCGCCAAGGCGCGCAGCCGCAGCACGGATCTGCGCGGGGTAAGCCTCGTAGGGCTGGTGCGCGCTGAGCATGTCGTTGTACGCGCTCACCACCGCCAAGTGCGGGGCTCGCTCGGTCACGATGCGCAGCTTGTCCTGTGCCGGCATGGCGGCAAAGGCATGCGCGACGTTGGCGCAGCCCATGCGGTCGCTGCCGCGCGGACGCCCGGCCATGCGCGAGAGGCGACTCAAGTAGGCCGAGCGGGAAGCCTGGCTGCGCGCCTGGACGCGCGCGGTGACTTGCTCTAGAACCGGATGTAGGGCGACCATCGCATGTAACTCGCTTCCTCGAAACGAGGTAACTGTATTACATGCTGAGGCTAGACCACAAGTTCAGGTCAGGGCGCCCGGAGCCGAATGCTTGGCTTGGGCGCGGGCCAAGTCGTCTTCCGTGTCGACGTCGAGCAGCACTCCCGGGTCATCGACGGCCACGGGCTCGGCCGCGTACCGGGCCAGTAGACGGCGCGCGCCTTCGTCGCCCCGCAGCGCGATGAGTTCGCTGTAGAGCTCCTGCGAGAAGCCGACCGGGTGCCCACGCTGCCCGCGGTACTGCGCAAAGACCACCGGATCGCGTTGCAGGCTTCGCGCCACGGCGCGCAGGGTATCGGGCTTGAGCAGTGGCATGTCGCCGGGGAGGATGAGCCATCCGGAAGCATCCGCCGCGGCACTCACGCCGGCAGCGATCGAACTGCCCATGCCCTCAAGTGCCTGCTGTTCGGAAAGTACCACCATGTCACGTGCCGCCACATTGCCGCGCACCAGCGGCGCCAGGCGCTCACTGCACACCACGACCAAGCGCAGGCGCGAAGCGAGCGCACTGGACAGCGTGCGCCCGAGCACGGTACTGTCCCCCAGCGGCTGCTCGAGCTTGTGGCCGGCGCCCCCGAAGCGTCGCCCTTGGCCGGCGGCCAGAAGCAGCACGACTGGATGCGCAGCATTGTTCAAGAGCCTCTCCCAAGGTCTTTGTTGCACCGCAGAATGCGCGCGCTGGTCCCAGACTCCAATGGGGCCTTCACTTACGGGCAAACCTTCTCCGGGGAATTCCGGTCAACAAAGGACGACAAGCGATGGGCTGGCTGGCCGACATGCGCAAGAGCTACGAACGCGGCGGACTCGATGAGGAGGAAGCGCCCATCGATCCCCTTTCCCTGTTCAGGACGTGGTTCGACGAGGCCCTCGCCGAGCAGGTGTTGGAACCCAACGCCATGACCCTGGCCACCGTGGGCGCAGACGGAAGGCCATCCACTCGGGTGGTTCTCATCAAGAGCTACGACGAACGCGGACTGGTGTGGTTCTCCAATTACGAAAGCCGCAAGGGCAGGGAATTGGCCGAGCACCCCTGGGCAGCGTTGCAGTTCCACTGGGTGAGCCAGGAGCGTGTGGTGCGTGTCGAAGGTCGCGTGCAGCGGGTTGATGCGGCCGAGAGCGATGCCTACTACGCCAGCCGCCCGCTGGACTCACGTCTTGGGGCATGGGCGAGCCCGCAGAGCCAGGTGATCGGCGGGCGCTCCGTGCTGGTGGCGGCGGCAGCCAGGGCGGCGGCCCAGCATGGCCTGCACCCTGCGCGTCCGCCGCATTGGGGCGGCTATCGACTGCAACCCGACGCCTGGGAATTCTGGGCAGGGCGCCCCTCGCGCCTGCACGATCGCCTGCGCTACCGGTTGGTCGCTGGTCACTGGGTGCGTGAGCGTCTGGCTCCCTGAATCACCGACTACTGTTCGACCTGCTGCCCTTCCACCAGGCGGTAGTACAGGCCGTAGGGGTCGTCCTTGAGCACGGCCAGGAGCCCTTCGATGGTGATGGCTTCCAGCGTGTAGCGCACCGGGGTGCTGGTGCGAATCTCGATCAGCCCTTCCGGACCGGCGGGAGTGCAGAAGTTGCAGGTCGTGGGCACGGCAGATAGCAGGAAGTGCTTCTGGCGATCACCCGGCTCAAGCGGCAGCATCCAGCCCTGCACCTTGACACGCTGCTGGTGCAATCTCTCCACTTCGGCAGGAAATTGCGGCACGAGCTTCTTTTTCTCGACCTTCGAAGTCACCCCGGACAGGAGGCGCCAGGACAACACGCCCTCGCGCTCTTCCAGCGGCTTGAAGGCGCTGCGCGGATCGTGATAACCCGGCCCCTGCCCGGGCTGTGGGGGCACTGCCGCACTGCTGCGCGGCTGGGCATGCGCGCCCGGCAAACCGAGCGCGCCGAAAACCAAGCCGGCCGCGAGAAAAGCCCTGCGCTCAATGCTCATGCTTCATGCCGCAGTACTTGCCGATGGCCAAGCCCTTGCAGCGTTGCTGCAGGGCTTTCACACACTCGGCCTCCGGCCTGCCGGACTCCAGACAGCGCGCCGCTTCCTCATGAGCGACGGCCATCGCCCGGTGGCGCTCGATGTCCTTCTTGGCGTGATCGCTGAGCTTGGGCTGCGCCAGCACTGCACTTGCGCCGATCGCGAGCAGCGCGATCCAGGGCAGTTTTCTCATCGATGTCTCCTCATCTCGGGGTTTGAAGCAATTGGGTCACTTCGGTGCGCATGGCACGCCAGGCCGGTAGGGCTGCCGCCAGCAAGGCCAGCACGAGTGCCAGCGGCCATAGCCGTAACTCCGTGGGGCTCCAGTAATCGGGCAGCAGGGGCAGGGATTGTTGCCCAGCCAGCCATAGGGCCAATACCGCCTGGGCAGCATGTGCCAACAGAAGGCCCAGGAGCAGCGACAGCCCCACCACGATCAACGACTGCAGGGCCATCAACCAAGCCAGGCGCCATGGAGGTGCGCCCATCAGGCGGAGCAGCGCGAGATCACCCTGGCGTTCCCGAACCAGCGCCATTTGAGTGATGAAGAGTGAAAGCAGGCTGGTGACCAGCAGCAATCCGCCGAAGCCCTGCAGCACTTCGCGACCTGCCCCGACCATGCGCAGCAAACGGGCGCTTTCGACAGCAGGCGCCGCTGCCTGAAGACTTTCCTGGGCATTGACCCATCGGGGCAGCATGGCCGCTCCCAGTGGGCTGCGATAGCGCACCAGGGCCATGGTGACCTGACGCTCGGCTTCCAGAACAGCGCGGTCTTCCTCGTCGACCTCATGCAAGTCTTCGTGGACCCTCCACACCGAGACCAGATCGGTGAGCACCAGGCGGTCGAGCACGCTGGACCCGCGCGCCAGCACGCCCACGACTTCGAAGGGGGTCTGCGCATGCTCCTCGCCCCCCAAGCCCAAGCCGTGGCTGCCAACGAATCGGTCGCCAGGCTTCAGGCCCGTGGCCCGCGCCACCTCGTGGCCGAGCACGGCCTGCATGGGGCCGCTCCAGCGACGCCCGGCTTGAAGGCGCGCGCCGAACAGGTCGAGGTATTCGGGAGTGCTACCGACGATGCGCCAGCCGCGCAGGCTGTCGCCCAGGCTGATGGGCCAAACTTCCTTGACGAGAGGTTGCGAGCGCAACTGTTCCACCGTGGCCAGTGGAATGTTGCCGGTGGGCACGTCGATGTGGAACACACCCGACAGCATGATTTGCATCGGACTGCCCTTGGCGCCGACCACCAGGTCGATGCCGGCAAGGTCACGCTGCATGCGCTGCTCCAACTGCTCGGACACCAGCAGCACAAAGCCCACAGCTGCCCAACCCAGCGCCAGCAAGAGCACGCTCAAGGCGAGCGCCATCGGGCGAGCACGCAGCAGCCGCCAGGCGAGTTGACGCAGGCTCATGTCGAGGGCCCCAAGCGAAGCGTTTGCAGTTGCCCATCCAGTGCTCGGCCGAGTTGTTGCACCACCCGCGCGTCATGCGTGGCCACGAGCAGCGAAACGCCACGCTCGCCCACCAGCGCAAGCACGAGATCCAGCAAGGCCATGGCCGCTTCGTCGTCCAAGCTGCTGCTCGGTTCGTCCAGCAACAACAGGCGCGGCTCGCGAACCAGAGCGCGAGCGAGCGCGGCACGCTGCATCTGACCACCGCTGAGTTGATGAGGAGCCCGATCCAGCAGACTCAGCAATCCCAATCGATCGGCCAGGGCCTCGATGCGACCAGCGGGTTCGGCGGCACCCACAGCAGTGAAAGGCAAGCGCAGGTTGTCGCGCAGGTTCAGGCCCTCGCACAAGTGAAGGCGTTGCGGTAGCAGACCGAGACATTCACCGCGCCACCGATCCAACTGGCCCGGCGCCATATCGCTCAGCGCGCGGTCTGCCAGCCAGACTTCGCCATGGCTCGGGCGGCGCAGCCCGGCCAACAGAGCGATCAGGCTGCTCTTACCACTGCCAGAAGCGCCACGCAGCAGCAGGTGCTGACCTGGAGCGAGCAACAAGTCAGGAAAGCGCAGGCGGGGACCGCCGGGATAGTCGAGACACAGGCCCTGCCAAGCGAGCAGCTTGGCTTCAGGGAACATCACGCAGGTGCCGAGCAAAGGCCTGGCGGAACTTTTCAACTTTGGGAGCAATGACGAAAGCGCAGTAGCCCGCCTGCGGATGGCGTTCGAAGTAGCGCTGGTGGTAATCCTCGGCTCGTTGGTATCCGCGCAAGGGCTGCAACTCAGTGACCACGCGGCCCCCGAACGCCTGCTGGGCTTCTGCCAACACCCGGCGTGCCACGGCATGCTGCTCTTCGTCGGTGTAGTAGATGCCGCTGCGGTACTGTGGACCGGTGTCTGCCCCCTGTCGATTCAGCGTAGTGGGGTCGTGCACATGAAAGAACACCTGCAGCAAATCGGCCAATGGCAACTGGCGAGGATCGAAACACACCTTCACCACTTCGACATGCCCGGTTCGACCCGAGCACACGTCTTCATAGCTGGGAGCCGGGCCTGCGCCATTGCTGTAGCCGGACTCGACGTCGATCACACCACGCAGTTGCAGAAAGACCGCCTCCAGACACCAGAAGCAGCCGCCGCCGAGGTAGATGGAGCTTGAATTCATTGGCGCCGAGGATAGCGAAGCTGGCGGGTACCGACAGGAAGTCAGGTCAAGATGCGGGCATGTACCAACTCTTCAAGCAATTGATCCTGCCGCCCGCCGGTCCGCTCTTGCTGGCCCTGGCTGGCCTCGCCGCCATGGGAAGCGGCCGTCGCTGGGGTCGCTGGCCCTTGGGCTTAGGGTTGCTCCTTGCCTGGTTGCTGACCACCGATGCGGTGGTCTCCCCTTTGGTCGACGCCTACGTTGACAGCCCGCCCTCCAGGCAGATCTTGCACCAAGCGCAAGCGTGGACGGGCCGCTCGGATGCGGTGGTCCTGGTACTTGGCGGCGGGATCCGACGTGCAAGTTCGGCCGACGGCGGCTACGACCTGCAGCCGCTGACTTCGGAACGATTGCGCCGTGGGCTTTGGTGGTCAAAGCGACTCAAGTTGCCGCTGGCGTTCAGCGGTGGCCTGCCAGCGGTAGGCGATGCCGACCGCCCCACCGAGTCCTCGGTGGTGGCCAGGGTCCTGGGCGAATTGGGTGCGCCACCTGCTCTGTGGTTCGAGGGCCGCGCGAGCAACACGCAAGAGAACGCCCGCTTCTCGGCAGAGTTGCTGCGTCGGCATGGAACCAAGAAGGTGATCTTGGTGACGCATGGGTTGCACATGCCCAGAGCCCTCCACCATTTCCGCAGCCAAGTCCCGGACGTGGAGATCCTGCCGGCGCCCTTGCATCGGGACCCTGAGCCTGGATGGATCCTGGCCCAATGGTTGCCCAGCAGTGCTGCGGCAGCCCAAGGCAGCTACTTGGTCTACGAGTGGGTGGCACGCACGGTCGGCAAATGAAGGCGGCACAAATAGAAACCCCCTCAGACCTTGAGGGCCAGAGGGGGCTGGTGGCAAACGCCACCGGTAGAGCTCCGCTGCCAACTGCAGCAAGGGCTCCTGGCGCGCAGAGACTGCGCCGCACGTTGAACCTCGAATGAGGCGCCCCTACCTTAGGCTTCGAGACGCGGCGATTCAAGTGGCAAGACGCTAGGAATTGCCCTATTGACCGCTGAACAGTGACTCAAACAACTCGTCGCCACGCCTTCGCAACTCGGGCGGCATCTCGATCACACGCCCCCATTCCCGCTGGGTCTCGCCCGGCCATTTGTTGGTGGCATCCCAGCCCATCTTGCCGCCCAGGCCGCTGACAGGTGAAGCGAAATCGAGGTAGTCGATCGGCGTGTGGTCGACGAGCACCGTGTCACGCACGGGATCGACACGGGTGGTGATAGCCCACACGACCTCCTTCCAATCCCGCAGGTTCACGTCTTCGTCGAGAACCACGATGAACTTTGTGTACATGAATTGGCGCAGGTAGCTCCATATACCGAACATCAATCGCTTCGCGTGACCCGCGTAGGCCTTGCGAATGGAAACCAGGGCCATGCGATAGGAGCACCCCTCAGGTGGAAGGTAGAAGTCAACGATTTCTGTGAACTGCCTGGATAGCAGGGGCACGAAGACTTCGTTCAGCGCCACGCCAAGCACCGCTGGCTCGTCCGGCGGTTTGCCGGTGTACGTGGAGTGGTAGAAGGCGCCTCGGCGCTGAGTCACGCGCTCCAGTTCCAGCACCGGAAACCACTCCTGCTCGTTGTAATAGCCGGTGTGGTCGCCAAAAGGGCCTTCAAGCGCATGAAGGTAGCCATCGCGCTCCATCAGAGGCACACCCATCTCGCTTTCACCGCGGAAACCGCTGCTTGCCACTGGGATGTGTCCTTCCAGAACCATTTCCGCAGTGGCCGGCACCTGCAGTGCATGGCCATCGAAGCCGACGCCGCTTTCGGCCAGTTCAGTGGCACTACCGCGCAGCAAACCCGCGAATTGGTACTCGGACAGGCTGTCAGGCACCGGGGTCACTGCACCAAGGATCGTAGCGGGGTCAGCGCCGAGCGCCACCGCTATCGGGAAGGGCTGCCCTGGTCTGGCCAGACGGTGGGCGCGAAAGTCGAGCGCTCCGCCACGATGGGCCAGCCAGCGCATGATCAAGCGGCGTGGCCCGATCAATTGCTGGCGATAGATCCCCAAGTTCTGCCGAGCGCGGTTCGGACCTCGAGTGATCACCAAGCCCCACGTCAGCAGCGGGCCTGCATCACCGGGCCAGCAGTGCTGGATGGGCCATTGGCGCAAATCGATGTCCGAGCCTTTCAGGACCTCTTCATGACAAAGCGCACGATCGACGCGTTTCGGGCGCATTCGCCACACGGCTTGAACCAGCTCCAGCAACCGACCTGCATCCCTCAGCCCCTTAGGTGGCTCAGGCTCACGCAGCCGCGCCAGCACTTCACCCACCTCGCGTAAGGCGCCCAGGTGTTCGGCTCCCATCGCCCACGCCACTCTTTCCGGCGTCCCGAACAGATTGGTCAGCACCGGGCGGTCTCCCTGGGCGGGGTGCTCGAACCACAAGGCGGGGCCGTTCGCCCGCAGCACGCGGTCGCTGAGCGCCGTCATTTCAAGATGCGGAGAGACAGAGGCATCCACCCGCTTCAGGCCGCCTCGGGCCTCAAGCTGCACAAGGAACCCGCGAAGATCGCCGTACTTCATACTGATTGGGTATTAGTGAGATCACTCATCAGCTTGACCGGTTATTAGCCACTCCTAGAATTCAGAGATCAAAGGGTTAACCCTCAAAGGATTTGAATGCACGCAGGCCTCACAGCGCCGGTTCGCCCCCTGGCACGCGCCGCCGCCATCGTGATCAGGGACATTGGCAATGGAATGCTCGTCATCAGCCACAACACGCTCGCCTTGCTGGGTCTGTTGCTGGTGGCACTGTTCACAGTCTTTGCTTCACAGCCGCAGTTGCTGCATTCCGTCGAGCATCATGCCCTGACATGGTTGAACGAGCGACGTGAGGCGCGAATTGAGCCTTCCCTTGCACCGGATGAGCCGGGGGCAGCGCAACGCGTGGCTGTGATCGACTTGTCTGATTTACCGCGGCCCCAGGCGGCGATCAGCCAGTGGCTCGCACGTCGCTACAAAGTCGCACCTGAGGCGGTTGCTCGTATCGTGCAGGAAGCTTGGACGCTGGGTGATCGCGCCCGCATTGATCCCACGCTCATCCTCGCTGTAGTAGCGATTGAGTCCAACTTCAACCCCTTCGCCCAAAGTCCAGTCGGCGCCCAAGGCCTGATGCAGGTCATGACACGTGTTCACGACGACAAGTACGACTCATTCGGAGGACAACGCGCCGCTCTGGATCCACTGGCCAACGTTCGAGTGGGTGTTCAAGTTTTGAAGGACTGCATCCAGCGAGCTGGCAGCGTTGCGGAAGGCTTGCGCTTCTACGTGGGCGCAGCCAATTTGCCGGACGACGGGGGCTACGCGAACAAGGTGCTCTTTGAACAGGATCTATTGAAGGCTGTGGCGGCTGGTCGCCCGACCCCATCACGCTCCATCAAAGAAAGCACCCCGAGCCCTGCCCCTGCTGCAAGTTCGGAGCAAGTGGCATTGGTATCGGCATCCCTCTGAGCGAGCAGGCTCCGGTGAGGAGTAGCTGCCCGCTACACTGCTTGCGCCGCGTCACTGGCGATCAGGGGTTCGACCCCGAGGTGGGCCACCACCGGGAAGCGCGGGCAGCAGGCTGACTGCTGATGGAGCCGTTCGCCTGGGCCACTCGCTACTCGCGGGCCACCCCCTCCGGAGCTTCCCATGCCCTGCACGCTTTCCCCTCTCGCGCTTCCTGAAGCCGATGCCCAGCTCTGGGCCGCCATCGCCGCCGAAAATCGCCGTCAAGAAGATCACATCGAGCTGATCGCCAGCGAAAACTACACGTCGCGCGCCGTCATGCAGGCGCAAGGCAGTCAGCTGACCAACAAGTATGCCGAGGGCTATCCCGGCAAACGCTACTACGGTGGCTGCGAGCATGTCGACGTCGTCGAGCAATTGGCCATCGACCGCTGCAAGCAGCTCTTTGGTGCGCAATTCGCCAACGTGCAGCCCAACTCTGGCTCGCAAGCCAACCAGGCCGCATTCATGGCCATGCTTCAGCCGGGCGACACATTTTTGGGCATGTCCCTTGCAGAGGGTGGCCACCTGACGCACGGTTCACCGGTGAACCAGTCGGGGAAGTGGTTTAAGGTGCTCAGCTATGGTCTCAACGCCAGCGAGTCCATCGACTACGACCAAGTTGAACGCATGGCGCAAGAACATCGCCCCAAGCTTGTGCTTGCCGGCGCTTCGGCCTACTCGCTGCATATCGATTTTGAGCGCTTCGCTCGCATCGCCAAATCCATCGGGGCTTACTTCATGGTCGACATGGCGCACTATGCAGGCCTGGTGGCGGCAGGCGAGTACCCCAATCCTGTACCGCATGCCGACATCGTCACGTCCACCACCCACAAGAGCCTGCGTGGCCCGCGTGGCGGCATCATCCTGACCAACAACGAAGACTTGGCGAAGAAAGTCAACAGCGCCATTTTTCCAGGCATGCAGGGTGGGCCGCTCATGCATGTCATTGCCGGCAAGGCCGTGGCCTTCCACGAGGCCATGCAGCCCGGTTTCCGCGACTACCAGCGTCAGGTCATCGCAAACGCCAAGGTCTTGGCGGAGCAACTTACGGCGCGCGGTCTGCGCATCGTTTCGGGTGGCACGCAGAGCCATGTCATGCTGGTGGACCTTCGGCCGAAGGGCTTGACCGGCAAGGTTGCCGAGGCGGCATTGGGCCAGGCACACATGACGTGCAACAAGAACGCCATCCCCAACGATCCCGAAAAGCCGATGGTCACCAGCGGCATCCGACTCGGCACCCCGGCAATGACGACGCGGGGGTTCCGCGAAGCCGAGGCTCGGACCACAGCCAACTTGATTGCCGATGTATTGGATGCTCCAAGCGATGCCGCGGTCCTTGAGGGCGTTCGCGCGCAAGTGGCGGAGCTGACAGCGCGCTTTCCGGTCTACGCCTGACAGATGCGCTGCGCCTTCTGCGGCCACAGCGAGACCCAGGTCGTCGAGACCAGGGAGTCCGATGAGGGCGATGTGGTGCGCAGGAGGCGCCGCTGCCTGCGCTGTGACAAGCGCTTCACCACCTACGAGCGCGCCGAAATCGCGCTCCCCGTGGTCATCAAGAAGGACAACACGCGCGGCAACTTTGATATGGGCAAGCTCCGCGCGTCGATGGAGCTGGCGCTTCGCAAACGCCCCGTGAGCACCGAGCAAGTAGATGCCGCCGTTGAACGCATCCAGGAGAAGCTCCTCAGCGAGGGCACGCGCGAAGTCAGCTCGGCGCGCCTGGGCGAAATGGTGATGCGCGAGTTGAAGCGCATCGACAAAGTGGCCTATGTGCGGTTTGCTTCGGTCTACAGAAGCTTTGAAGACATCGACGAGTTTCGCAAGCTCATCAAGGACATTTAGCCCGAGCGTTCATAGGCGTCGGCAATTCACACTGCCTGACGCGATGCGTCGGTTTGACATGGTCAGTTCCCCCTTTTGGGGGTGAAGACTTCCAGCAGGCGAGTTCCTAGAGTGCGTGCCACGCCACCTCAAGGAAGCTCATCATGCAGACCTCGCGCCGCCTGTCCTCTGGTTTCACTCTGCTGGAAGTCCTTGTCAGTATCGCCGTCTCAGGCGTGCTGACGGCTGTCGCTTTGCCCTCCCTGGGGGAGCAGGTCGAGCGCCAACGCATGCGCGGGATCGGTGAATCGCTCCGAAACGACCTACAAGTGGCCCGCGCCCAGGCACTCACTCAGCACCGCTCGGTGCGGGTTGCATTTATTCAGACCGACACTGGCAGCTGTTACGTGGTCTACCAAGGTCCAGCCAACGCTTGCACCTGCGACTCGGACGGCGCGATTCAGTGCAAGCCAGGCGCATCTGCACTCTCCGCTCAAGGTGTTGCGGACAAGCTCGGCGTTCAACTCAGCGCCAACGTCAGCACCATGGTTTTCGATGGACGCACTGGCACGGTTGCGCCCACCGGCACGATGACGCTGAAGACGCGCCAAGGCCTGGAGATGAAACACATCGTTTCCATCACAGGGCGGATTCGCAGCTGCGGTGATGTGGGCCACCAGACCCCCGCCTGCAGGGGTTGATGGAGGGCACAGGATGAGCGGACACCCTGAGGAGACCGACGGCACGGCGCGGTTCAATGTCACCTCGGACTGGCCCGACCATCAAACCATGAACAACTCGTGCGCTTCAGCCAAAGGGTTCACCCTCGTCGAGCTTGCTATCACGGTGGTCATCGTGGGGATCCTCGCTGCGATTGCGCTCCCCAACTTCACAGACTATGTGCGGAAGGGGCGACGTGCGGATGCCTTCGACGCCATGGCGCATGTTCAGCAGGAACAAGAGCGCTATCGCAGTAACAACCTGACCTATGCAGGGAGCCTTGCGGATCTGCGCACGACCAATCTGTCTCAGGCTGGCCACTACACACTCAGCCTGAGCGAGGTTTCATCCTTCGGCTACACGCTGACTGTCGCACCCGTGGAGGGAGGCAAGCAGGCCGCCGACACGGCTTGCAAGGAATTCAAGCTGGTGATCTTCAAGGCCAGCAGCAAGCGCACCGCGACCAGCGACACATGTCTGCCGAAATGAGGTCCGCCGCACACTCCAAAGGATTCACCTTGGTGGAAGCCATGGTGACGTTGGCCGTCCTTGGCATCCTCTTGGCGGTCGCAATTCCCAATTTTTCGGACTTCGTGCGCAAGAAGCGACTTGAGGGTGTGGCCAAGGAGTTCGTGGCGGACTTGGCCCTGGCGCGTTCTGAGGTCATTTCGAGCGGTCAAGGAAACAATCGACTCGCAAGGATTCAGTTCGAACCCAACGGTACCTGCTACGTCCTGTATGCCTACAAGAACCTCGGCAGCCCAGGGTGCGATTGCCGGCGAGGCATTGGAGCGGCGTGCAGAGTCGCTAGCGCGGAATTGAAGGTCGTGACACCACCGGCAGGCTCGGGCATCGTTTTCCGTTCGGAGGGCGATGGGGACTACCTCACCTTTTTGGAGGGATTTCAAACCAGGATGGATGCCTACAAAGTGACGATCAAGTACCCCGCTGGCCCCACGCTGCGCGTCGAAGTCAAGAAGCTCGGCACTGCAAGCATCTGTTCGCCCGATGGCTCGGTGTCCGGCCACGAACCATGCACTTTGGAATAACGATGAGCGCTGCGCACACTCATCGAGGCTTTAGCCTGATCGAACTCATGATCGGCATCACCGTCGGCATGTTCATCCTGCTGGGGGCCAGTTCCATCATGGTCGGACAAATGGGGGATCACCGCCGCCTGGCGCTCGAAACCAGAACAGAGCAGGACGTGCGCGTGGTTGCCGAAGTGCTCACGCGGGAACTTCAGTTGGCAGGCATGTGGAACAGCCCCATGAGCGGCGTGTGGTCCGAAGCCAATCCGGTGCTGCAGGCAAATCCGAATGCCGAAATCCTCGTCGCCGAAGACGGCTCTTGGGTGCGCTACCGGCGCTGGCTGCGCAACGACATCAACCAAGCGGAAGGATTCAAGCTGGAAGATGAGGTGCTTTACCGACTGAACAGCGCTGGCGCGTGGCAGCCTTTGACCGATCCCGAGACGCTGAAGATCACCCGCTTTCACGTCCAACTGGTGGAAACGAAGCGGCGTCTTGAAGCGGCGTGCCAACTGGACTGCGAAGACAAGGAAGACTGCCCACCTAGCGCCTCGGTGCGCGAGTTCCTGATCAACTTCCAGGCCCATGCCGCACACGACGAACGCGTGCGGAGGAACTTTGATCTGCGTATTCGCGTGCGCTCAGACATCGTGACGGGAGCCTGTCGTGAGGCATAGCGGCATTCAACGCCCTCGCCAAATCGGCGCGACCACGCTGGTGACCGTGATGGTGCTGTTTTTCATCATGGCCTTGGTGGCGGCGTACGCCAATCGCAACTTGGTGCTGGAGCAGCGCGTGGCCTTGAACTTCCAGCGACTGGGTGTGGTCAACGAAGCGACGCATGAAGCTGTCGCTTTGGTGGGCAACTGGATGAACGCCGGCAACCTTGACGAGCAGTGCCGGCCCGATGTCAACGGTGATGGCCGTTTCTGGGACCGTTATTTGATCGTCCTCTCAGACGGTCGCATCGACGTGCCTCCAGATGCAAAGCCACCTGAGGCGCAAAAAGCACTCGCAAATGAGAAGACACCCTATGTCATCGCGTGCGACAGGGTCGGCAACGGCGACTGGTCCTGTCAATGTCCCAAGAACCATCGGCCAGTGTTTGTTCCAGAGGACGGGCAAGTTCGACAGTCATTCGTTGTTCGGCTTCGCCCATACAACGACCCCATACGCGATTACGGGCATAGCGCCAACTTGGGCCGTATCGGCATCAACGTCGCCAGTTGCTTCGCAGCCAGCAGCACCTGCAGCCGCTTGGTCTATGACTCCAACGAGGCGGTGCCGCTGGCGATGACGGTGCAGTCCTTCGTGCTAAACCGCGCTGTGCGCATGCCACCCGCCAGCGCGTTGGTGGTCCGGCGAGACGTGGATCTGTCGGATGGCATGCAGGTCGTGAACAACAACCCAGCGGCAGGTGGAGTCGTCGTGCAAGCCGGCAGTGATGTGACGGGCGTGCGCGATGGCGTACGTGGGCCTGCAGGCTCCCCACACACACATTCGGTGGCCGCGAATCAGGCCTTGCTAGCAGCGGCTGACTCTGACCGTTTCTTCCGACTGTTCTTTGGCATGTATTTGGCCGAGTACGTGGCTCAACCAGCCATGCGCACCCTGACGTGCGACAACCGATGCGCACTGGCCCTCCAAGCCCTCGTTCACGGAGGCGCTCGGCTGATTCGCTTCCAAGGTGATCTGGAACTCGGGGAAGAGGTCGTGGTCGGTTCAACGGAATCACCTGTCGTCCTCATCGTGGATGGCAAGCTCAGCATCAACAGTCCGCTGCAACTGCACGGCCTGGTTTACAGCAAGGACGACATGAGTTGGAGCAATGTTTCGGCCAAGCCTTCGGTGATTCAGGGCGCTTTACTGGTGGGCGGGCGTCTGATTGGGGACAAGGGAGCCGCAGTGCTCTTTGACGCCGCCGCCATGCAGCGGCTCAAGTTCGGCACGGGCAGCTTCCTGCCTCTGCCCGGAGGGGCCGGTTGGGGCCTGTCGTGGGATGACATGCGGTAGGAGAAGGATTGTGGGCAAGCAACGCGGTGCAAGTTTGGTGGAGGCCCTGGTCGCCATGCTGGTCATGGCCTTCGGCATGATGTCCGTAGCCGGCATCCAAGGCCGACTGCGCTACAGCGGTGAGACGGCCAAGCAGCGGGCCGAAGCGATGCGCGTGGCTCAGGTTGAGTTGGAGCGCTTGCGCGGTTTTGTTGCGCTGGAGCGTACCGATGGAATTCCAGACGATGCGGTGGTCTTCAATGAGATCCAGAACGATCGCTACACGGTGGAGTCCTTGACCACGGCGTATCAGTTCACCCGAACGGTGACACCATTGCCAGGAGGAGCCGTGGACGTACTTCTGAATGTCAGTTGGCGAGATCGAAGCAAAGGCGAAGAGGACGACCCGCTCAGCGTGAACTGGCGCACTGCCCTGGTGCCAGTGGATCCGAGCTTGGCCTCGTCTCTTGCGATACCACCAGACTTCGGAGTTGGCCAGCGCCGATACGAAGATCGGCACCCAGGCATCCCGGCGGCTGCGAAAAAGCTTGACAACGCCCGCAGCGTGTTCAAGCCCAATCCCACTGGCACCACCGCTTTGGTCTTCAACAACAGATCGGGCATGGTCACGCAGCTTTGCACCGTCGAGGCCGCAACTCCCTCTGATCTATTGGGCGACAACGACTTGCTGAATTGCCCGGTCAGCTACACAGGAGGAGCCTTCCTCCTGAGCGGCCATGTGGTGTTCTCCTACGGAGGCACCCCGTCGGCCGAGAACCCGAACAGCCCCGTCTTGCCCGCGTCTGCGGAAGTCATTTTGGACAAGACAGAGGACAGCTATTCCAGCGAACCCTTGTGTTTCTCGAGTTCGAGTGCCAACGCGCTGGTCGGTGTGAATGCGCTGGACTATTACTGCGTCATCCCTCCCCGCGTGGCCACCGCAAAGGACAACAGCCTCAGCTGGAGCGGTCGAAGCGTGCTCAACGGTCTCACGCTGGCTGCCGGAGGTGTGCGTGTGTGCCGGTACAGCGATGACTATGACGGCGACAAGGCCATCAACAACAGCGAGCATCCGCTGGATTACGTCAAGGTGACCAACTCGCTGTCCAAGCAGAACTTCCTGGTGGTCGATTTCGAATCCAGTTGCCCGGCCGGGCAGAAGGTCGATGTCGCTGCACTTCAGTATCGGAATACCGTCACCGCTGCGCACCAACCCTGATCTCCCGCCCTTCTAGACTGATGCCATGGCATCAGTCTCAGAAGCAGATCAGCGCTGGATGCGGCGAGCGCTGCGACTCGCGGAACAGGCCATCGGCCTGAGCGAACCCAATCCTCGCGTGGGCTGCGTGTTGGTCAGCTCGAACGGTGAAGTTCTGGGCGAAGGGCACACCCAGGCCGCCGGCCAAGCCCACGCGGAGGTCATGGCCCTGCGCGATGCCAGCTTGCGTGGCCACGCCGTGCGCGGCGCGACTGCTTTCGTCACGCTCGAACCCTGCGCGCACCATGGGCGCACCCCCCCATGCTGCGAGGCGCTGAGCGCTGCAGGAGTTGCCCGCGTGGTGGTCGCCACTGGGGACACCAACCCTCGCGTCAAGGGGGCCGGAGTCGCCCATCTGCGCGCCCAAGGCATTCGGGTGGACGAAGGCCTGCTAGAAGCGCAGGCCCAGGCCTTGAACATAGGCTTTCTGCATCGAATGCGCACGGGCCGACCATGGGTTCGATTGAAGTGGGCCAGCAGCCTGGATGCACGTACAGCTCTCCCTGATGGCCAAAGCCAATGGATCACCGGCCCGGAGGCGCGTCAGGACAACATGGTCTGGAGGCGCCGTGCTGCGGTGCTGCTGACCGGCATCGGCACGGTGTTGGCTGACGACCCGCGCTTGGACGTGCGCGATCCACCCTCTCCCTACCCACCTGCGCGGTGGGTGCTGGATCGCCGGCTTCGCATGCCATGCCGCGCCCAAATGTTGCGCACCAAGGGGGACGTGGTGATCGTTCACCAAGGGAGCGCCGACGTCGAACGCCGACGGGCTTTGCAAGAGGCCGGCGCTCGGTGTCTGGAGGCACCGAGCGATCTGGCCGCGCTGCTTGATGAACTGGGCAGGCGGGAGGTCAATGAACTGCACATCGAAGCCGGCGCCACCTTGAACGGTGCCTGGCTCGGTGCCCACCTCGTCGACGAGTTGCTGGTCTACTTGGCCCCTCGGCTGCTCGGTCCTGGCCGAGGCGTGGCCGACCTTCCGACGCTGCCGTCACTGGACGCCGCGCAAGGCTGGCGGTGGCTGGACACCGTGCCGGTCGGAGCGGACCTGCGCTTGCGCCTCACCCGCAGCTTCTGACCCCCCTTCTACAATCGGCTCCATGCCGATGTCCCCTGTTCCCGAACTGGTCGCCGAGTTGGCAGCCGGCCGGATGGTCGTCTTGATCGACGATGAAGACCGCGAAAACGAGGGTGACCTCGTCCTGGCTGCAGACCATGTCAGCCCCGATGCGATCAATTTCATGGCCCGCTTTGCGCGCGGCCTGATTTGTCTGCCGATGACGCGCGAGCGCTGCGAACGCCTGCAGTTGCCGCCGATGGCCACTCGCAACGGCACCAAGCACGGCACGGCCTTCACGGTGTCCATTGAAGCGGCGACCGGCGTCAGCACCGGCATCTCAGCCGCCGACCGAGCGCGCACCGTTCAGGCTGCCGTTGCCCCGCACGCCACGGCCGATGACCTCGTCCAGCCCGGCCACATCTTCCCTCTGCAGGCGCAAGACGGAGGCGTACTCATGCGCGCGGGCCACACCGAAGCCGGATGCGACTTGGCGCGCATGGCCGGCTGTAGCCCAGCCGCCGTGATCTGCGAGATCATGAACGACGACGGCACCATGGCACGCCTGCCCGAATTGGAAGTGTTCGCCGCCAACCACGGCCTGAAGATCGGCACCATCGCAAGCCTCATCGAGTACCGCGCCCGGCACGAGAGCTTGATCGAGCCTCGCGCCAGCCGGCCCATGCGCACCCGGCACGGCGCTTTCGAAGCCACGCTGTTCGCCGACCAAAGCGGCGCACAGCATCTGGCACTCAAACGCGGCCAGTGGCAGGCTGAGGACGCGGTGCTGGTGCGTGTGCACGAACCGCTGTCGGTGCTCGATCTGCTCGACACCGCTGCTGGCCCTCACAGCTGGGGCGTTGACGAAGCCCTGGCCGCCGTGGCGCAAGCTGGAGCTGGCGTCGTGGTCCTTTTGAACATCGGCGACGAAGGCGGGCAGTTGCTCGAGCGCTTCTGCGGCACGTCGGCACCTGCATCTGCACGCGGTGTCATGGACCTGCGCCTTTATGGCGTCGGCGCGCAAATCCTTCGCGCCCTGGGCGTGCAGCGCATGCGTTTGCTTGGCCAGCCGCGCCGCATGCCGTCCATGGTTGGCTACGGCCTCGAGGTGGTGGACTTCGTGCCCATGCAACTCGCAGCCAACTCCGTTCCCCGCCATGCAGCAGGCTGAACGCGGAACGATCTCCCTAGATGGCCGGGGCCTGCGCGTTGGGCTGGTGCGCGCCCGTTTCAATGACCCCATCACTCGCGCGTTGCAGCAAGGCTGCGAGCAAAGGTTGCTCGAGTTGGGAGCTGCCTGCACACAGGTGCTCGAAGTCGGCGGCGCGCTTGAAGTGCCGCTTGCGCTGCAAGCGTTGGCCCGCGCCGGCGGGGTCGACGCACTTGTCGCTCTGGGCTGCATCATCCGTGGCGAGACCTACCACTTCGAATTGGTCGCCAACGAAAGCGGCGCCGGAGTGAGCCGCGTTGCGCTAGACCACCATCTGCCCATCGCCAACGTCATCCTGACCGTCGAGAACGAATCCCAAGCCTGGGCGCGTATTGGCAAGGGTGCTGAAGGGGCCGAAGTGGCCGTGGAAATGGCCGGCCTGCTGCGTCGGCTCAAGACTGGAGATTCTGTTTGAACGCCCCCGCCCGAAACAAGACCACGCCGCGCTCGGCCCGCCGACAGGCCCGCCAGGTGGCGCTCCAGGGCCTCTACCAGTGGCTGCTTTCCGGCGAGGACGCTGGTGCCATCGACGCCCATTTGCGCGACCAGTCCAACTACGCCGGCTGCGACCAAAAGCACCTAGATACCCTGCTGCACGGCTGCATCCGTGAAGCCGCTGCCCTGGATGCCTTGCTGACCGAACATGTCGACCGGCCAACCAAGGAGCTGTCGCCCGTCGAGCACGGCGCCTTGATGATCGGCGCTTTCGAACTGCAGCAATGCCTGGACGTACCCTACCGCGTCGTCATCAACGAAGCGGTGGAATTGGCCAAGGGCTTCGGTGGCACCGATGGGCACAAGTACGTGAACGGGGTGCTGGACCGCTTGGCGGCGCAGCTGCGCCGCACTGAACTTGAGGCGGACCGCAAGCGGTGAGTGAAGCCGCGTCGTCGTTCCGCCTTGCGCTGCGCGTCTACTACGAGGACACCGATGCCGGCGGCGTCGTGTACTACGCGAACTACCTGCGATTCCTTGAGCGTGCACGCACGGAGTGGCTCCGTCAGCTGGGCTGCGCCCGCGAGGAGCTGCGCGCTGAATGCGGCTGGCTCTTCGTGGTGCGGCGCGTGGAAGCCGACTACCTCCGTCCCGCGCGCCTGGACGACTTGCTCACCGTACACGCCAGAGTCGTGGAGACGCGTGGCGCCAGCCTCGTGTTCAAGCAATGGATCACCCACGAAGCAGGCCATGAATTGATGCACGCCCGCGTGCAAGTAGCCTGCGTCGATGCACAGCACTTCCGTCCGCAGCGGCTGCCCCGGCCGCTGCTCGAACAACTGCCATGAACCAAGATCTTTCCATCATCGCCCTGGTGACCCAGGCCAGCCTGGTCGTGCAGCTCGTCATGGCTGCCCTGCTCATCGTCTCGGTGGCCAGTTGGAGCGTGATTTTCAGCAAGCTCTTCGGACTGGCCCGCGTGCGCAAAGCCAACGACGGCTTCGAGGCCGATTTCTGGTCCGGCCGCAACCTCAATGATCTCTACCAAGCCGCCGCCAAGCGCCAGCAGGGCGCGGCGCCAATGGAGCGCATTTTTCAGGCCGGCATGCGCGAGTTCCTGAAGCTGCGTGAGCGCAAGGTGGTCGATGCGGGCACCTTGCTCGATGGTGCACGCCGCGCGATGCGGGCCAGCTACCAGCGCGAGGTCGATGCTTTGGAGAGCAACCTCAGCTTCCTCGCCTCGGTCGGTTCGGTCTCGCCTTACGTCGGCTTGTTCGGCACGGTGTGGGGGATCATGCATGCTTTCGTCGGCCTGTCGAACCTGCAACAGGTGACGCTGGCCACCGTGGCACCGGGCATCGCCGAGGCGCTGGTCGCCACCGCCATCGGCCTGTTCGCCGCCATTCCGGCAGTCATCGCCTACAACCGCTTCGCGCGCCAGATCGACCGGGCGGCGATCCAGTTGGAGACCTTCATCGAGGAGTTCTCCAACATCCTGCAGCGCAACGCGGGACAGCACTGATGCCGGGCGTCGCGGGCCGCGGCGGCCGCCGCCGCACGATCAACGAGATCAACATGGTGCCGTTCATCGACGTCATGCTGGTGCTGCTCATCATCTTCATGGTCAGTGCTCCGCTGATCACCACCGGCGTGGTGGATCTGCCCAGCGTCGGCAAGGCCAAGACGCAGCCGGCGCATGTCATCCACATCGTGGTCGGCGACGACGGGGCGCTGAAGTTCCGCAAGGACGAGCAAGCCGACCCCGCCCCGCTGCAACTCAAGGACGTGCTGCGCCGCGTGCGTGAGGCGCAGGGCAGCGACGCCACGATCCCCGTCGTCATCTCGGCGGACCGGCAGGTGAAGTACGAAAAGGTCGTCGAGGTGATGGACCGACTGCAGTCCGGTGGCATCCAGCGTGTCGGCCTGGCGGTGCGCCAGGGGCGTTGACGCGAGTTCCATGAGCACGTTGGCGCTGCCGTCGCGGCCCGTCCATCAGGGGGACGGTGGCCGCAGCTTGCTGCTGGCACTGGCCGCGCATGGCCTGCTGGTCTGGGCGCTGGCGCACGGCGTGAACTGGCGTGCCAGCAGCGAGAGCGCCGTCGCCGAGGCCGAACTCTGGTCCGTGGTGCCTCAGGCCGCGGCGCCGAAGGCCGAGGAGCCACCGCCGCCCGAGCCGGTGCGCCCTCCAACCGCCCCCCCGCGTGAGGTGGTGCAACCGCCCAAGGTCGAACCTGAAGCGGACATCGCCCAGGAACGCGAGCGCCGCCGCAAGGAAGAACTGCGCAAGGCCGCCGAGCAAGAGGAACAGCAGCGCAAGGCCCACGAGCAGCGTCGCATCAAGGAGATGGAGAAGCTGGAGGCCCTGCGCAAGCAGGAAGCCGAGAAGACGCAAGCACGCGAAGCCAAGGCCGAAGAGGCCCGCCGCGAGAAGCAGCGCCAGGACAACCTGCGCCGCATTCAAGGCTTGGCCGGTGGCAGCGGCGCGCCCGGCAGCACCGGCACAGCCGCGCAAGCCAGTGGCCCCAGCGCCGGTTACGCAGGCCGCATCGTGGCCCGCATCCAGCCGCGCATCGTCTACACCGACGCCATCACGGCGCGCTGGAGCACCTTGGTGGAAGTGCGCTGCGCGCCCGACGGCCTGGTGCTGGGGCGGAAGGTGGTCACGCCTTCGGGCAACCCTGCCTGGGACGAAGCCGTGCTGCGCGCCATCGACAGCGCGCAGCGCATTCCGCGCGACACCGACGGCACCGTGCCCGCCAGCTTCACCATCGCATTCAACTCGCGCGATTGAACACCGCTCGGTCCAGCGACCAGCGGCCCGGGCCCCAGAACCACACGAGCAGCAGCAGCGCGCCCCAGAGCTGATGCTCGATGAGCGCAGCCGGAGCGATCTCGGCCAGGCTGAGCACGGCCACGACGTTCAGCACCGTAAGCCCGGCCGCTGCGAAGCGCCCAGCGAGCCCCAGGACCAACAGCACGGGAAGCACCAGTTCGCCCGCCGTGCCCGCCAACGCCGCCACCTGCGGGGGCAGCAAGGGCACCGCGTACTCGTTCTCGAACAGCAAGACCGTGGTCTCCCAGTCACGGATCTTGGTCAGGCCGGCCAAGAAAAAAGCCTTAGCGACATGGAACCTAGCACCCAGTAGCAACAGGTCTTGCACCCAGATCAGCGGCGCACGAAGCGAGGCTGGCATGCGCATCGATGGGGCGCCGCTGTCGGTCGCGGCTTGCCAGAGAGTTCGGATCATGGGCAAGCAGGCTTGTGCGCCTGGTGAGTGAGCGATCGAGGCACTACGCAGTCAGCCGCGGTGCGGTTTCATCGGCTCCCAACAACCAGCCCCGCGTCCAGGCGCGTTGCAGCGCGACGCCCAGATCGAACTGCGGGTAAGACCGCAGTTGCTGCACTACCGCCTCGGCCAGCGAGGCGCAGGCAGGCTCGGCGCCCAACTGCAAGCCTAGCCAGTGGGCCTCGTCGTCCGGCAGCCAGCTTCGGCACGGCTTCCAGCCTCGGCGCCACACCACCATGGTGGCGGTCGCCGCGTTCCCGTCCAGGCCATCGAGCGCCTCATTGCCTGCCGCAAGCAGTTCGTTCAAGCTCGGCAGGCTGGGGACGAGCCGCAGGTGCTGGCTCCAGCGCAGTCGCAAGCGGGCGGCATCGGTCTGCTGCAAGCGAAGCCAAAGCATGGCATCGGGCTCTGCGTCGTCGGCGGCACTCGCCAATCGGTGCATGTCGTCGTCCAGCGCTGCCAGCCATGGCGGCTCCTCGTCCATGCCGGGCAGCGCTTGCAAGAAGCTCTTCAGTTCCCCGCCCCAGCGGTTCATGTCGCCTTCACGGGGCGGATGCTCACGCGCGAAGGCCCAGGCCAGCCCCGCAAAATCGGGGTCGCCCAGCCAGGCTTGCAGCAGCGGGTAGCGCGCGGCCAGCGCGCGCACCGCCAGCGCCTTGGCGTGCTCCCGATATGCGGACAGGCATCGGTCCAAGGGTCGCGGGCCAACCGCAGTCAGGCTCGCCGGTGCTTGGGCACCCGCTTCGCCCCAAATCCAAGCGACCAGAGCAGCCTGGTCGGCAGAGTCGTCAGCGGCATTCGTCACCGCTCAATCCCCGCCAGCAGAACATCGAAAGATGGAATGTCGGTGTCCCACTCCAGCAATCCCTGCGCCAGCGGAAAGCGTTGCCGTGCATGGTCCAGCAACTGCCAGCAGGCATCGGAAGGCGCGCTTCCGTGGTCGTCAATGAAGAGGCCATCGACCTGTGCGTGCCCGGCCACATGGATCTCAGTCACGCTGCCATCGTCCAGGCGTTCGATCCATTGCCTGCAGCTGTCCAGCACCATCGCGCCATCGCCCTCCCCTGCGGCTTCGTTGCGCGCGTTGACCAGCAGGTTGTTGACGTCGAGCAGCAGCGCACAGCCGCTGCGCCGCACGAGCTCGTTGAAGAACTGGGGCTCGGCCAGTTCGTCTCCCGTCCAGCGCACATAGGCGCTGAGGTTCTCCACCAGCAGCGGACGGCGCAAGCAGTCCTGCACCTGACCGACATGCGCCACCAAGCGCCGCAGGTTCGCTTCGTCAAACGCCACGGGCAGCAGATCGGCCGCATGCTGCACGCCGCTCATTCCCTGGACACGAGCGAAACACGCGTGATCAGACACAAACCGCGGCTGCACCCGCGCGGCCAATTCAGCCAATTGCTGCAGGTGCGCCTCATCCAGCCCGGCCGCAGAGCCGAGACCCAAGCCCACCGCGTGCAGGCTGATCTCGTAATGCTCACGCGCTGCCATCAGCAATCCTGGGGCAGCACCTCCTTTGGCGAAGAAGTTTTCCGCGTGCACTTCCAGCAGGGGCAGCCTGGGCAAGCGCCGCAGCAACTCCTCATGGTGCGGGTGGCGCCAGCCCAGGCCGAGCATCGATGCTTACTTCTTCGCTTTGGCCTTGGCTTCCTCGGCCGTCATGCCATTCATGGCCTTGCACTGCCCCTTGGGCACGTACTTCCACTCATCTGGGGCGTTGTCCGCCTTGGATTGACCGGCACAACTGTGCGTGCCACTCAGGTTGGCACAGTCGTTCTGCCCCGCTTTGGCAATGCCATAGCACTTCTCCTTGGCTTGGGCCTGGGCCTGCGGTGCAGCGCCGAGGGAGAGAGCGGCCGCGACGGCGGCCAGGACGATGGTTTGCGTGTTCATGCTTGGAACTCCAGATTGAGGTGGCAAAACCCTTGGCGCCGAAATCGGCGACAGGCAGTGTCGCGCAGCGAGCGCAGCGCCGGCACAGAGCCGACATGCCCTCACTACGCATGCATCCGCGCATTGGTTTCATGCACATCGGGACGAGCATCCTGCGACGGAAGACCCTGGCCGACCGAGGGTTCCCCTGAGCCGGCCCCAAGCTCTGCTCCCTCTATGCTGGCGCCATGTCCGAGAGCCTTCCGCCGCTCGAATGGAGTGCCGCGCCCGGAGCGGCGACCAGCCCCGGTGCGGCCCCTGATGCCTTCGCCTGGCCCACGCCGCCATTTGCTGCCTACCCGGCCCCGCAGCCGCTGCTGCAACCGGTTGCGGTGGAGGTCACAGCGGCAAACGGGAGCCGCTCCATCGGTCAGTTGATCCGATTGCTGCCCGCACAGCGTCTGGTGCACCTGCTGATGCCGCCGGCCAAGAATGCCATGGCGGTGAAGTTCAACCAACTCGCGTCCCTGAAGCTGATGCGCCCCGTGCAGGCTGCCGCAGCCCGCACCTCGGCCGACGCCGAAACGCTGGCGCTGGACCTGCGCCCGCGCATCGACTTTCATGTGCGTCTGCGCAACGGCCATGAACTCAAAGGCAGCACCATCGGCCATGCGCAGGATGAGCTGGGGCTGTTCCTGTTCCTGCCTGTCAGCCCCAGCGACGATTCGGTGCAGCAGCTCTTCGTGCCACGTGAGGCGGTGGAGAACTGCGACTTCGGCGATCGCCTGGGCGAGTTGCTGGTCGAGCAGAAGTTGATCAGCAGTGAGCAGGCCAACGACGCGCTTCGCCAGCAAGCCGAGCTGCGCGGCCGCAAGGTGGGCGACATCCTGGTCGCCAACCAGGTGGTGAGCGCAGCGCAGCTGTTGGAGGCCATAGAACAACAGTCGCGCATGCCCATCGTGCGCATTGGCGAAGCACTGGTGGCCATGGAGCTGATCAGTCAGGCCCAACTGGACGCAGCCTTGGCGCAGCAACGCCAGGATCGATCGGTCCCGCTGGGTGAACTGCTTGTCCGCTCGCAGGTGGTGACGCGTGCGCAGTTGCAGTCGGCTCTGGCGCGCAAGATGGGCTACCCCCTGGTGGACATCGATCGCTTCGAGCCTGAGATGGCCGCCTTGCGCAGGTTGCCCGTAGCGGCCGCGCGGCGCCTGGAGGTCCTGCCCCTGCTGCTGCGGGAAGGGCGCCTCGTCGTCGCCATGGAAGACCCGACGCGACGCGAGGCGATCGACGAGGTTGAGTTCATTGCGCAACTGAAGGTGGTTCCCGCACTGGCCAAGATCGGTTCGGTGGCCATCGTGGTGCCCACCGCGTATCAGCGGGTGGGCGCGCTCGATGCGAGCTCCGCCGCCAGCGAGACCCTGGCGCCCATCTCACTGGACTTCGATCCCGCCCCGGCGACCAGTACCGGCAAACTCGTCGAGAGCCTGGAGCGCGAGACCGCCGAGCGGGGCGTCGACCTGACGGACGAACGACCGATTGAGCAAAGCGACAACTCGTTGGTGCGCCTGATCAACAACATGATCATCGAGGCGCACGAGCAAAAGGTCTCCGACATCCACATCGAATGCCAGCCGGGACGGGACAAAGTCAAGGTGCGCTTCCGCAAGGACGGCGTGCTCTCCCCTTACCTGGAGCTGCCGCCGAGTTTCCGCAATGCCCTGGTAGCGCGCATCAAGGTGATGTGTGAGCTGGACATCTCCGAACGTCGCAAACCGCAAGACGGCAAGATCAACTTCGCCAAGTTCAGCCCACAGCACAAGCTTGAACTGCGCGTGGCCACCATCCCAACCAACAACGGGCTGGAGGATGTGGTGATGCGCCTGCTGGCTTCGGCCAAGCCACTGCCGCTGCCGCAGCTTGGACTGGCGCCAGCCAACCTCGAACGCCTTCAGGCGGCCGTGGCGCGCCCGTACGGCATGGTGCTGTGCGTTGGTCCTACGGGCTCCGGCAAGACCACCACGCTGCACTCGGTGCTCGGCTCGATCAACACCCCGGACCGCAAGATCTGGACTGCCGAAGACCCGGTCGAGATCACCCAGGCAGGGCTGCGCCAGGTGCAGGTCAATCCAAAGATCGACTGGACCTTTGCCAAAGCCTTGCGCGCCTTCCTTCGGGCCGACCCCGACGTCATCATGGTCGGCGAGATTCGTGACCAGGAGACCGCCGAGATTGCGATCGAGGCATCGCTCACCGGACACCTGGTGCTGTCTACCTTGCACACCAACAGCGCTGCCGAGACCGTCACGCGATTGCTCGACATGGGCGCTGACCCCTTCAATTTCGGCGATTCCCTGCTCGCCGTACTCGCTCAGCGCCTGGTGCGCCGAATCTGCCCGCACTGCCGCCAGCAGGAACCGATGTCGGACGGCGATCGCGACGAGTTGCTCGACGACTATCTCCACGCCTTTCCAGTCGAGCATCGCCCGGAACGCGAGCATCTGCTCGAACAGTGGCAAGCGCGCTTCGCAGTCGAAGGCGCCCTGCAACGCTGGCACAGTGCTGGCTGCCCCAAGTGCGACGGCAGTGGCTACAAAGGGCGAGCCGGCATTCATGAATTGCTGGTGGTGAGCCGGGAAATCCGGCGCCTCATTCAGACCGGCGCCCGCGCCGAGACCATTCAACACCAAGCCCTCCAAGAGGGCCTGCGTACCCTGCGTCAGGACGGCATCGACAAAGTGCTGGCTGGCATCACATCGCTGGGCGAGGTGCGTGCCACCGCCAACGCCTGACTTTCTTCCTCACCCGTTCCCTTTCCGAGAGTCGTTCATGGGTTTTCTCAGTCAATTCAGCATCGGCACTCGCCTGTGGCTCAGCCATGGCTTGCTGCTTGTCTTTGTGCTCGCCATCGGCGCATACGGCGCCATCACCGCCGGCACGCTGGCCAAGCACATGGAGAGCACTGCCAATGTCGGCCTGGTCCGCATCAACCAGGCCCAGCAGTTGTCCGATCAGGTGCATGTGATCGCCCGTGCTGCACGCGACCTGCTGTTGTTAGACGCCGCCAATCAAATCAAGAGGCAGAACGCCGCCATTGACCAGGCCGTGGAGGAAAGCGGCAAGCAACTCGGTGACCTCGCTTTGGGTGCGCAGAGTGAAGAAGAGCGTGCGCTCAGCACGCAGCTGCGTGAGCGGGGCGAGAAGTTCTTCGCCGCCGTCACCAAATTTCGCCAGGTACAGAAGGATGGCGCGCCGGAAGATGCGCGAGAAAGCCTGATCGCCGATGTGCGTCCTGCCCAGAACGCCTACCAGGAAAGCCTGAAGGCCATGGTCGAACTGCAAATGGGGTCGGTGCGCTCTTTGGCCGAAGCTGACTCCAAGCTGGCCAGCAATGCGGTGCTCATCACCATCGTGCTCGTTGCACTCGCGGCGCTGATCGGTGTCCTCGCAGCGCAGGCCATCAGAACCTCCATCCTGACCCCGGTGCAGCGCGCCCGCGCGGCGGCCGAGGCGATCGGTGGTGGCGATCTCGGACACGAAATCCACGCCGAGGGCCAGGACGAAGTCGCACGCATGCTGCGCGCCATGCAGGACATGCAGTCCGCGCTGTCGCGTGTGGTGACTTCCGTGTCCAGCGCAGCGGGCGAGGTCAGCACCAGCGCTGAGGCCATCGCTGTGAGCAACCAGAATCTCAGCGAACGAACAGGTCGCGCCGCTGCCAGCCTGCAGACCACGGCAGCGTCGGTCGAGCAGATCGCCGCCAATCTGGCCGGAGCCAGTGAGCTGACGCGCAAAGCCGCTGGCATCGCAGGACACGCGCGTACGGCGGCAGCCAACGGCGGCACGGCGGTCGCGCAAGTGGTCGAGACCATGCAGGAGATCAGCGCCAGTTCGCGCAAGATCGGCGACATCATCGGCGTCATCGACGGCATCGCCTTCCAAACCAACATCCTGGCGCTTAACGCTGCGGTCGAAGCCGCACGCGCGGGTGAACAGGGCCGCGGGTTCGCCGTGGTTGCCGGCGAAGTTCGCTCGCTGGCCTCACGTGCCGCCGATGCCGCCAAGGAGATCAAGGTCCTGATCAGTGAGTCCACGGTGAAGGTGGAGAACGGCACGCAGCTGGTCAACAACGCCGGTGCCACCATTCGCTCAGTGGTCGAAGAGGTGAACAACATGGGCCAGCTGATCGAGGAAATCTCGGTCGCCGCCACCGAGCAAGCGGGCGGCGTGCGCGTCGTGAATGACGCCATGAACGAGCTCGACCGCAGTACGCAGCAGAATGCAGGTCTGGTGAACGACCTGAACCGCAGCACCGATGCCCTGTCCGGCAGCTCCAGCCGGCTTGTCGAAGCTGTCAGCTACTTCCGAACCTGAATCGAGACCCCCATGCGCACTTCCCGAATCCTGACCCTGTCCCTGCTGCTGGCCACTGCAACCGCCCTGCAGGCCAATCCCAAGGTGGTGAAAAAGGTGCCGCCCGAGTTCCCCACCGAGGCGGTACGCAAGAACATCAACGCCGGCAGCGTCAAGGCCAAGCTCACCATCGGCGCCGACGGCAAGGTGCTCGAAGTGGAAATCCTGGAGTCGGAACCCAAGCGTGTCTTCGACCGCGTATCCATCGAGGCGCTCAAGGAGTGGCGCTTCGAACCGGCGGCCGACAAGCAGACGCACGAGGTCAAGCTCGTGTTCCGCAACGACGAGTGATCAGCTCAGCAGTTGCTGAGCCATTCGTTCCGCCGCACCCTGGTGCGAGGCCGCGAAGCGCAGCCCGGCGCTCGCCATCCTTTGGCGTGCCGGGCTGTCGTCCAACAGGCGGAGCGCTCTGGCCGTGGCTGCTGCCATGTCCTGGCACCGCTCGGCAGCTCCGGCCGCCAGCGCTTCTTCGGCCGCCGCTGCGAAGTTGAAAGTGCTTGGTCCCATCAGCAAGGGACAGCCGCAAGCCGCCGCCTGGATCAGGTTTTGGCCTCCCAAGGGCGCAAAGCTGCCGCCGAGCATGGCCAGGTCAGCGGCTGCGTAATACGCCGGCATCTCCCCCATGCTGTCGCCAAGCCAGGCGCCGGCGTCAGCAGGCGGCAAGCCTGCCCGCCAAGCCGAGCGCCGCGCCACGCGCAGGCCGGCCTCTGCCAGCAGTGAGGCCACTTCATCGAAGCGCTGCGGATGTCGCGGCACCACCAGGATCAACGGGCGCTCGCGGATGGACGCTCGCTGGGCGCTCAGCGCCTGCAGCAGCATCGCTTCCTCGCCGTCGCGGCTGACAGCCAGCAGCAGCACCGGCCGGTCCGCAGCTTCACGCCAGCGACGGCCGAGTGCCAACAGTTCGGGCTCCGGCTTGGAGTCGAACTTCAGATTGCCGGCCACCTCAACCCGCGAGGCGCCCATGCAGCGCAGGCGCTCGGCGTCCGGCGCGGATTGCGCCAGCACCCGGCGCAAGCCGGCGGCCGCAGGGCGCAGCAGGGCTGCCATGCGTTGGCCGCTGCGCAGGCTCTTGCGGCTGAGCCGGGCATTGGCCAAGTCGACCGGCACGCCGGCCCGCTGGGCCTGAGCGATCAGGGTCGGCCAGACCTCCGTCTCCATCAACACGCCCTGGCGCGGCTGCCAGAAGTCGAAGAAGCGCCGCGTGGCGCCGGGGGTGTCGAGCGGGAGCCAGCATTGCGCGTCGCCTTCACGCAGCAACTTGGCACCGGCCTCGCGCCCGGTGGCGGTGGTGCAGGTAAGCAGCAGACGCAGATCGGGACCTTGACGGCGCAACGCCTCGATGAGCGGCGCGGCGGCCAGGGTCTCGCCCAGGCTCACGGCGTGCAGCCAGAACCAGCCGCAGCCCGACGGACGCCGCATGTCGTAGAAGCCGAGGCGTTCGGCCATCACCACGCGATAGCCCGGTTCCTGCCGGCCCCGCCACCACCAGCGCGCCAGCAACAGCGGCGTGGCCAGGCGCATCGCCCAGCCCCATAGCGCAAGAGCCAGCGTTTCTCTCAAGCCATCCGCGCCCACTGGGCCGCCCCAAGGGCGCGGCGGCCCCCTTGAGGGGTGGCGACCGCAGGGAGACCTGATGGAGCCATCAGTGCGCCGACGCCTGGAAGCTGTAATCGGGCTTCACGCGCACCAGTTGCGCGAGCACTTCAGCCTGGATGCGCTCCAGCGCTGCTTGCGTGTGGCCCTCGAAACGCAGCACCAGCACCGGCGTGGTGTTGCTGGCACGGATGAGGCCGAAGCCGTCCGCGTACTCCACGCGCAAGCCGTCGATGGTCACCACCTCCTGCGCGTTCGGGAACTCGGCCACTTCCTGCAGCTTGGCCACGATGGCGTGATGCTCACCCTCGGCGCAGGCGATGTTCAACTCGGGCGTGTTGACGCTGTCGGGCAGGCTGTTGAGCAAGGCGCTCGGGTCGGCCACGCGCGAGAGGATCTCCAGCATGCGCGCTGCGGTGTACATGCCGTCGTCGAAGCCATACCAGCGCTCGGCAAAGAAGATGTGCCCGCTGAGTTCACCGGCGATCGGCGCGCCGGTCTCCTTCAGCTTGGCCTTGGCGAGCGAATGGCCGGTCTTCCACATCAGGGCCTTGCCGCCATGCTGCTCGATCCAGGGCTTCAGGCGCTGGGTGCACTTCACGTCGTAGATGATCTGGGCACCCGGTACGCGGGTCAGCACGTCCTTCACCAGCAGCATGTACTGGCGATCCGGCATGATGACCTTGCCGTCGGCGGTGACGATGCCCAGGCGGTCCCCATCGCCGTCGAACGCCAGGCCCAGTTCGGCGCCGGTGGCATGCACAATTTTCTTCAGGTCTTCCAGGTTTTCCAGCTTGCTCGGATCCGGGTGGTGGTTGGGGAAGTCGCCGTCCACCTTCGAGTAGATGTCGATGACCTCGCAGCCCATGGCGCGCAGGATGGCGGGCGCGCTGGCGCCTGGGATGCCGTTGCCGCTGTCCACCACCACCTTCATCGGACGGGCCAGCTTGCAGTCCTTGACGATGCGCTTCGTGTACTCGGCCACGATGTCCATCTGCCCGTAGCGGCCCTTGCCGCTGCTGTAGTCCTCGGCCTGGATGCGGCGCATCAAGCCCTGGATCTCCTCGCCGTACACCGCACGGCCGGCCAGCACCATCTTGAAGCCGTTGTAGTCCTTGGGGTTGTGACTGCCGGTGACCATGATGCAGCTGTGGCAGCCATGCTTGCCACGGGTCGCGGCCACGTAATAGGTCATGGGCGTGGTCACCATGCCGAGATCGACCACATCGATCCCGGTCGAGCGCAGACCCTTCGCCAGCGCTGCCACCAGCATCGGACCCGACAAGCGCCCATCTCGCCCCACCACGACCGCTCTCTCCCCAGCCTTCAGCGCTTCGGTACCGAATGCTCGGCCGATGTGCTCGGCCACCGCCTCGTCAAGGTTGCGGCCGACGACGCCGCGGATGTCATAGGCCTTGAAGATGGAGGCATCAACTTGCATGGTGTTCAAGCGGGGAGGTGAAGAGCGCGAGATTGTAGAAAGCCAGGGTTTCATGGCGGTTCAGCGGCCAGGCTGTCGATTGGTCGACTGCTGCGGACCATCCATCGACCGTCTGCCTAGACTGCCGGCCCATGCGTTTCCTCGACACCCTGCAACTCGCCCGCCAGGACTTCTTCAAGCTGAAGAAGCACCGCGAGGCGCCGGCCTGGGCAATGTGGCTCATGACCTTGCTGGTTTCCTTGGCCTGGGGCACCGGCTTCTTGTTGCTGGGTTGGCTGCTGGGCGGGGCGAGGTTTCTCGACGCCGGCTGGACGCGCGTGGTGCCGCCGTTCTACGTCACGTCCCTGATCATCGGCGGCGTCGTTCACATGCTCTACACGGGCATCGAACGCTGGGCGCCGCAGCGCTTCATCGACTGGACCAACGGTGAACCGACCGCCGGCGTCAGCGCCTTCTTCGCGGCAACCTCCATCACCGGAGTGCTGTTCGGCCTCTATCTGGCTCGCGAAGTGATGGGCGGCCTGCCGGGCTGGGAGCGCGTGGACTGGAACCCGCAGCGCTCCTGGATCTCCTTCGGCAGCGTGGGCGTGCTGGTCAGCGTCATCTGGGGCATGTGGGCCTGGCAGGAGTGGAGCGAACGGCAACTCAGGCTGCAGGCCAAGGAAGCCGAGCTGAAGCTCTTGCAGGCGCAGATCGAGCCGCACTACCTGTTCAACACCCTGGCCAATGTGCGCAGCCTCATCGACTGCGAACCCGCTGCCGCCGGCGAACTGCTCGACACGTTCACCGACCACCTGCGAGCCAGCCTGACCATCATGCGCGCGGACAGCATCCCGCTGGCGCAGGAGCTCGACATGGTCGGCCACTACCTGAAGCTGATGCAGTTGCGCATGTGCGAGCGGCTGAGCTTCCGAATCGAAGCTGACGAGGCGGCGCGCCAGGTTCAGGTGCCGCCGCTGCTGCTGCAGCCCTTGGTCGAAAACGCCGTGCATCACGGCCTGGAGTGCTCGGTGGATGCCGGCGAGATCGTGGTGCGCGCCACAGTACAGCAGGGCCGCTTGCGCATCAGCGTAGAGGACGACGGCGTCGGCTTGGACGCGCCGCGCCCGGCGCGCAAGGGCAATGGCGTGGCCACGAAGAACATCCGCGATCGCCTGAGCGCACGCTGGGGCGATGCCGCCCACTTTCAACTGCAGCCGCGCCAACCGCGCGGCGTGATCGCGACCCTGGACCTGCCGACCTCGCCCACATGACGACCGCTCTCATCGCCGACGACGAACCCCATCTGCTGCGCCATCTTCAGACCCTGCTGGCGCAGGCCTGGCCAGAACTTCAGGTGCTGGAACCCGCCCGCAACGGCCTGGAGGCTGCTGAGGCCATCGGCGCCCACAACCCAGACATCGCCTTCCTCGACATCCAGATGCCGGGCCTCACCGGCCTGGAGGTCGCACAGGGCATCGAAGGCGACACGCGGGTGGTCTTCGTCACCGCCTACGACGAATACGCCTTGCAGGCCTTCGAGGCCGCGGCTGTCGACTACCTGCTCAAGCCCTTGAAGCTCGAGCGCCTGCAGCGCACCGTCGAGCGTCTGCGCAGCGGCAGCCTGGAAGACGCCCTGCCCCGCGCGGTGCAGCAGCTGGCCCCACCGAGGCCCGCACAACCCCTGCGCTGGGTGCGCGCCTCACAGGGAGAGATCACCCACCAGATCGATGTACAGGACGTCATCTACTTCCACGCCGACGAGAAGTACACGGTGGTCCGCACCCGTGAGGCCGAGCATCTGATTCGCACACCAATCCAGGAACTCGTTGCCCAACTCGACCCCGACCAGTTCTGGCAGGTGCATCGCAGCACCGTCATCAACCTGGCCATGCTGGCGGGTACCCGGCGCGATGAGGCCTCCCGTCTGTTCGTGCGCTTCAAAGGCCTGAGCACCGAGTTGCCGGTCAGCCGCGCCTACGTGCCGCGCTTCAAGGCCATGTAGCGCCGCACGCGCCGTCCGACAAGGATTGCAGCAGCTCCTCAGGCTGCAATGGCCCAGTCTTCAGGGCGCCAGCGGCGAATCATGTGGGCCAGTAGCCGCCCCTCTCCGTCACTCAGGCGGCCGTCGGCCTGCGCGATCCGGTAGGCCAGTGACAGCAGCTGGCCGCGCCGGCGGCTGTCGCGAACTTCCTCCAGCAGCGGGTTGAGTTGCGTCGGCTCCAAGTCCCGACCCCAGCGGCGGCGGGAGACCATCTGCAGGTCCTCGCACAGTTCGCGCAGCACCTCTTCCATGAGGCGCTCGTCGATGCCCATGGCATGGGCGTCGGCCTCTGCTGCGAAGCTGGCCAACTCCGCATCGCTGACGCCGCCGTCGGCAATGAGGACCAGGGCCAGCACGCGGGCGCAGGCCTGCGGGCTGTCAATGCAGTAGTTGCGCATTCGAATCTCCGGCGTTGCAAGACATGGACTGGCGGCGGCACAGCTGACCCCGCGCCACGCGCAGGTCGAAGGCATGGCGGCGGCGAAGCAACTCGGCGGCCCGACCCAGGGCTTGTGCAAACGCGGTATGCCAGCTTTCGGTCTGTTCGCTCACCTGCCATCGGTGTCCATCGCGTGTGGCCACGTGCAAAGCGCATCGCTTGTCACGACCACCCCGCGGTCCGTTCACGTCGTCCAGACTCACCCACACCCGAACCACGTGATGACGAAAGCGCCGCAGGGCTTGTTGCAATCGCTGTCGCAGCCAAGCCAGCCACGGCTGTCGCTCGGCGCGGTGTCCGCCACGCAGGGTCAGTTCAATCTGCATCGGTTCCTCCAGCCCCACCACCTGACGAGGCATGGGGTCATCGTGCCGAGCAAGATACTCAAGATGAAGAAGAGCTTTCAATACGAATGCTCAGTTTTTATCTGATTGAAAGATGAACTACCACCACCTGCACTACTTTTGGGTCGTGGCCACCGAGGGCGGCATGGCCCGGGCGGCCGAGCGCCTTGACGTAGCGGTTCAAACCGTCAGCAGCCAGGTGCACGCGTTGGAGCGAAGCCTCGGCGTGAGCCTGCTCAAGCCCGAGGGCCGCGGACTCACCCTGACCGACGCGGGACGCATCGCGCTGCGGGAGGCGGACGAAATCTTCCGACGCGGTTCGCGACTGCCAGAGTTGTTGCACAGCCAGGCTCGCGAGCGCACGATCAAACTCAACGTGGGTCTGTCTGACGGGCTGCCCAAACTGCTCGTGCACCAACTGCTGCAACCCGTGTTGGAAGAACCGCAGCTGCAGTTGCGCTGCACCGAGGACCGCACCGAAGAGCTTCTGGCCGCGCTGGCGCTGCACCGAATCGACCTGGTGCTTTGCGACCAGGCCCCGCCCGTGAACCCGAACCTGAAGCTCTATGTGCACCCACTGACCACCAGTGGCCTGTCCTGGTATGCGTCGGCGCGCTGGTACGAAGCGGCTGCCCACGGATTCCCCGGCTCGCTGGCCGAGGTACCGGTGCTTCTGCCGACTCGCCACGCGCTGGTGCGCTCTCAACTCGACCGCTGGTTCGAGGCGCAGGGCATCCGGCCCCGCATCCAGGGTGAATTCCAGGACAGTGCGCTGCTGAAGACCTTCGGCGCCTCCGGCTTGGGCGTGTTTCCCGTGGTGGACCGCGTGCATGCCGACGTGGAGGCACGCTACGGCGTGCAACGCGTCGGCGCCGCAGACGGGGTCGAAGAGCGCGTGCTGGCGGTGGCCGCAGACAAGCGCATTCAGCACCCGCTGGTGGCCCGTCTGCTCGGACGCTGAAAGGGATAGGTCCGGATTTGTCGCTTGCGGTGGGCTCCGCAGCCAACAATGCCGCCATGCCTCACTCGACGCCTCCGCAAAGTCTTGATGCTACGCAGTGCTACCCCGCGCTGCGCGCTCGCGACGCGCGCTTTGACGGCTATTGGTTTGTCGGCGTGTCGTCGACCGGGGTCTATTGCCGGCCGGTGTGCCGCGTGCGCACGCCGCTGGAGCGCAACTGCACCTTCTACACGCATGCTGCCGCTGCCGAGTTGGCCGGTTTTCGCCCCTGCCTGAAATGTCGCCCCGAGTTGGCGCCTCGCGCTTACTCGGCATTTGAAGCCACCCGCAGCCTCGCCGACGCCGCACGGGCACGGCTTGATGCGGGGGTGGATGCAAGCCTCGCCACCTTGGCCGAGCGGCTTGGTGTCACCGATCGGCACCTCCGGCGGGTCTTTGTGGCCCAGTTCGGCGTCACACCGCAGCAGTACCTGCAGACGCAGCGCCTGCTGCTCGCCAAGCGCCTGCTCACCGACACCCAAGCGCCGGTGGCCGAGGTAGCGCTACATGCTGGGTTCGGAAGCCTGCGCGCCTTTCAGCATGCCTGGGGCACCCAGTACCGGCTGCCGCCCAGCCAGTTGCGCCGTCAAGCCACAGCAGCGGACAAGGTGGCCGACGCATCTCTGCAACTCAGCTACCGCCAGCCCTACGACGCGCTCGCCTTGCTGCGCTTCCTGGCCCTGCGGGCGGTGCCCGGCGTCGAGTTGGTGGATGAAACCGGGCTGAGGCTGACACGCAACCTGCGCCTGTTCGGCGCCGCGGGCCAGGTGGCACTGGCTTTTCAACTCGAGCGCCGTGTGCTGCGCGTGCAAGCCTCGCCGGCCCTGTGGCAACACACCGCCGCGCTGCTGGCCCTGCTGCGCCAATGGTTGGACCTTGACGCGGACCCGGACGCCATCGCCGTTCACCTACGCGTTGCCGGCCTGCCAGTCACCGCCGGCCTGCGCCTGCCCGGCTGCCCGGACCGCTTCGAGCTCTGCGTGCGCGCCCTGCTCGGCCAGCAAATCACCGTGGCTGCCGCCCGCACGTTGGCTACGCGCCTCGTGGCGCAGTTTGGTGAAGACCTGCCCGAGGCCGAACGCCTGCACCCGGACGCGCCCTCGCGCCTCTTTCCACGCTTCGAGCGCCTCGCCCATGCGGGTGAAGCAGAGATCGCGCGTATCGGCATGCCCGGCAGCCGAGCCCGCGCGCTGCAGGGCCTGGCCCGCGCGTGGCCGGGCCTGGCCTTCGCCCAAGGCCTTGGCACGCCTGAGCAGGCCGAGGCCGAATTGCAGCAGTTGAGCGGCATCGGACCCTGGACAGCGGCCTACGCCATCATGCGCGGCTGGCCCTGGCCAGACCGCTTTCTGCCCGGCGACGTGGTGCTGAAGAAGCGCCTGGCCGCGCGCCCTGCATTGCTGCCGGAAGCCTGCGCCCCCTACCGCAGCTACGCTGTGCTGCATCTTTGGAACATCAACGAATGACCGCCGCCCACTCACCCATGCTGGCCGAAGCCCGCATCGCCTCGCCCTTCGGCACGCTGCTTCTGCGCCGGACGGCCAAGGGTCTGGCCGAACTGAACTTTCCCGAAGGCCGCTACCCGCCCGCGCCCCTGGCCTTGCCCGAGGAGCCTGGGCACCCTTGGTTCCTGCAGACCCAGGCCCTGCTGAATGCCTGGGCCGACTTCCCCACCGACCCCGAGCTGCCGCCGCTCGATCCGCAGGGCACCCCCTTTCAGCAGGCCGTTTGGCGCTTGCTGCTCGGCATTCCACGCGGCAGCCACACCAGCTATGGCGCCCTGGCCCAACAACTGGGCGACGCGCGCAAGTGCCGTGCCGTCGGTGGCGCCGTAGGCCGCAACCCCATCGGCATCCTCATTCCCTGCCACCGTGTCTTGGGCCGCGACGGCACGCTCACCGGTTTTGGCGGCGGCCTGGCCATGAAATGCCAACTGCTCGCCTGCGAAGGCGTGGGCTGGAAGGCATGAGGGACTTCGCCGAACTGCTGGTGCTAGGCGCCGTATGGGGCGCCAGCTTCCTGTTCATGCGCTGGAGCGCCGCCGATTTCGGCACCCTCACCCTGGCCTGGCTGCGTGTCAGCGGCGGCGCGCTGTTCCTGCTGCCCATCCTGCTGTGGCGCCAAGGTCGCGCACCGCTGGTGCAGATGCAGCAACTTTGGCGGCCCATGCTGTTCATTGGGCTGGTGAACTCTGCTGCGCCCTTCGCACTCTTTGCCTACGCGCTGCAGCACCTGCCGGCCGGACCGGCGAGCATCCTCAACGCCACGGTGCCGATGTGGACCGCGCTGGTGGCCTGGGTGTGGATCGCCCAGACCCCCACCGCACTTCGCGTGCTCGGCCTGCTGCTGGGCTTCGTCGGGGTGGTGCTCCTGGTCAATGCACGCAGCGCAGGCGTGCAAGCCGGAGAACTGCACCTGCTCGGCGCCCTCGCCTGCCTGCTGGCGACGCTGAACTACGCGGTGGCGGCCATCGGCACGCAACGCTGGCTCAGCGGCCTGTCGCCCCTGGCTGTCGCCACCGGCAGCCAGCTGGCGGCTGCGGCCTGGTTGCTTCTGCCAGGTGTGCTGGCCTGGCCTGCGCAATGGCCCGGCGGCCGCGCCTGGCTGGCCCTGCTCGGTTTGGCGGGGCTGTGCACGGGCCTGGCCTACCTGCTGTACTTCCGCCTGTTCGCCCGCGTCGGGCCGAGCAAGGCGGTCACCGTGACGTTCCTGATCCCGCTGTTCGCGATTCTGTGGGGCGCTCTTTTCCTGGGCGAGCGCTTGAGCCCCTCGATGCTCGGCGGCGGTCTGCTGGTGCTGGCCGGCACCGCGCTGTCGCTGGGCCTGGTGAAACTCAGGGAGAAGCCGAAGCCGCCGGCTGCGCCGTAGGCATCGCGGCACTGGCGGGCGCCGCCTGCGGCACGCTGATGTTGGGTGCCAGCGGCACCTGCTCGGTGACGCGCACCGCCGTCACGAAGTGACGGGTTTCACCGAAGCAACTCGTCGGCAGTCCGACTTTCTCCTCGTAGTGCAGGCTCACACGCTGGCCCATGGCGGCATTGATCTGCGCGGCCACGGCGTCATCGCGCACCGTGAACGCGAACTTCTCGGGCGCCGCACCGGGCATGGCCACCATGGACAACTCGCCCTCCCAGGTCTTGCACAGCCAGCCCTTGCGGCTGAGCTTCTGCAACCAGCCGGCGCGCTCGCCGTCGCTGTAGCTCCAGGAGAGCATGGCCCAGAAATAGACCGTGGGCAGCAGCACAAGCAGGAGCAGGACGAGCCAGAACGCGCGGGACTTCAGCATGGGAGGAAGCGGAAACCAAGGGGATCGAAAAAAGCGCGCGGATGATACGGACGCTGGGCGACTTGCCCCGGCTATCATGCCGCCCGCACAGGAGAGCGCCCCGTCGCAGTTGGGGGCCGCCGAAGGCGCAGGCTTCTCGAAGCCGAACGCTCAGGCAGAAGGACTGGGCAGCGCGTGGCCGAAAGGCCAGCGTTCCAAGCTGGAGAGAGACGAGGCCTTTCGTGCCCGTCCACCGAAGGGGCAAGCGGCTGCTGGGCTGCCAATCTCTCAGGTAAAGCGGACAGCGAGGGCAAGCCGGGGGGGCACGAGGCCGCCCCATTGGAATCTTGTTCTCGCTGGAGATCGCCCATGAGCGACACGCTGCTGCACACACCGCTACACGCCCTGCACCTCGAACTGGGCGCCAAGATGGTGCCCTTCGCCGGCTACGCCATGCCCGTGCAGTACCGCGAGGGCATCCTTGCCGAGCACCGCCACACACGCGAACAGGCCGGCCTCTTCGACGTCTCCCACATGGGCCAGCTGCGCCTGGTGGGCGAAGATGCCGCGGCGCTGCTCGAGACCCTGGTGCCGGTGGACATCGTCGACCTGCCGGTGTTCAAGCAGCGCTACGCGCTCTTCACGAACGAGGCCGGCGGCATCCTCGACGACCTGATGGTCTGCCGTCGCCCTGACGACCTGTTCGTGGTGGTGAACGCAGGCTGCAAGCAGCAAGACACCGAGCACCTCGTGCGCCACCTGGGCGATCGCGTGGTTCCTTGCCCAGAGCGTGCGCTGCTGGCCCTGCAAGGCCCGCAAGCGGTGACGGCGCTGGCCCGCCTGGCCCCCGGCGTGGAGCGCCTGACCTTCATGGACGGCGGCTTCTTCAAGATCGACGGCTTCGAGGTCTTCCTGACCCGCAGCGGCTACACCGGCGAGGACGGGTTCGAAATCAGTGTGCACGAGCGCGACGCTGTGGCCGTGGCGCGCCGCCTGCTCGACCAGCCCGAAGTCAAGCCCATAGGTCTGGGCGCGCGCGACACCCTGCGCCTGGAAGCCGGCCTTTGCCTGTACGGCCACGACATCGACACCGGCACCACGCCTGCCGAAGCCGCGTTGACCTGGGCCATCCAGAAGGTGCGCCGCAGCGGCGGCGCACGGGCTGGCGGCTACCCGGGCTACGCCGTCATCGACCCGCAGCTACCGAACACCCAATCGGTGCCAGCGCCCGCCAGCCGCAAGCGCGTGGGCCTCACCAGCCAGGAAAAGATGCCGGTGCGCGAGGGCGCCAAGCTGGTGGACGCCGAGGGCCGGGAAGTGGGCCGCGTCACCAGCGGCACCCTGGGCCCGACCTGCGGCCACCTGGTGGCCATGGCCTATGTGGCCAGCAGCCATGCCGCCGCTGGCAGCCCGCTCTTTGCCCTCGTCCGCGACAAGCGCGTGCCGATGACCGTTTCCCCCATGCCCTTCACCCCCCACCGCTACTTCCGAGGCTGAACACCATGAGCATCACCAAGTACACCGACGATCACGAATGGGTCACCGCACATGGTGACGGCACCGCCACCGTGGGCATCACCGTGCACGCGCAGGACGCACTGGGCGATGTGGTTTTCGTCGACCTGCCTGAGGTCGGCCGCAGCTACGCACCCAAGGACATCGCCGGCGTGGTGGAGAGCGTGAAAGCCGCCGCCGACGTCTACATGCCCGTCAGCGGCGAAGTCATCGAGGTCAACGAAGCGCTGCGCGCCGACCCGGCGCTGGCCAACTCCGACCCGCTGGGCGCCGGCTGGTTCTTCAAGGTGAAGCTGGCCAACCCTGGCGAGCTTGATGCCCTGATGGACAGCACCGCCTACGACGACTTGCTCAAGACCCTCTGATCCTTTCTCCTCGAAGCACCATGACGACGCCGCTTGCCATCCTGGAAGACCGCCACCAGTTCCGTGCCCGCCACATCGGGCCGGACGCCACCGACGAATCGCTGATGTGTGCGGCCATCGGGGTGGCAAGCCGGCAAGCCTTGATCGACGCCGTGGTGCCTGCCAGCATCCTGCGCGCCGAAGGCATGAAGCTGCCCCTGCCAGCCACCGAGGCCGAGGGCCTGGCCGAGCTGAAGGCCCTGGCCAGCAAGAACCGGGTGCTCAAGAGCTTCATCGGCCAGGGATACCACGGCACGCTGACGCCTGGAGTCATCCTGCGCAACATCCTCGAGAACCCGGCCTGGTACACCGCCTACACGCCCTACCAGGCCGAGATCTCGCAGGGCCGCATGGAAGCGATCCTGAACTTCCAGACCATGGTCTGCGACCTCACCGGCATGGCCATCGCCAACGGCTCCATGCTCGACGAAGCCACCTCGGCCGCCGAAGCCGTGACGCTGGCCAAGCGCTCGGTGCGCAGCAAGAGCAACACGCTCATCGTGGCTGGCGACTGCCATCCGCAGACCATCGAGGTCATCCAGACCCGCTGCAAGCCGCTGGGCCTGGAGGTCAAAGTCGGAATGGCGCCGCAGCTGATGGCCGAGCACGACTACTTCGCCGTGGTCTGCCAGTACCCGAGCACCACGGGCCTGATCCACGACCTCAAGGAACACATTGACGCAGCGCATGCCAAGCAGGCGGCCTTCATCGTCTGCGCCGACTTGCTGGCGCTGACCTTGCTGGTGCCCCCGGGTGAACTGGGCGCGGACATCGTGGTCGGCAACACCCAGCGCTTCGGCATGCCCATGGGCTGCGGCGGCCCGCACGCGGCCTTCCTGGCCTGCCGCGACGAGTACAAGCGCTCGATGCCCGGTCGGCTCGTCGGTGTGTCCAAGGACGCGCAAGGCGCTCCCGCCTACCGCCTGGCGCTGCAGACCCGCGAGCAACACATCCGCCGCGAGAAGGCCACCAGCAACATCTGCACCGCGCAGGTGCTGCCGGCGGTGGTGGCCAGCATGTACGCCGTCTACCACGGCGCCGAGGGCCTGAAGCGCATTGCCGAGCGCGTGGCCAGCTACACCGCCATCCTGTCCGATGGCCTCCAGCAGATCGGCTGCAAGGTCCTCACGCCCTACGCCTTCGACACCCTCACCATTGAGTGCGAAGCCGACGCGGTGATGGCCCGCGCGCTGGCCGCCGGCGCCAATCTGCGCAAGCTCTCGCCCACGCATGTCAGCGTGGCGCTGGACGAAACCACCACGCGCGCCGATGTCGAGGCCCTGTGGACCTGGTTCAGCCCCGGCAGCAGCCTGAAGGTGAGCGCCTACGAGGCCGGCGTGGAAAGCCTGATTCCGGCGCCGCTGCGCCGCACCAGCCCCTTCCTCACGCACCCGGTGTTCAACACCCACCACAGCGAGACCGAGATGCTGCGCTACATCCGCAGCCTCTCCGACAAGGACCTGGCGCTGGACCGCAGCATGATCCCGCTGGGCTCCTGCACCATGAAGCTGAATGCGACCACGGAGATGATCCCCATCACCTGGCCGGAGTTCGCGCAGGTGCACCCCTTCGCTCCCCACGACCAACTGGCCGGCTATGCCGAACTGGACGCCCAATTGCGCCAGTGGCTGTGCGAGGCCACCGGCTACAGCGGCATCAGCCTGCAGCCCAATGCCGGCTCGCAGGGCGAGTACGCCGGCCTGCTCGCCATCCAGGCCTGGCATGCCAGCCGCGGCGAGTCGCACCGCAACATCTGCCTGATCCCAGAGAGCGCGCACGGCACCAACCCGGCCTCAGCGCAGATGGTGGGCATGCAGGTGGTGGTCACCAAGTGTGACGCCGAGGGCAACATCGACCTCGCCGATCTGCAGGCCAAGTGCACCCAGCACGCCGACAAGCTGGCTGCGATCATGATCACCTACCCGAGCACCTACGGCGTGTTCGACACCCATGTGCGCGAGATCTGCGCGATGGTGAAGGCGCATGGTGGCCGTGTGTACGTGGACGGCGCCAACATGAATGCGCTGGTGGGCGTGGCCGCGCCCGGGCAGTTCGGCGGCGATGTCTCGCACCTGAACCTGCACAAGACCTTCTGCATCCCGCACGGCGGCGGCGGTCCGGGCGTAGGCCCGGTCTGCGTGGTCGAAGACCTCGTGCCCTTCCTGCCCGCGCACCGCGCGGGCGGGCATGGCCTGCCCACCAACATCGGCGCCGTGAGCGCCGCGCCCTATGGCAACGCCGCCGTGCTGCCGATCTCCTGGATGTACATCCGCCTGATGGGCGCCGATGGACTCAAGAAGGCCACCGAGGTCGCCATCCTCAATGCCAATTACGTGGCGGCAAGGCTGTCGGACCACTACGACATCCACTTCAGCGGCGGCATTGCCGGCGTGAAGGGTGGCGGCGTGGCGCACGAGTGCATCCTGGACCTGCGGCCGCTGAAGGAAACCAGCGGCGTCAGCGCCGAGGACGTGGCCAAGCGCCTCATCGACTACGGCTTCCACGCGCCCACGCTGTCCTTCCCGGTGGCGGGCACGCTGATGGTGGAACCCACCGAGAGCGAGAGCCGTCACGAACTGGACCGCTTCATCGACGCCATGGTCGCCATCCGCCAGGAGATCGCCAAAGTTGAGGCCAACGAGTGGTCGCGCGAGGACAACCCGCTCGTCCATGCCCCGCACACCGCCTTGGTCTGTGGCGCGAACGAGTGGTCGCACGCCTATGGCCGTGAGGCCGCCGCCTTCCCGCTGCCCGCGCTGCGCCAGCAGAAGTACTGGGCGCCGGTGGGCCGGGTGGACAACGTCTACGGCGACCGCAATCTGTTCTGCAGCTGCGTGCCGGTCAGCGACTACGCATGAGCCGGGTCGGGCGCGGCCAAGCGGTCGCGGCCACCGGCCTTGGCCGCGTAGAGCGCAGCGTCCGCCACTTCCAGCAGTTCTTGCGCGCGGCCATGACGCAGCGGCACCTTGGCCGCCACGCCCACCGAGCAGCTCACCCGCCCCAGCGGGCTGGCCGGGTGCGGGTGCGCACGCTCGCGAAGCGCTGCGATCAGCCGTTCGCCCTGGCGCATGGCCTCAGGCTGATCGGTCTCCGGCATGAGGAAGACGAACTCTTCTCCGCCGAAGCGCGCGACCAGATCGGCGCTGCGCTTGCCCAGGGTCTCGGTGAGCAGCTGGGCGAGTTGACGCAGGCAGTCGTCACCAGCCAAGTGGCCGAGGCGGTCGTTGTAGGCCTTGAACCAATCCACGTCGATGAGGCCCAGCGCCAGCGGTTGCCCGTTGCGCAAGGCCCTTGCCCACTCGCGCTCCAGCACCGTATCGAAATGGCGGCGATTCGCCAGGCCGGTGAGCCCGTCCGTCTGCGACATGGCCTCCAGGCGCTGGTTGGCTGCTTCCAAAGCGGCCGTACGCTCCGCCACTCGAGCTTCCAACTGCTGCTCATGGGCGCGCATCGCAGCCAGCGTCTCGGCCTGGGCCTGCACGCGCTCGCGGCGCATGCGGGTGTAGCGCTCGGCCAGTGCGAGCGACAGCAGCACCATGTCCAGGGCCGAGCCCAGTTGGATGCCCGAGGTGGTGAACACATTGGCTGGCACCAGGCCGAGGTTGCGCAAGTGGCCGGCCACCACAGCCACCAAGAGCACGCCGAACGCGATCACGAAGTAATAGGCACTCACTTGCCGCTGCAGTGCCCCGCGCAAACCGGCCATCAACAGCGTGCAGGCGCTGAGCGCGCTGAGCACCGCCCAGACTGGCGCTGCATGGCGGAACGACAGCAGCAGCAAGGGAATGATGAGCAGGTTCAGCCAGCCCATCAGGCGCATCCATCGGTCGAGCCTCGGCATGCGCTTGGCCGTGTCGAGCATGCCCCTGGCGAAGAGCAGCACGGCCATCGCCGCCACCGAGCCACTCACATTGATGCATTGGCGAATCCAGAACGGCCAATCGCCCCACAGGTATTCAGGGCCGATGCCGCCAAAGTTGGCCAGCGCCAGGGCCACGGAGCCACTGAACACCAGATACAGCGCGAAATGCCGGTCGCGCAGCACCAGGAAGATGACGAGGTTGTACAGGCCGATGGCCAGCACGGCGCCGAAGTACAGGGCCTGCAGCAACAGGCGCTGGCGGTCGTGGGCGCGAAAGTCGTCGACCTTCCAAAGCCGCGCCGGCACGATGAGCGAGTTCACCGAGCGCGCGCGCAGCACCAACTCACCTTCGGCCTCTGCCGGCACCTCGAACGGCACGGCGATGAAGCCGGTCTTGATCGGTCGATCGGCCCGTGGGCGCAAGTACCCCGTCTGAACCAAATGCCAGCCACCTTGCCAATCAGGCAGATGCACATCCAGCTCTTCGAGCAACGGATAGGGCACATCCAGCACCAGGCGCTGCGTCTGCTGACCGCTGTTCCGCACCCGAATGCGCAACCAGAGCGTGTCTCGCGTGTAGCCCAGCGACACCGCATCACCGTGCGCTGCGCTGGGTTGAAACGGCTGGGCCAGCGCAACGCTGCGATCTCGCCGGCCCTCTGGGTCCCTCAGCACCGACCACAGTGGACCCAGGCCGACCCCCTGGCCATCCAGGGCCGCCACATCCAGCCCCTGCGCCAGCGCCGGGCCCCAACCCAGCAGCAGCAGACACCCCAGCAGCCCGCAACGCCATGCGCGCAAGAGTGGCTCTGCCAAGCAACTGCGGAAGTTCATGTTGCAAAGTGTAGAAAGCCGCGTGCGCAGCGCGCCGCTTGAGTGAGGAACCCATGGCCGTCTCCGTTTTCGACCTCTTCAAGATCGGCATCGGGCCGAGCAGCTCCCACACCGTCGGGCCGATGCGTGCCGCGCGGCTGTTCGGTCTGCGTCTGACCCACGAAGGCCTGCTGCCCCGCCTTGATCGGGTGCAGGTGATCCTCTATGGCTCGCTGGGCGCCACCGGCAAGGGCCACGGCAGCGACAAGGCCGTGTTGCTCGGGCTGGCCGGGCACGAACCGGACACGGTCGACGTGGACGCCATCCCTGCGCTGCTCGATGCGATCCGCGCGGGCGAACTGCAAATCGTGGGCCAGCACCGCGTGGCCTTTGACGAAGCGCGCGACCTGGTGTTCAAGCGCCGCGAGTCCCTGCCATTTCACGCCAACGGCATGCGCTGCATCGCCTTCGACGCCGATGGCAATGAGCTCGCCAACCGCGTCTACTACTCGGTCGGAGGCGGCTTCATCGTCAGCGACGAAGTGGCGGCCGACGGCAGCAAGCAGAAGGTCATCGCACCCGACGCGACGGTGCTGCCCTACCCCTTCAAGACCGGCGAGGAACTGCTGAACCTGGCCCAGCGCCATGGCCTGTCCATCGCCGAGATCATGCGGCGCAACGAACGCCATTGGCGCACCGATGCCGAGATCGAAGCCGGCCTGCAGCGCATCTGGGACGTCATGCAGGCCTGCGTGAAGCGGGGTTGCCGCACCGAGGGCATCCTGCCCGGCGGCTTCAAGGTCAAGCGCCGTGCCGCCCAACTGCACCGCGACTTGACCAGCAAGCCCGAGGAGGCGCTGCGCGACCCGCTGCAGGTGATGGACTGGGTGAACCTCTACGCCCTTGCGGTGAACGAGGAGAACGCCGCCGGCGGTCGCGTCGTCACCGCCCCCACCAATGGCGCGGCCGGCATCGTGCCCGCCGTGCTGCACTACTACACGCGCTTCTTCTACGGCGCGAATGCGAAGGGCGTCGAAGACTTCCTGCTCACCGCCGCCGCCATCGGCATTCTCTACAAGGAGAACGCCAGCATCAGCGGCGCCGAGGTCGGCTGCCAGGGCGAGGTGGGCGTGGCCTGCTCAATGGCCGCCGGGGCGCTCTGCGCGGTGATGGGCGGCACGCCGGCCCAGGTGGAGAACGCCGCCGAGATCGGCATGGAGCACCATCTGGGCCTGACCTGCGACCCGGTGGGCGGCCTGGTGCAGATCCCCTGCATCGAGCGCAACGCCATCGCCTCGGTCAAGGCCATCAACGCCGCCCGCATGGCACTGCGCGGTGACGGCACCCACTTCGTCAGCCTGGACAAGGTCATCAAGACCATGCGCGACACCGGCCGCGACATGATGACCAAGTACAAAGAGACCGCCCGTGGCGGTCTCGCGGTCAACATCGTCGAGTGCTGAGCGCGGAGCGAGCCCAGCCCTGAGGGCTGGGCGACCCCGCGCGAAGGGCCGGCCTCGTCTTGCGAGTGCCGCGCGGCCTGCACGACGGCATCCGGCTCAGGCACCTTGCAGACTGCCCGACGCCAAGGTTCGCTCAGCTTAGGCGCCTACGGCGCGACGCCCAACCAGCCCCTGCCAGCGCCATGCCGACCAAGGCGAGTGCAGCAGGCTCAGGCAGGTCACGCGTGCCCTCCACCTCGAAGCGCACCTCGTTGAGCTTCACTTGAAAACCCCGCTCGCCAGTGAAAGCAAGCCTGAGTTGTCCTTGGGAACCGGCGATGAGGTCCTGCACCTGCTCGCCCAGATAAAACTGCGACTGTAGTCCGCTCACTGCGTCCGTGCGGATCAACTGGTCCTGGTAGTAGACCGAGTACATGGCAATTCCAGGGGTGTTCATGAAATCAAGGACCAAAGAGGCCGCCCCCGACGACCAAGATCCCAGGAATCCAACACCCAGATTCCAAGACACGTTCACGACACTGTCGTAACCAAAGTTGTTGAAGACATGCAATGTGAATCGCCCCGGCTTCTGTAGACACCTGCGAGCCTCAAACTTGAGGACTTGCAGGAGGTGCGATGAGCACGAAGCGATACACGGACGAATTCAAGGTCGAGGCGGTCAACCAGGTGCTGGACCGGG
>JAFLDE010000070.1 GCA_017302655.1 Burkholderiales bacterium
TTCTTGCGCCCCCGATAGGCTCCGCGCTGCTTGGCGAGCGCGATCCCTTCGCGCTGCCGCTCGCGGATGAGCGCCCGCTCGAACTCGGCGAACGCGCCCATCACCGACAGCATGAGGTTCGCCATCGCTCGAGGCCGGCCGCGCCAGCGGCGACGACGACCCCTACGACGACGTGGCCCGCACCTTCGGCTTCAACACCGCGCACCGCGTGGGCCTGCTGCTCTTCCGCGAGGTGCTGCCCATGGCCAGCGCGCGCGCGGTGGATCGTGCCGCCGATCCGGCCCTCACCCAGCGGCCCGCGCCGGGCCTGCGCTCCATCGTCCAGCAAGGCGGCGTGAGCAACGCGCAGTACCTGTACCCCACCGTGCGCTGGCGCCTCGACGAGGCGCTGGAGCTCCGCGCGGGATACTTACTCGCCGCCACCACGGCCGAGTGGGTCGACCCGTTCCGCACCGCACAGGCCGGCGGCTACGCGGTGGGTCCCGCGGGCGTACCCACCGGCGTGGCGCTGCTGGGCCAGGAGCTCTTGGGCGCCGTGCACTCCACCTGGCCCGTGCTGGGTGGTGAGCTGGCGCTGGTGGTGGAGGGCAGCGTGCTCTTCCCCGGCCCCACGCTGCGCGCCCTGGGCATGGACACCTCGTGGTTGGCCCGCGCCGGCCTGTCGATCCGCCGCTGAGCGGCCCGGAGCCTACTCATGAAGACCCGCGCCATACTCACCCTCTGCGTACTCCCTTTCTCCGCCTGCCTCGGCGACGCCACCACCCCGCTGGGCTGGACCGTGGACACCGGCGGCCCCCGCGTGGTCTTCGACCTCGAGGCCCGGCCGCTGCCCGAGATCCCGCTGCCCAACGACGTGGCCACGCGGCTCGACCCCACCTCGCCCACCGGCCGCCGCCTCAACGTGAGCGAGCGCGCCACCACCCAGTACGAGTCGCGCACGCGCCAGCAGTTCAACCGGCTCGACGGCTTCGGCACGTACACGCCGCTGACGGTGTCGTTCAGCCAGCCCCTGGACCTGGCCGACCTCCGCACGCGCCACACCCAGAACGTGGACTTTCGCGACGACGCCGTGTTCGTGCTCAACGTCGACAAGTCCTGTAAGCGCTTCGGCGAGGAAGTGTCGCTGGACTTCGGCTCGGGCCGCTTCCCCATCACGCTGTACCGGCGCGCGCGCCAGGAGCTGGACCCGGCCGCGCCCAGCGGCATGCGCCTGCCGCGCGAGGCCCTGTTCACCCAGGACGGCCTGGACCCACACGGCACCGCCAACAACCTGCTGTTCGAGGAGCACCACGAGGACCTGGACGGCGACGGCCAGCTCGACCCAGGCGAGGACGAGGACGCCGACGGCCGCCTCGACGTGCCGAACTTCCTGGACACCGAGGCCTGCCGCGGCCTGGCGCCGCGCACGCGCACCGGCACGGTGAACTCATACTATCGGCCCGTCGACTATGACCGCTGCGTGGCCGATAACCTGCTGAGCTGGTACGAGCGCGAGACCGACACGCTCATCTTGCGCCCGCTGTGGCCGCTGGAGGAGCGCTGCACCTACGCGGTGGTCCTCACCTCGCGCCTGCGCGGCGGCGACGGCAAGGCCGTGGTGTCGCCGTTCGTGGCCGTGCACCACCGCGACCAGCGCCTGGCGCTCGACCCGGTGCCGGGCCTGCTGGCCCGCTACGGCCTGGGCGCCGCCGACATCACCTTCGCGTGGACCTTCACCACCGGCTCCATGACGCGCGACCTCGAGGCACTGCGCGAGGGCCTGTACGGCAGCGGGCCGTTCGCACGCCTGGCCACCGAGTTCCCCACCGAGCGCGTGAAGCTGTGGCGCGACGAGGCCCAGGCCGAGACGCTGCTACCCGGCACCTGCGCCGCGCACGCCATGAGCCGCTTCTGGCGCGTGCTCGGCGAGTGGAGCGCCAACCGCTGCGCGCTCGAGTCGGACCTGGCGGCCATCGGCGGTATCGCCGGCGGTGTGTTCGAGGCCCCCAACTTACTCGTGGACAAGGACGGCCGCGCCACGCCCCGCTACCCCGACGACCAGGACGAGAGCTGGCGTATGGACGCCGAGCGCGGCGAGGCCGTGTACGGCCGCACGAACGTGAGCTTCTGGTGCGCGCTGCCCAAGGAAGACACCTCCGGCACCTGCGAGCCCGGCAACCCGCGCGGCCAGCCGCACTGCCGGCCGTTCCCCACGCTCCTGTACGCGCACGGCTACGGCGGCGCGCGCAGCGAGATCACCAGCGGCCACATCGGCCGCACCACCGCCATGGGCTACGCGCTGTGCGCGCTGGACGCGTACGGCCACGGCCTCAACCGCCTGCTCGACGTGGCGGCCAGCACCGAGGCCAGCTTCTTCCGCGGCCGCCTGGAGGCCGAGCTGGGCGACCTCGGCATCGCCGGCTTCGCCGACACGCTCATGCGCGGGCGCGATCGCGATCTGGACAACGACGGCGCGGCCGATCCGGGCGGCGACATGTGGACGTCGGATGTCTTCCACACGCGCGACATGGTGCGCCAGACCGTGCTCGAGTACGTGCAGTTCGTGCGTACGCTGCGCAGCGTGGACGGCGCGCGGCGCGACGTCGACGGCCACCTGCTGGGCGATCTCGACGGCGACGGGCGCGTAGATCTGGGCGGCGCCAGCAACACCATCGGCATGTGGGGCATCTCGCTGGGCGGCATCATCGCCGGCGTGGCGGCCGGCGCCGGCTTGCCCGCGCGCCGTGCGGCCAACTCGGCCATCGCACGCTTCTCGGCCTCGGCCTCCTGCTTGTCGGCGGCTTTCTCGGCGTCCTGGCGGGCCTTGCGCTCGGCCGCTTCGGCCTTCACACGCTCCAGCGCCGCGCGTTCCCATTGCCTGATGTCGACTGCTTCGCCGCGCAGATAGGCCGCTTGCGCTTCCTCGCGGGCTTGGGTGTCCAGCCACTCGCGGTCGCGCTGCGCTCGCTTGCGGTCGAAACGCGCCAGCTCTTCGGGTCCGTCGAAGGCGGCCATGACCGCGCGCGAGCTGATGCGCTGGGTCTGCTGCGTGCGCGTGTCGTGAACCCACAGATCGAAGCCCGGCTCACCCTGCGGGTTCCAAAGGTAGGCCAGGTAGCGGCCGCTCTTGCTGAAGGCCGCATCTTTGGCGGCTTCGCCACGGTAGGGCCGGGCGCGGTACAGCTGCTCCAAGCTGAGCGGCGCCACGGCGGAGGTCGGGGCGGTCAGGGCTGGCTGCGAGGTCTGCGCCCAGGAGGCGGTCAGAGCCAGCAGCAGGGCCAGCAGGAGTGCGCCGGCGCGCGGGGTCTTCAATAGAGGGGTCATGGGCCGCGACGGAGTGAATACGCGAAGGGCGTGCATGCTGCCCGAAGTTCGGGCCGGGGCGGGAAGTCAGCCTAGGGTCGGAGCCAGCCTCAGCCGGCCTGGACCTGGTTGCGGCCGCCTTGTTTGGCGGTGTAGAGGCGCTGGTCGGCGAGGGCCAAGAGGGCTTCCAGGCTGTCCGCCTCACGGGCCTCGGCGACGCCGATGGACACGGTGAGGGTCAAGCGCGGATGCAGGGCACCCCAGGCGTGCGTTTGGATCTGCTGGCGCCAGTGCTCGCAGGCGCTGGCCGCCGAGGCCAGCTCGGTATCCGGGAAAAGCAGGCAGAACTCCTCGCCACCCAGCCGCGCCGGCAGGTCGCTGGCACGGAAGCCCTGCTGCATGAGCAAGGCCAGGCGACGCAGCACGGCATCACCGAGTTGGTGGCCGAAGGAGTCGTTGACCTGCTTGAAATGGTCGATGTCCACCACCGCCAGCGAGAAGCGGCTTTCATGGTGTCGCCGCAGGCGGCGCCATTCGTCGGCCAAGCGCTCGTCGAAGCGACGGCGGTTGGCCAAGCCCGTCAGCGCGTCGGTGCGGCTTTCCTCGGCAAGCCGAGCCAGCAGGCGGGATTTCTCGCGATCCGCGGCCTGCAGGCGTTCATTCAGGCGCATCAATTCCAGCTGCACCTGTTCCAGTTCCGTGCGGCGTGAGCGCTCCTGCGTGGCGTCGTGGCGGGCCGAGGCCAGCTCCGTCTGCGCTTGCTGGGCGCGCATGCGGCGCTCGAAGTCGGCGCTGTATTGGCGGCGCTCCAGGTCCTGCGCCTGCTCCAGCATGTAGAGCGCCTGTTCGAAGCGGCCGGCGCTCTTGTGCACCTGGGCCAGTTGGTGGGTGATGCGCGCCTGCTCGATGCGATCGCCCAGCTGAAGAGCGAGCACCAGCGCGCAGTCCAGCTCCGAGCGGGCCAGCTCCGGCTCGCCGGCTTCGAGCAGCACCCCGGCCAAGCCGACACGCGCCGACAGTTCGCCAGGGCGGTGTCCGCGCTGTTGCATCTCTGCTGCGGCGCGCTGTCCCGCGACACGCGCTTCGGACAGTCGACCCAGCTGAGCCAGCACATCCGGCAGGTTGGTGCGCAGCACGCCTGCCAGATCCTCCAGGCTTTGCTGTTCGCACAGGGTCAGGGCCTGCTCGTAGCGTTGGAGCGATTCCTCGGCCCTGCCGAGGTTCTTCAGGTTCACCCCCAGGTTGTTCAGCACCGACACCGCGCTGCGGGCGTTGCCTTGCGCCAGGAAGAGCGGCAACGCCTGTTCGTACAGCTGCAAGCCGCGCTCGGCCTGACCGGCACGCGACAGCGCGACACCGCAGCTGAGCAGGCCCTCGGCGAGCAGGCCTTCGTCGGCCGCTTCGCGGGCGAGGTCGAGGCCGCGATTGGCCCAGTCGAGCGCGGCATCGGGCAGTCCGAGCTGCGCGTAGGCCATGGACAGCGCACGCGCCACGGCAAAGCGCGCCGCCACCGGCGCCTGCTCACCCAGGCCGTCCTGTGCCTGGTGCAACAGGGCGAGTCCTTCGGTGGCATCGCCCCCGTAGACCAGAGCCAGCCCGCGCACACGCGCCAGATGCACCGCGGCATGGGCAGGCTTGGTGGCGCCTAGCGAGCGAGCCAGAGCGTCCAGCTCGGCCAAGGTGTCAGCCGGCCGCGCCATAGCCTGCTGTGCAAGGCGCGCAATGGCGGTGTCGAAGTCTGGAGCTGCGGATTCCTGCATGGACGACTTGATTGTTGACCAGGCACCCGCCGCCCTCGGTTCGATGGATCGGGCTTCAGACGGGCGGCTGAATCTGGCTGCTTTGGCGGCAGGGACGTCGGCAGGCAGGTCCCGGCCGGGAGCTTTTCGGGTGGTTCAGAGGCCGCGGGACAGCAGCCAGCCCCCAAAGCCGAGCATGGGCGCGAAGGTCAGGAGCATGCCGGTAGCACGGGGAGTGCCCCAGCCGTGACGCAGAGTCCAGTAGGCATGCAGCGCACGTCCGCCCAGCAGGCAGAGGCCGCCTGCCCATAGCCAAACCGACGCGAGGCCGGTCCATTCCGACATCGCCATCGCCAGCAACACCATGGGCACTGTTTCGGTGAAGTTGGCGTGCGCGCGCATGCGCCGCAACAGGGTAGGGTCTCCGCCATCCAGAAACGGGATCACGGTCTGGGCCCGGCGCCACCCCACCATCATGGTCAAGGGGACCTGGATGAGCGCGAAGAGTCCGACGAACAGGACGGTGATCGGTAGTTGGGGAGGCATGACCGGACGGCTGGGTCGAAAGGACCCAGCGTAGTCCGGTGACTTCCGCGACCGCAGCGGGGTCTACCCGCAGCTTGGTCCGGTCGGGTTCAGCTCTGCGAGCCTTTCATCGGGCAGGTGTTGAGGCCGATCACGCTGTACAGCGGACAGCTGCTCATCAGACCGGTGGCCAGGGGCACCAGGCCGATCCAGCCCCAGACACCGACCACGCCCGTGAGGGTGAGAGCGATCAGGGCGAGGCCCACCACGATGCGCAGCACGCGGTCGATGCCGCCAACATTGGTCTTGAACATGCAGATCTCCTGAAGTGGGTGACGAAGGCCTGCATGCTGCCGTGCGGGGGGGCTGGCGTCGGTGACTTCGGTCACCCGGGCCTTGCGCTGGCGCAAGCCGAAGGCAGGTGCCGCGCTTGCGGTTTGGTGGGTGGATCAGCGCCGGGGCTTTCGTCTTCAGCAGCAGGAGCTTTTCGGAGCAGCGGGAGTGCCTGGCACACAGCAGGCTGGCGCGGCTTGCCGAATGGGTTCGGCGCCCCCGAAGGTGGGAATGTCGTGCAGGGTTCGGAACTGCTCCCAGGCCACGCCTTGCGGGTCGGTCAGCCAGTATTTGGCGGAGCGCGCATAGCAGCAACTGGTTTCGCCCTCGTCCATGGGCTGCAGCTGGTCGGCGCGGCTGCGCAGTTCGGACAGCTCTTCCTCGCTGTCGACCTGGAGGCCGAGGTGGTTCACGCCGAGCTGGCCGCCGCCGCGCGTGGAGATCGCAAAGTTGAGCCGCGGGTCGTCCAGCATCCACTTCGCGTAGTCGGCTTCCACCCGCGTAGGGGCCACGCCGAAGAGCTGGGCGTAGAAGTCGATGCTGGTCTGCAGGTCGGCAACAAAGGTGTGGACGTGAAAGCGCTTCATGGGTTGACTCCTGAATGGGCCGCGAGCGGCGGCCCGGGGTGGTGCGGCGCGCGGACCTCCCGAATCGCCGTTGCGCCCACTATTCCATATATATGGAATTATGGCAAGGCAGTCAGGAGGGTGCGGCCACGGCGCGCAGACCGACCGCATCGACGCACTCGATGCGCTCGCGCCCCAAGCGCACCAGCCCATCTCGCTCGAAGCGACGCAGCAGGCGGGTGACGATCTCGCGCACGGTGCCCAGTTCGTCAGCCAGTTGCTGGTGGGTCTGCACCAGCACCGGGCCATGGCCGAGCAGCCAGGCGGCCAAGCGCTGATCCAGGCGCTGGAAGGCCACGGCCTCGACCAGCTGGAAGAGCTCGGCCATGCGATCGGCCAGCAGCCCCATGACGTAGCGGCGCACCTCGGCGTCGTTCTCGCACACGGCTTCAAAGTCGGCCGGGCTGATCAGCCGCAGCTGGGTCTCGACGCGCGCCTCACCGACCGCCAGGCTGCTGCGGTGCGCAAACAGGCAGCTGGCCGACACAATGCAGATCTCGCCAGGCTCGACGCGGTAGAGCTCCATCTGCCGGCCGTCCGGCGCCGCCAGCCCGACCCGTACGCAGCCTTCCAGCACCACCGGGAAGCCCGGGCAGGCCTGGCCGGCGTCGAAGAGCCGCGTGCCCGCCGGCACGCGCATCCGGGGCGAGCGTGCAGCCAGCTGTTCGAGTGCGGCCAGCGCCGGTGTTGCCATCAGGGATCGATGACCTGCATCGCCTGGCGTTCGGCCTGCCAGGCTTCGATGGCGGGCCGCAGCGCGGCACGGCGCGCCACGCCCTGTGCCGGCCACAGGCCCTCGGGGCTGTCGTAGTACGCGGCGAAGGACTTGGCTTCGGGCGGCAGAGTCAGCCAGGGCTGCTTGCTGGCGGTGAAGATGTGCACATCGGGCGGGCAGCGATCGGGCTCGTCCAGGGTGCCGACGCGCACGAAGGCCAGCAGCGGGCCGGCGCCGCCGTAATGGCTCCAGAGCGCCACCTTGCAGCTCGGGCAGCGATGGATGCTGTGGCCGAAGCCGCTTTCACTGGGCGTGAGCACCGCCTCGCTTCGCCCGGCCAGCAGGCGCAGCCTGGGCCGCTCCCACATGCCGTTGATGACGAAGGCCGAACCCGTCTCACGCTGGCACCAGCGGCAATGGCAGGCATGCACCACCATCGGCGGCCCGTCGAGTTCGAAGCGAAGCTCGCCGCAGGCGCAGCGGCCGGTGTGAGGGCTCACTCAGACTTCGCCAAGAAAGTCGGCCTTGCCCAGCGGCACGCCGTTGTGGCGCAGGATGCAGTAGGCGGTGACCATGTGGAAATGGAAGTTCGGCCAAGCCCAGCCCATCAGGTACTGGCTGCCGACGAAGTGCAGCTCCTTGCCGCCCACCTTGAGGTGGATGGCGCGGGTTTCGCTGCCATCGAGCTTGGTGGCATCCAGGTGCTCGATGAAGTCGATGGTCTTCTTGATGCGCGCCTGCAGGTCGGCGAAGCAGGTCTCGGTGTCCTCATGCTTGGGCACTTCGACACCGGCCAAGCGCGCCACGGCGCCCTTGGCGGTGTCGCAGCAGATTTGCACCTGCCGAACCAGCGGAAACATGTCCGGGTAGAGCCGGGCCTGCAGCAAGGCGGCAGGGTCGTAGCGCTTGGACAGGGCCTGCGCCTCGGCATGCTTGAGCAGATGACTGAGGTTGCGAAGGCCGTTGACGAAGCGCGGGCTGGTGGCCTGGATCATCGAGATCGACATGCAGCGACTCCTTGGCGTTGGGGCTAATGTCCTGCCCCACGGGTACCTGCAACAACTGAAGCCGATGGATTGCGCACCACGCCAAGGCGCGAACCGCAGCGATACCCAGTGGTATCGCGAGGGCCCGCAACGCAGGCATGGTGTGCAAGACGCGGCATCAGTTGCAGGAATCTGCGGGACTGGACACTCGATCATTGCAGCACTGCCACGCAGCGTCAGACACTGGCGTTTTCGCGCAAGCGAAATCCCTTGGGCCATGCGGCAGTTCGCGACAATTCGCGCCCCTCGCGCAGGCAGCCTCACCGTTCCCACAGATGCTTCATCCCACTGAGTTCGACGTCATCGTCGTCGGCGGCGGCCACGCCGGCACCGAGGCGGCGCTGGCGGCCAGCCGCATGGGCGCCGCCACCTTGCTGCTCACGCACAACATCGAGACCCTGGGACAGATGAGCTGCAACCCCAGCATCGGCGGCATCGGCAAGGGCCATCTGGTGAAGGAAGTGGATGCACTGGGCGGCGCCATGGCCCTGGCCACCGACGAGGGCGGCATCCAGTTCCGCACCCTGAACGGCAGCAAAGGCCCGGCGGTGCGCGCCACGCGGGCCCAGGCCGACCGCATCCTCTACAAGGCCGCCATCCGGCGCATGCTGGAGAACCAGCCGAACCTCACGCTCTTCCAGCAACCGGTGGACGACCTGATGCTGGAGGGCGAGCGGGTGGTGGGCGCCGTCACCCAGAGCGGTCTGGCCTTCCGCGCCCGCGCGGTGGTGCTGACGGCCGGCACCTTTCTGGACGGGCGCATCCATATCGGTCTGCAGAACTACGCCGCCGGCCGCGCCGGCGACCCACCAGCGGTTTCGCTGTCCGCCCGGCTCAAGGAACTGAAGCTCCCGCAGGGGCGGCTCAAGACTGGAACGCCGCCGCGCCTGGACGGCAAGACCATCGATTTCAGCCAGCTCGAAGCGCAGCCTGGCGACGTGGAGCCCCCGGTGTTCAGCTTCATGGGCAGCCGCGCCATGCACCCGCGCCAGTTGCCTTGCTGGATCACGCACACCAACGAGCGCACGCACGAGATCATCCGCAGCGGCTTCGACCGCAGTCCCATGTTCACCGGCGTCATCGAAGGCGTCGGCCCGCGCTACTGCCCGTCCATCGAGGACAAGATCAACCGCTTCGCGGGCAAGGACAGCCACCAGATCTTCCTGGAACCCGAAGGCCTGACGACGCACGAGATCTACCCGAACGGCATCAGCACCTCGCTGCCCTTCGACATCCAGCTGGCCGCCGTGCGCAGCATGCAAGGGCTGGAGAACGCCCACATCCTGCGCCCCGGTTACGCCATCGAGTACGACTACTTCGACCCGCGCGCGCTCAAGCGCAGTTTCGAGACCAAGGCCATTCAGGGCCTCTTTTTCGCCGGGCAGATCAACGGCACCACCGGCTACGAGGAGGCGGCCGCTCAGGGCCTGTTCGCTGGCACCAATGCAGCCCTGCAAGTGCTCGGGCGCGAGCCCTGGGTGCCCGAGCGCCACGAGGCCTACCTGGGCGTGCTGGTGGACGACCTCATCACCAAGGGCGTCACCGAGCCCTACCGCATGTTCACCAGCCGGGCCGAGTTCCGCCTGCAACTGCGCGAGGACAACGCCGACCTGCGCCTGACCGAGACCGGCCGCCGGCTCGGCCTGGTGGACGACGCCCGCTGGGACGCCTTCTGCCGCAAGCGCGACGCGCTGGCCCGCGAGGCGGAGCGCCTGCGCACAAGCTGGGTGAACCCCAACACCCTGCCGGCTGCGGATGCCGAGCGCCTGATCGGCAAGGCGCTGGAGCGCGAGTACAGCTTGGCCGACCTGCTGCGCCGCCCCGGCGTCAGCTTCGACGCCGTCGCCGAAGCCGGAAGAATCGGCAAGCCGGGCTTTCATGTTTCACGTGAAACCTTGACCGCCGAGCTGGGCGAGTTGGCAGAAACCGTCATCGAGCAGGTCGAGATCCAGACCAAGTACGCCGGCTACATTGACAAGCAGCAGGACGAAGTGGCCCGCGCCGCCGCCTTCGAGCAGATGCACCTGCCGGAGGAACTGGACTACGCGCAGGTCACCGCGCTCAGCCACGAGGTGCGGCAGAAGCTGGCCAAGCACCGCCCCGAAACCCTGGGCCAGGCCTCGCGCCTGTCGGGCATCACACCGGCGGCCATCTCGCTGCTGCTCATTCACCTGCGCAAAGGCCGCTTCAAAGGCTTCACCCACACGGAGGAAAGCGCATGACAGCCCTGGTCGTCATCGACACGCAGGTCGGCGCCTTCACCGGCGAATGGGCGATGCCCGAGGGCGACGCGCTCATCGCCGCCTGCCAAGCCGCCGTGGCCGAGGCTCGGCGCCTCGGCCACAAGGTGCTCTGGGTGCAACACCACGAACCGGGCGGCGCGATGGACGGCGCCGGCTTCGCCATCGACCCCCGCCTGGCGCCCGCCGGCAACGAGCCGCGCGTGGTGAAGACCGAGCCCGACGCCTTCAGCAACGCGGCCCTTGCCACCCTGCTGCAAGGCGAGGACCGCATCCTGCTCTGCGGCCTGCAGAGCGACTGCTGCGTGCGCGCCACCGCTCTGGGCGGCCAGGCGCTGGGCCTGCCGGTGGCCGTGTTGACCCACGCCCATCACACCTGGCCCAGCAAGGGACGCTCGGCCACCGAGGTGCGCGACGCCATCAACACCGAACTGCACGCGGCCGGAGTGCCTTTGGCATGAGCAGGCTGCCGCAGCAATTGAGCGAGGGCCTGCAGCACCTTGGACTGGATCTGAGCGCCGGCCAGCAGGGTCAGCTGCTCGAACACCTGGCCCTGCTCGCCAAATGGGGCAAGGTCTACAACCTGACCGCCGTGCGTGAGCCCGAGTCGATGCTGCGCCTGCACCTGCTGGACAGCTTGGCCGCCTTGCCACCGCTTCGACGCCATACCGGCGGCGCAGCCACCCGGGTGCTCGATGTTGGCAGCGGCGGCGGCTTGCCCGGCGCCGCTTTTGCCATCGCCGCGCCAGAGCTTTCCGTCACCTGCGTGGACACCGTGGCCAAGAAGGCCATGTTCATCACCCAGGTGGCCGCCGAGCTGGGGCTGAAGAACCTGCGCGCCGAACATGCGCGCGTCGAGCAGCTGAAAGCCGCCCCCTTCCCGCTCGTCACCAGCCGCGCGTTCGCGTCGCTGGTCGACTTCGTCCAGCTCACGCGCAGCCTGCTGGCACCAAGCGGCGCGTGGATGGCGCTGAAAGGCCAACACCCGGCCGAAGAACTGTCCGCCCTGCAGGCTGCACACCCGGACATCGAAGTGTTTCACGTGGAACCACTCTCCGTGCCGGGCGTGGACGCCCAGCGCTGCATCGTCTGGATGCGCCCGCACAATTAGCCATGGCCAAAGTCTTCTGCATCGCCAACCAAAAGGGCGGCGTCGGCAAAACCACCACCTGTGTGAACCTGGCGGCCGGCTTGGCGCGCATCGGCCAGCGCGTTTTGCTGGTCGACCTCGACCCCCAAGGCAACGCCACCATGGGCTCGGGTCTGGACAAGCGCAAGCTCGAACTGAACGTCTACGACGTGCTGCTGGAGAACGCGTCGGTGGCCGAGGCCCGCGCACGCAGCGAGGTGGGCGGTTACGACGTGCTGGGCGCGAACCGCGATCTGGCCGGCGCCGAGGTCGAGCTCGTCAACCTGGAACGCAACCGCCAGCGCCTGAAAGCCGCGCTGGCCCAAGTGGCGGGCGACTACGACCTGGTGCTGATCGACTGCCCGCCTTCCTTGAGCCTGCTGACCCTGAACGGCTTGTGCAGCGCGCACGGCGTGCTGGTGCCCATGCAGTGCGAGTACTACGCGCTTGAAGGCCTCACCGACCTCGTCAACACCATCAAACAGGTGCACGGCAACCTGAACGCCGACCTGCAGGTCATCGGGCTGCTGCGCGTCATGTTCGACCCGCGCATCACGCTGCAGCAGCAGGTGGCCGAACAGCTGAAGGCGCACTTCGGGGACAAGGTCTTCGACACCGTCATCCCGCGCAACGTCCGCCTGGCCGAGGCCCCTAGCTACGGCCAGCCCGGCGTCGTCTTCGACCCCGGCAGCAAGGGCGCGCAGGCGTATGTGGATTGCGCGCGCGAGATGGTGAAGCGCGTTCAAGCGCTCTAGGCAGGGCATCGATGGGCCTGCTGCGCGACGCCCCGCCCACCGCCACCCTGGCGCGGCGCATCGAGGACGCCGGGCTCAACGCCAGCGCGCCGCCCCAGCAGGCCTTCGTGGACGGCTGGCTGCTTCGGCTTTCGCCCGGCAAGGCCAAGCGCGCGCGCTGCGTGAACGCGCTGCAGCGCGGTCGCCTGCCGCTGCGCGACATGCTGGCGCGCTGCCGCGCCGCCTTTGCATCGAGTGGCTTGCCGCTGATCGTGCGCATCACGCCCTTCACGCAGCCGGTCGACTTGGACGCGCAGCTGGCCGTCTTCGGCTGGCACCGCTTCGACGAAACACGCGTGCTGGCGCGCGTGCACCTCGACGATCTCCCCCCCGCCCCGACTGCGCTGCGCCGCGTGGACAGCGCCCAGTACGCGCAGACCGTGGGCCAGCTGCGCGGCAGCTCGCCGGAGCAGATCGCCGCCCATGCCGAGCGCTTGCGAGAGAGCCGCGTGCCCTACCAGGGCTACCTGCTCGAAGACGAGCGGGGCCAGTTGCTGGCCTGCGGCCAGATTGCCCTGGAAGACGCTCTGGCCGGCCTCTACGACATCTTCACGCCGCCCGCCCAGCGCCGCCGCGGCCACGCCCGTGCGCTTTGCCTGGCGCTGCTGCACGCGGCGCTCGACCAGGGCGCGCGACACGCCTACCTTCAGGTCGACGACGGCAACGAGGCCGCCATCTCCCTGTACGAGCGCCTGGGATTTCAACTGGCTTACCGTTACCACTATCGCAGCGAGGTGCCGAATGTCGAATGAGATCGAACTCCCCCGCCGGGGACTGCTGGCCAGCGGCATCGCCCTGGCCGCCCTGCCCGCCGAGGCCACCCAAATCAAGACACCGCACGACGGCTTGCTGGCCGGCGAGGTCACGGTGCCGGTGGGTGGTTTCTCCATGCCAGCCTACCGGGCGCAGCCCGCGCGAACCAAAGGCAAGCTGCCCGTGGTCCTGCTGGTCAGCGAGATCTTCGGCGTGCACGAGCACATTGCCGATGTGGCCCGCCGCTTCGCGAAGGCCGGCTACCTGTGCATCGCGCCGGAACTCTTCGTGCGCCAGGGCGACGCGGGCAACCAGCCCGATGTGCAGACCCTGATCCGCGAGGTCATCAGCAAGGTGCCCGACGCGCAGGTCATGGCCGACCTCGACGCCTGCGTCGCCTGGGCCGCCGCGAACGGCGGTGACACGAAGCGCCTGGCCGTCACCGGCTTCTGCTACGGCGGGCGCATCACCTGGCTGTACAGCGCGCACCAGGCGGCCGTGAAGGCCGGCGTGGCCTGGTACGGGCGCCTGGTCGGCAACATCAGCGCCAACACGCCCAAGCATCCCCTGGACTTGGTGGACCAGCTGCATGGCCCGGTGCTGGGCTTGTACGGCGGGCAGGACACCGGCATTCCCAACGACACCGTGGCGCGCATGCAGAACGCGCTGCAAGCGTCGAAGAATGCGAACGCTTCGCGCAGCCAGTTCGTGCTCTACCGCGACGCCCCGCACGCCTTCCACGCCGATTACCGCCCCAGCTACCGCGAGACGGAAGCCAAGGACGGCTGGCAGCGCTGCCTGGCCTGGTTCCAACGACACGGCGTTTGAGCCCCATGCCCAACACCTCGCTCGACGAGCTGCGTGACACCGTCGAGCGCATGGAAGACCGTCTGCTGGATCAACCGGCCGGCGCACCCGGCTACGAAGCCCTGGTGGCCCGCTTCGCGGCCGACCTGCCGAACGAACGCGACCGACGCCTGGCGCAATCGGCCGCGCTCATGGTGCACCAGCAGCAGGCCGTGAATGCCACCCTGGCCACCCGCTTCCTGGAGGCCTATGCAGCGAAAGACCTGGACACCATCGCGAGCATGATCACGCCGAACGTGCGCCTGCGCGACTGGAATCTCGCCGTGAGCGGCCGTGAAGCCTTCCTGGCCGAGACGCGCAAGAACTTCGAGGAGGCCGAGCGCATCGCCATCGACCTCCTGCACCTGCACGCCACGGCCGGCAGCGTGGCAGCGGAAATGAGAATCCTGGTCAACGAAGACATCGAGCTGACGGTGGTCGACGTGTTCGACTTCGACCACCAGGGCCGCATCACGGCCGTGCGCAGCTACAAGGGGATTTGAGAAGGCGGGCCGCCTCTACACTCCCGCCACCTCGTCATGGGGGAGTAGCCGCCTCACGCACGCGCAACGCGCGTGAGGGCTCGCGTCAACACACTTGGCCCGCAGGCCATGGCGCGCGCAACCCTGGTTTGGCAAGACCTTTGACTGCAGCAACGCCGACCGGGCCGGGGCGTGGCTGCGGTCATGCTTGCCACCGGCCCTGGGAGTCATCCCTTTGGAAGCTTTTCTGGTCTCCACCGGCCTCGTGGCCGTGGGCGAAATCGGCGACAAGACGCAGCTGCTGGCGCTGATGCTGGCCGCGCGCTACCGCAAGCCCTGGGCCATCATGGCCGGCATCCTGGTCGCCACGGTGGCCAACCACGCGCTGGCCGGCGTGGTGGGGCAGCAGGTCGCCCACTTCCTCGGGCCTGAATGGCTTCGCTGGCTGCTCGCCCTGTCCTTTCTGGCCATGGCGGTGTGGATGCTCATCCCCGACCAGGCCGACGACCTCGACACCCACGGTCGCCGCCTGGGCGTCTTCGCCACCACGGTGATTGCCTTCTTCCTGGCCGAGATGGGCGACAAGACGCAGATCGCCACCGTGGCGCTGGCCGCCCGCTACGACGCGGTGATCGCCGTGGTCGCCGGCTCCACCGCCGGGCTGATGCTCGCCAACGTGCCCGCCGTCTGGCTGGGCGAGCGCATCGTGCGCCGGCTCAGCATGGCCTGGGTGCACAAGCTGGCGGCGGCGGCCTTCGCAGTGCTCGGGGTGCTGACTCTGGTGTACGGCGGCTCATGAGCCGGATGGCCACCGCTCTGCTGCTCGCAGCCGGCGTGCTGGTCGCCGGTCACCTGCCCAGCGAACGGGTGGTGCAGATGCTGTGGCTGTGGCTGCCCGTGCCCCTGGTGATGATGGCGTGGCCGAGCCGGCCTCTGGGGCTGGCGCGCTGGCTTGCGGCCTCATGGTTGCTGCTGTTCGGCGTGGACGCCTGCCTGCGCGGCTACCTGTTCACGCGCTACGGCATGACGCACGAAAGCAGCGCGCTGCTGCTCGCGCTGGCCAACACCCAGCCCGGAGAAGCCTGGGAGTACCTGCTTGGGCACGCGCATGAACTGCTGCCTTGGCTGGGCCTGCTGTCGCTGGCGGTGCTGGCCGCGGCGCTGGCCTTGCGGGCGCCTGCTCCGCAAGGTCCTTCACGGCGCCGCCAACGACTGGTTCTTGCCTTGGCGCTCTTTGCATTGCTCAGCGTCGGCCTCAAAGGCATGCGTCGCTTCCACCCCCTGTGGGCCTGGCCGGGCGTGGCCCTGGCGGTGCAGCAGCAGCAGGCCGACTGGCAGCGCCTGGGCGACCAACATCGGCAGTGGCGCCTGGCGGCGCGAGCAGCTGTGCCACGGCCCGTAACCGAGGCGGCCACCGTGGTGCTGGTGCTCAGCGACAGCGTCAACCCGGACAACCTGCAGCTCCATGGCTACCCGCGCGCCACCACCCCTGCGCTGCAGCAACTACGAACGACGCTGGAGCCGCCCCTGGCGGTGGTCCGCGAAGCCTGGGCGCAGGACGCCAGCACCATCCCCGCGCTGCAACGATTGCTGGTGCGCGACGGCCAGCATCTGCTCGCCCTGGCCGAGGCGGGTGGCTACAAGGTCTGGTGGATCAGCAACCACGACGATCTGGCCGTCAAGAACATCCACGCCCGTCTGGCGGAACCGCGCATGCACATGCTGAACCGCTCGCCAGGCCGCCGTTCGGCCACACCGGATGCCGTGGTGCTGCCTCGGCTGCGAGAAGCGCTGGCGGACCCCGCACCCCTCAAGCTCATCGTGCTGCACCTGCTCGGTGCCCACCCCTACTACGAGCGCCGGTTGCCGCCCGGAAGCGCCAATCCCTTTGCCGGCTCGGACGACGCGGTCGACGCCGCCCTGCGCGCAGCCGGTCGACCCGCGTGGTTGATCGACCAGCGCGCGGCCTACGACGCGGCCTTGCGCCACCACGACGCTCTGCTGGCTGAAACCCTGGCCCTCATAGCGCGCAGCAGCGCCACACGGCGTGGTTGGCTGTTCACTTCGGACCATGGCCAGGAGGTCGGCCACGAGCGCGACCACGCCGGCCACAGCCCGGACACCCTGGCGGGCTATCGCATCCCGCTCCTGCTGTGGCAGAGCGAGCCCGGGTCGGTACCGCCGGCTGAACTCGAGCAACGGCGCTTCCGCGCCGACAGCTTCACGCCACTCATGGCCGCGCTGCTGCGGCTGGACACCCCGCTGGCCACCCAGCCACCGCACCTGCTGCAGCCGACCTTTCGATGGCAGCTGCCGGAGGAGATCCAGCGCCTGCAGCCCAAACCGCGGCCGTCAGAGCCCTAGCGACTCCTCGACGCCCAGGTGCACGTTCATGCTCTGCACCGCCGCGCCGCTGGCGCCCTTGCCCAGGTTGTCCAGGCGCGCCATCAGCATCGCGTGCTGGTCGTTGCCCAGCACCAGGATGTCCACCCGGTTCGTGTCGTTGCAGGCCTGCACGTCGTAGAAGCCGGCGTCCAGCGTGGGCGCGTCGCGCAGCGGCAGCACGCGGATGAAGGGCTCGCCCGCGTAGGCCGTGGCCAGCGCCGCGTGCAGCTGCTCGGCGCTGCAGCCCAGCTCGGCCAGCTGCAGCGGCACGCTCACCGCCAGGCCCTTGTAGAAGGGGCCGACGATGGGCTGGAACAGCGGCGCGTGCACCAGGCCGGTGTGGGCCGCCATCTCGGGCTGGTGCTTGTGGCTGAGCGTGAGCGCGTAGGGCCGGGGCGAGAGCAGCTTGGCATCGCCTCCGGCCTCGTACTGGGCAATCATGCTCTTGCCGCCACCCGAGTAGCCGGTCAGCGAATTGGCGTTCAGGCGCGCCGCCTTCGGCACCAGGCCGGCATCCACCAGCGGGCGCAGCAGCAGGATGAAGGCGGACGCGTGGCAGCCCGGGTTGGCGATGCGCTTGGTGGCGCGGATCGCCGCGCGCTGGCCTTTGTGCAATTCCGGCAGGCCGAAGGCCCAGCCCGGCAGCGTGCGGTGCGCGGTGCTGGCGTCGATGACGCAGGTATTCGGGTTGTCGATCAGGGCCACGGCCTCCTTGGCGGCGGCGTCGGGCAGGCACAGGAAGGCCACGTCGGCGGCGTTGAGCAGGCGCTTGCGCTCGGCCAGGTCCTTGCGCTTGTCCGAGTCGATGACCAGTAGCTCGATGTCCGGACGGGCCGCCAGATACTCATGGATGCGAAGGCCGGTGGTGCCCTCGTGGCCATCAACGAAAACGCGGTACGACATGTCAGTGCTTCCTCATGCAGGGGTGGTGAATTCTCACGGAGCGGACACCTTGCCCGTGCTGCTGCTCCCCGGCTGGCAGAACAGCGGCCCCGGCCACTGGCAAACGCTCTGGGAAGCCTACTTTGGCGACCATCGCGTACAGCAGGATGACTGGCTGACGCCCAAACGCGGCGACTGGATGGCGCAGCTCGAAGACGCCGTGCTGGCCCGCGAAGGCCGGCTGCTGCTCGCCGCCCATTCGCTGGGCTGCCACCTGGTGGCCGCCTGGGCGGCTCATTCCCAGCACGGCGCGCGCGTGGCTGGCGCGTTGCTGGTGGCGCCGCCGGACGTGCAACAGGACGACTGGCCCAGCAGCCTGCCCAGCTGGGGCACGCCGGTGCTCCAAGCCCTGCCCTTCCCGGCGCTGGTGCTCAGTTCCACCGACGACCCCTACGACCGCGCCGGCCGCGCCGCAGGCCTTGCGCAGGCCTGGGGCGCGCGCCACCAGAGCCTGGGCACGCGCGGGCATCTGAACGCCGACTCCGACCTGGGCCTGTGGCCGCAGGGCCGGGCGCTGCTGCGCAGCCTGGCGGGCGCCGATGCACGAGTCTGAGCCCGACGACCCGCTGTGGACACGCAAGCCGCTGCGCCTGGCGCTGCTGCGCGGCAGCTTCTTCCTGCTGCCCGTGCTGCTGGTTGCCGGTCTGGGCCGACTGACTTCCGGCTCCTGGTGGGGTGCGCTCGGCGGCGCGTTGGTGGCTGGCGCAGTGGTCATCGCCGCCAGTGGGCTGATCGAGCGGGCACTGGGGCGCCTGGGCGCCGCCTTGCGACACGGCCACTGGCGCGACCGCGAGGGCCGGCATTTCAGCGTGGCCGGGGTGTCGCTGCAGGTGCACGACGACGGCCGCCAGATCTGGTTGCACGAGACCGGCGTGCGCCGCCTGCTGGGCCTTCGCGATGACCCGCCCGATGCCTTCAAGGCCCGCTTCAGCCGGCACTGGCGTCACACTGCGGAGCTGGGCCTGAACGGCAAGGGACTCTGGCTGGACGCGGCCGACGTGCACCGTTACCTGGGCCAGGCACCGAACCGCATGGACCCGGTGCGTCTGCGCCTTCGCACCTACCTGGACCGCGAGCTGCTGCAGCCGGCCGCCCGGCGGCGCAGCCGCTGAGAGAATCCCGCCCCATGGTCACCAAACGCCCCAAGGGCCTGGGCCTCGGCCTCGACGCCCTGCTCGGCCCCAAAGTCAGCGAACCCGCGCCGGGCACCGCGCCGTCCCGCTTGAAGATCGCCCAATTGCAGGCCGGCAAGTACCAGCCGCGCACGCGCATGGACGAGGGCTCGCTGTACGAGCTGGCCGAAAGCATCAAGTCGCAAGGCGTGATGCAACCGATCCTCGTGCGCCCGGTCGCCAAGGACCGCTACGAAATCATTGCCGGTGAGCGCCGCTTCCGCGCCAGTCAGCTGGCCGGCCTGACCGAGGTGCCGGTGCTGGTCAAGGAAGTGCCGGACGAATCGGCCGCCGTCATGGCGCTGATCGAGAACATCCAGCGCGAGGACCTGAACCCGCTGGAAGAAGCGCAGGGCCTGCAGCGCCTGGTCGATGAATTCAAGCTCACGCACGAACAGGCCGCCCAGGCCGTGGGTCGTTCGCGCAGCGCCGCCAGCAACCTGCTGCGCCTTCTGAACCTGGTGCCGGCCGTGCAGCAGCTGCTGATGGCCGGCGACCTGGACATGGGCCACGCGCGCGCGCTGCTGGCGCTGGAAGGCGCCGCCCAGGTGACCGCCGCGCACGAGGTGGTGGCAAAAAGCTTGAGCGTGCGCGACACCGAGAAGCGCGTGGCGCAACTGGCGGCGGGCCGTCAGAAACCGCTGCTGCGCGTGAAGAAGGACAAGCCGCGCGACCTGCTGCGTCTTGAGGAAGAGCTGTCCGACCTGCTCGCCGCCGAGGTCGAGATCCGCGTGCTCAAGACCGGCAAGAAGGGTCAGAGCGGCGAGCTGGCCATCGCCTTCGGATCGCTCGACGCGCTGCAGGGCGTGATCGACAAGCTGCGCGGCTGAAGCTGCCCCGGCCTCAGGCCCAGCGCAAGGAAGTGAGCCGCACCGGCAGCTCGCGCACGCGTACCCCGCAGGCGGCAAAGATCGCGTTGCACAGCGCCGGCGGCACCGGCGGGTAGACGGGTTCGCCCAGGCCGGTGGGGGCGCGCTCGGTCTCGATGAAGTGGCAGTCGATGCGCGCCGGCGACTGCGCCATGCGCAGGTGCGGGTTGTCGTCGAAGTTGCCCTCCACCACCGCGCCGCGCTCGATGCGGATGCGCTGCAGCAGCGTGCCCGAGACCGCATCGACCACCGAGCCCTGCACTTGGTTGATGGCGCCCGCCGGGTTGACGATCGGCCCCACATCCACCGCCACGGTGACGCGCGGGATGCGCAGCTCGCCCTCGCGCGACACCTCGACCTCCACCACCACCGCCGCGTAGCCGCTGTGGCTGAAGTAGCTGGCGACGCCCAGCCCGCGGCCCTTGGGCAGGGCGGCGCCCCACCCGGCCTCCTTGGCGGCGCGGCGCAGCACAGCGGCCATGCGCGGGGCGCTGAACTCGGGGCCTTGCAGCTCGGGCGTGTCGCCGAG
>JAFLDE010000071.1 GCA_017302655.1 Burkholderiales bacterium
GAGCGGCCGCCAGGGCTCGCGCGCCGCCAGCACGCGGGCCAGCGCGGCCACGTCGGCCAGGCCCAGGTTCAGGCCCTGGCCGGCCAGTGGATGCACGAGGTGGGCGCAGTCGCCCAGCAGCACATGGCCTTCGCCGGCCACGCGCTCGGCGCGCAGCCATTGCAGCGGCCAGCTTTGGCGCGGGCTGGCCAGACGCAGGGTCTGACCGGTCAGCCCAGCCAGTTCGTGTTCAAAGGCGCCAGCGTCTTCCTGCAGGCGCTCGCGCGCGCGCTCAGCCGGCTGCGACCACACCAGTGCGTAGCTGCGGCCAGGCTCGGGGCGGTCCAGCGGCAACAGGGCCAGCACCTCACCCTCGCCCCGGAACCACTGCCAGGCGCGGCCCTGGTGCGGCACGTCGGCCACCAGGCGGCAGGCCAACGCGTCGTGGCCGTAGGGGCGGCGCTGCACGGCAATGCCGAGCTGCTGGCGGCTCGCCGCCTCGCGACCTTCGCACAGGGCCAGCAGCGCGTGCTCGGGATCTTCGTCCACCCACTGCACATGCGGGGCGAAACGCAGCGCGGTGGCCAGCGCGGCGTCCAGCGCCGCGGCGTCGACGATCCAGGCCAGTTCGTCGGCCTGTGCGTTCCAGGCGCTGAAGTCGAGCCGGCCCTGGCCGGACTGAACGCGCATGTCCACCACCGGGGTGCGGGCGTCGGCCGGCAGGCCGTCCCAGACGCGCAGACCCGCCAGCAGGCGCTGCGAGGCGGCGTTCAGTGCGTAGGCGCGGACATCTTCTCTCGCCGAAGCAGGCCCATGCGGACGACGCAGCGCCACGCGCAAACCCTGGGCCGCCAGCGCCAGCGCCAGGCTCTGGCCCACGGCACCGCTGCCACGAATGAGGACATCCACCACCATGCGGGCATTCTAGGAAGCACCCCCGGGTTGCCCCGGATGCAGCCCATAAAATCGCGGCTTTCGCCCTGGGCGCTCAGGCGGGTGTGGCTTTGCCACCGCGTCTGAACCCTTGCTGGGGGCGGGCAGAGCCGGCCCGGCGAGCCTGTCACCTTGGGCGCTGAACAGCGCCCGCACCACGGGCCCCAAACAGGATCCCCCTCCATGAGCCTCCAATGCGGCATCGTGGGCCTGCCCAACGTCGGCAAGTCCACCCTCTTCAACGCCCTCACCAAGGCCGGCATCGCCGCCGAGAACTACCCGTTCTGCACCATCGAGCCCAATGTCGGCGTGGTCGAACTGCCCGACCCGCGCCTGCAGGCGCTCAGCCACATCGTCAAGCCCGAGCGCGTGGTGCCGGCCATCGTCGAGTTCGTGGACATCGCTGGCCTGGTGGCCGGCGCCAGCAAGGGCGAGGGCCTCGGCAACCAGTTCCTCAGCCACATCCGCGAGACCGACGCCATCGTCAACGTGGTGCGCTGCTTCGACGACGAGAACGTCATCCACGTGGCCGGCAAGGTCGACCCTATCTCCGACATCGAGGTCATCCAGACCGAGCTCTGCCTGGCCGACCTGGCCACGGTGGAAAAGACCCTGCAGCGCACCATCAAGCAGGCCAAGGCCGGCGGCGACAAGGAAGCCCTGCGCCTGGTGGACGTGCTCAAGAAGTGCGAGGTACAGCTCAACGAGGGCAAGCCGGTGCGCGCCATCGACTTCAGCAAGGAAGAGCGCGTGGTGCTCAAGCCCCTGTGCCTGATCACCGCCAAGCCGGCCATGTTCGTCGGCAACGTCTCCGAGACCGGCTTCGAGAACAACCCCTACCTGGACCGCCTGAAGGCCTACGCCGAGGCGCAGAACGCGCCCGTGGTGGCCATCTGCGCCAAGACCGAGTCCGAGCTGGCCGACATGGAAGACGAGGACCGAGCCCTGTTCCTGGCCGAGATGGGCCAGACCGAACCCGGCCTGAACCGCCTCATCCGCGCCGCCTTCAAGCTGCTCGGCCTGCAGACCTACTTCACCGCCGGCGTCAAGGAAGTGCGCGCCTGGACCATCCACATCGGCGACACCGCGCCGCAGGCCGCCGGCGTCATCCACACCGACTTCGAGCGCGGCTTCATCCGCGCGCAGACCATCGCCTTCGACGACTTCATCGCCTTCAAGGGCGAACAGGGCGCGAAGGACGCCGGCAAGATGCGCGCCGAAGGAAAGGAATACGTCGTCAAGGACGGCGACGTGATGAACTTCCTGTTCAACGTCTGAGGCAGCGGGCAGCGGCCGCAGGCGAGGTCAGGGCTCGAAGAAGTCCTCGTCGATCTTCTTCAGGTGCAGCACTTCTTCGTCTCGGCAACCCACGTTGTAGCGAATCATCAGCCGCGCCAGCTGCAGGCCGTCTATCAGCACGATGCGTGAGCCCAGGCCGCGCGCAGTGTCGATCGCCGGCTGGCTGAAGGCCGAGGTGGTGACGAAGATGCCCTTGTGGGCCTTCTTCAGGCTCAGGGCGCCATAGAAGTCGCGGATGGCGCCGGCGCCGATGTTGTTGCCGTCCTTGTACTTCTTCGCCTGAACAAAGATCTGGTCCACGCCGAGCGGGTCCTGGTCGATGACGCCATCGACGCCGTCATCCCCGCTCTGGCCCAGCGCACGGCCGGCTCCTTCGGATGTCCCACCGTAGCCCATGGCCAACAGCAGCTCGACGATCAGCCGCTCAAAGAAAGCCGGCGTGGCTTGGCGCACGCGGTCCAGCAGGTCGGCGGCCAGGGCGCCGGTGATGGCGGCGTGGGCCTTGCGCAGGGACTCGTCGGGCGTTTCGGTATCCACCACAGCGCTCAGGGATGCGGACACCTGCGCGGGCGCTGCGGCCGATCCTGATGCCGCGCCGTCGGCCTCGTTGACCTTGGCCTTGAAGTCCTGGAACTCCTTGAACTGGTCGAGGTAGGCGTTGTTAATCGTGGCCGCGGCATCGGCCAGCGCGGCCTGGCCGCGCAGGGTGATGCGGAAGTAGCCGCGGCGCGTGTTCTCCACCAGGCCGGCCTTGGCCAGGTAGGCCTTGGCCCAGTTCACGCGGTTGGCGAACCGGGTTTGCTTGCCGCTGGGCAGCAACTCCGCACGCTCTTCCGGCGTCAGGCCCAGCTGGTCGGCGACCCTGTCGACGGTGTCACCGATCCGGCTCTCGCCAGCCGCGGCGCAAGCCAGAACGGGGCGCATGAGGGACTGGTAGTCGGGGATCATGCGAGGGCTCTTTCTGCTTCATGCTGCACCTCGGGCGATGCCGCTGTGAATGCCTTCGCCAGCAGCGCACTGAATGTGGCGGTAGCCTTTGATGTGGCGGCCTGCTGCTGCTGCTCGATTGCCCGCACAGCAGCCACCCGCTGGGCGAACTGGCGCTGCAATTTCAGCGGCGGAGCGAAGACCGGAAGTGACTTCACGTCCTGCTGGTTAATGCTCGACTGGTTGATGGCGTGCTTGGCATTGGTCAGGAAGTGGCGGCGCGTGGATGGGTTTTGCAGCAGGGCGATCACGAACTCCGGCAGCGCATGCAAAGCATCGATGCTGAACCGCATCATGTTGGATTCGAACACCGTTGGTTCCAGCAACTCGGGCACAAGGGCACTCTTGCCCAGGTACTCGGGGCTGTTCACCCGGTTGACGATGATGTCGCCGGCCGAGAGCGCATAGCGTCGCTGCTCGTCGGGCTCGACCTGCACGCGCTTAAGGGCTGCAAGGTCGGTGACGCGACCATCGTAGAAAGCGTCGATGCGCAGGATGGGCGTACCCGAGCCATAAGCCGATTTGTGTTTGTAAAGCCCGTTGGTAGGCCCGCTGGCTATCAGGTCTCCCAGCGCCATCCGCGACCACCCCTTCGGATTCGTCGCTGGGTCGCCGAACATGTCGACGAAGATCGCTGGGATCAGCGCGGCGGCCTTCTGCTGGGCCTGGCGGCGCAAACGGACGATACCTTCGGCGCGGGAGAGCAGATCGACGATGCGTCGTTGCCCGTCAAGCGCGGGGAGTGTGATCGGCAACGACAGCACGAAGTCCATGTCGGCTCGCGGCATTCGCGCACCCGCGCTTCGCCCGGTGATCTGCTGCACCGTTGACGGCGCCCGCAGGAAGAAGCTCAGGTACTGCCTGTCGCACTGCGACGAAGGCAATAGCGGGATGATCTCGGTAGAGCACTTGCCTGGCTTGGTCGGCAGTGCAACCTTGTTGAGATAGGGCCGAAGCTTGCCGTACAGCACATGGCGCTCGTCGAAGCGGAAGCTATTGGCTTGAGGCACTTCGGGCGTCTTGGAAAGGTCGCTCTCGACAAATTGCCCAGAACCGGACTCGATGCCCTCCAGTCCCAAATAGGGCAGTTCATCACCGTGACCCGGTCGGACAGATGTACGGTCTTGCGTACAGACAGCTCCTAGCAGGACTTGACGCACGCTCATGCCGTCGCACCAGCGAGAGCCAACCGTAGCGCCTCGACTTCAGCGGCGATCTCGGTCTCGATGGCTGCCAGTTCGTCAAGCAGCTCACGCGGGTCCTGGTGCGCCGCCTGCACCTGGCTCATCGGCCGGTAGCGGCCGGCCGAGAGGTTGAAGTCGTTGGCCCGCAGCGCGGCGGTGTCGGCGAACCACCAGGGCGCCGTCCACTCGGCCTTGGGATCACGCGCGCCCCAGGCCTGCAGCCGTGCCTCGCGGTCCCGATAGGCTGCTGCCAGGCCTGGCAGGTCGTCAGCCTCGATGGGCGTGTCGTGGTTGGCGTCCAGCTTGTAGCCGTCGTTGTCGGCGTGCAGGAACATCACCTGCTCGGTCCTGCCGCCGCGGCGGAAGAACAGCACCGAGGTCTTGACGCCCGAATACGGCTGGAACACGCCGCCGGGCAGGCTCAACACGGCCTCGACGCGGTGGTTCTCGATGAGCTGGCGGCGCAGTTCCTTGTGCGCGCCGGTGGAGCCGAAGAGCACGCCCTCGGGCACGATGACGCCGCAGCGTCCGCCCGGGCGCAGGCTGTCCATCATGTACTTCAGGAACAGCAGCTCGGTGGCGGTGCTGGTGCCGATCTTCACGTCGTCGACGATGCGGTCCTTGTCCACCCTGCCTGAGAACGGCGGGTTGGCCAGCACGACGTGGTAGCCCTCGGGCGGCAGGCCCAGCTCGGCCTTGCGCTCATTGTCGAAGCTGGTGGTCAGCACGTTGCGCAGCAGCACGCGCACATTGGGCAGGCCGCGCAGCGTGAGGTTCATCGTGGCCAGACGGATCATCTTCGGGTCGACATCGTTGCCGAAGAAGGTCTTGTTCTGGATGGCCGAGAGCTGCGCGCTGGACAGCTTGTCGCCAAGACCGCGCGCCTGGGTCTTGCCGTCGATCTCCACCTGCTGGATGGCGCCGGGCGACGAGTTGGCTAGGCGCATGTGGTTGTAGGCCGCCACCAGAAAACCCGCCGTGCCCGCGGCGGGGTCGTAGACGGTTTCGCCGACCTTGGGGTCGACCATCTCGACGATGGTGCGGATAACGTGGCGCGGCGTGCGGAACTGGCCCAGCTCGCCGGCCTGGCGGATCTGCCGCAGCACATGCTCGAACAGGTCGCCCTTGGTGTCGGCGTCAGAGCGGTCCAGGCGCAGGCCGTCGACCAGGGTGACGACCTGGGTCAGCACGGTGGGCTCGTCGATGACCAGCCGCGCGCCGTGCATGAAGTTGACGGCCGAGCCGCCGGCCACCTCGGTGAAGAACGGGAACACCTCGTCGCGCAGGAAGCGCACCAGCGGCTCGCCGGACAGGCCCGTGGCCCACACCGACCAGCGGAAGCGGTCCTTCGGGAGGGTGGACTCGCCCTTGGTGGGCGCGTTGAGCGGGTTCTTCAGCACCCAATTGCCCGAGAACATGCTGGTGTACGGCTGCTTCAGCACCTTGGCGCGCGCCTGGTTCTCGGCGTCGATGCCCTCGACCAGGTAGAAAAAGAACAGGAAGGCCAGTTGCTCGGCGTTGCTCACCGGGTCGGGGTAGCCGCCGCCGAACAGGTAGTTGCGGATCGCGTCGACATCGCGCCGCATGTCGGGGGTCAAAGGCATCAGTGCTTCTCTTGTCTCGTGGCTCAGGACGGCGCGCGGGGCTGCACGCCGGGGTCTGGTTGTGATGGGTCAGCGTCGCCGAAGACTGCGGCGCTGAGCGATTCGAGGATGTCGTCCAGCGCCTGGCCACCGCCGAAGACGCGCAACGCCTCGGGCAGGCCGCCCATCAGCGTAAAGGGCGGAAAGGCGAAGTGCCCAGCGGTGAACTCGTCCCAGGTGTCGGCGTTGGCGCGGAGCTGGCTGCCCACCGTGCGTAGCCAGCGTTCCTGGTCGGGCGTGAACTCCTCTTCGCGGGCGAGGATCCAGGCCTCGAAGCGGGCGCCGACCTGTTCCTGCTGCTGCTCGCTGGCTTCGGGGAAGACCAGGTTGCCGTCTTCGTCCACCGTCACCCAGGCACGGGTGTTGGGGTCGATGTGGTCATCGACATCGAGCGACAGCAGCTTGCGCGGCTCGCTGTACGGCTTGGGCTTGCGCTCCATGACGAGGCCGCCCTCGCCCGCCGCCTCGTCGTCACCGTGGTAGTCGGTGACGCCGACGAAGTCGAACATCGTGAAGACCGGCTTGCCCCTGGCCTTGCGGGTGCCGCGCCCGCGCATCTGCTGGTACAGGATGGTTGAGCGGGTGAAGCGAGCGAAGACCAGATTGACCACCTCGGGGCAGTCGAAACCGGTGTCGAGCATGTTCACCGAGACCAGGATCTGCGGGAAGGTCTCCTTCTTGAAGCGCTTGATCTTGGTCATGCCGTCGACCGTGTCGTCGTCGCCCATGCCGGAGACCACGTAGTCGGCGTAGCGCACCTCGGGCGAAGGCTTCTTGTCGGCGAAGGCCTGGTCGAACATGTTGGCCAGGGTCTCTGCATGGCGCTTGGTGACGGCGAAGACGATCACCTTGCCCAAGAGCGGTTTGCGCAGCACGCCCTTGGCGTCGAGGTAGCCGTTGTCCATCACCTGGCGGAACTCGCGCACCATGGCGCGATTGCGCTCCGGGATGGTGATCTTGCGTTCGAGGGCTGCCGGGTCGATGGTGATGCGGTCGGGCTTGTCGCTGCCTTTGCCGACCCGCTTGCGTGCTTGCGCTTGCTCGTCGAAAAGCTTCTCCAATTCAGCCTTGGTCTCAGCGTCCATCGCTGACCAGTCGAGCTCATCGCGCGTGACCTCGAACCCACCTTCGGCTGCCGTCTTGACGGTCTTGGCCTTGTAGATCTGGTAGGGCACCAGGTAGCCGTCGCGGATGGCGTCCTTCATCTTGTAGCTGAAGGTGGGCCGCTCGACCTCGAAGAAGCGCAGGGTGTCGCGGATCGCCAGCTTGTCGTCGTCGTCGCCAAAGGTGGACGGGTCGGCGATGCAAGGGGTGGCGGTCAGGCCCACCTGCACGCCGTCGAAGTGCTTGAGCACACCGCTCCACTTGCCATAGATCGAGCGGTGGCACTCGTCGGAGATCACCAGGTCGAAGTAGCCGGACGAGTACAAGTGATAGATGTTCACCATGCTCTGCAGCGTGGTGATGGTGATGCGTTTCTCGTCCTGGAAGCGCCGGCCGGCGCGCAGCACGTAGGCCGGGAAGTCGCTCAGGTGCTCGGCGAAGGCGTCCTCGGTCTGCTTGGCCAGCGGAATGCGGTCCACCAGGAAGAGTACGCGGGTGATCGCGCCGGCCTCGAACAAGCGCTTGATGAAGGCGGCCGCCGTGCGGGTCTTGCCGGTGCCGGTGGCCATCTCGACCAGCAGCTTGCGGCGGCCTGCCTGGATTTCGCGGCACAGGGTGTCGATGCACTCGGTTTGGTAGTCGCGCTCGACGATGTGCCTGTCGATCTCGACCGACAGCAGGTCGCGCTTGACTTGGGCCGTGGCGGCGCGGCGCTCCAGGTCGGCCTGGGAGAAGAAGGTCTTGACCAGGCGCGGGAAGGCCTCGGTCTGCCACTGCCAGAAGCGGACCTCGTTGCCGTTTGCCAGGAAGATGTAAGGCACGCCGAGCTGGACGGCATAGGCCTTGGCCTGGGCCTCCGCTTCGGCCGGGTTGATGGCGGCCTTCTTGGCCTCGACAACCGCCAGCGAGCGGCCGTTGCGGTCGCAGAGCACGTAGTCGGCCTTGGTGCGATCCGGCAGCACGACCTCGAAGCGCACGGCGTTGGTGTTCGTGATGTCCCAGCCCTGGTCGCGCAGCTGGGCGTCGATCTTGACGCGCGAGAACGCTTCGTTGGTCATTCCTGTTCAGCCATCCCTTTCTTGAGCACGCCGGCAGGCCTTGAGGCTCGGCACGTCGGGCGTGATTCTCGCGAAGACCGGTCGGACGGGATGACCGCTTGGCCTACACCAGTACAGGCAAGCCCGAAGCGATGGACTGAACGGGAACGACGCGTTCAGCTGCCGTTCTTGATGACCGCAACCAACCGGCGCCGCCGCTTGCTGCGCACGCGCCAGTGCCACACGCCGTTGCACAGCAGGTAGGCCAGCGAGCCGCACACCACGGCGAAGATCAGCGAGCCCAGCAGCAAGGGCTTGCCAACACGCTGCAAGCCGGCCAGCGCGCGCTCCCACCAGGAGCGGTCGTCGGAGGCTTCGTCGCTCGGGGCCGGCTGGGTGAGCGCCTTGGGTGCATGGGCCTCGTCGGTCGGTTCGGCCAGCACCCAGCTGCCCACCTTCCAGGCGCCGTAGTAGACCGGGCCGAAGGTCGGCGGGGTGTTCACCAGCGTGCCCACGATGGCCGCCGGCACGTTGGCGCGAAGCAGCACGCAGACGGCAGCTGAGGCCGGAATTTGCGCGATGGGAGTGAGGAAGGCGAAGAAGACGCCAATGGCCGCCCCTAGGGCCACGCCGCGCCGGCTCAGGTGGAACAAGCGGGGGTGCAGCACGGACGGGCCCAGCCAGCGCAGCCAGCGGCTGTTGGCCACGGCAGCGTGCTCCGGCATCAGGCGGCGAAGGCGATCCAGCATGGGGCGGGTCGGGCGGGTGTTCTGGGGGTCAGCGGGCGCGCATGATGGCCGAGGCCGCGCGGGCGCGCTGAGCCGGCCGGGAAAGCACCGGCGCACCGCCTGGACTCCGTCGGCGGCCAAGCTTGCCCATCCTTGAACCGCTTCAAGGACGCCGCGGCGCCCATTGCCTACCCTGCCGCGCAAGGGCTTCGCCTCCGAAGCCTGCCGCCGGAGCCCGCCTTGCTGTCACCCCGCCCTGCCCTTCATGCCCTGCCCGCCGCTGGCAACGCAGCCAGCCCGCCCGCCTACCTGCCGCAGGGGGACGAATGCCTGCTCTTCGCGCAGGCCCATGCTGCGCAGCTGCCGCTGCTGCTGAAGGGCCCGACTGGTTGCGGCAAGACCCGGCTGGTGGAGCACATGGCGGCCCGGCTGGGGCGGCCCTTGATCACCGTGAGCGGCCACGACGACCTGGGGGCGGCCGACCTGACCGGCCGGCACCTGATCGCCGGTGGCGACACGCGCTGGGTGGACGGCCCGCTAGCCCGTGCCGTGCGAGAGGGCGCCATCTTCTACCTGGACGAGGTGGTGGAGGCGCGCAAGGACATCACCGTGGTGCTGCACCCGCTGGCCGACGACCGCCGCCAGCTGCCGCTGGAGCGGCACGGCGAACTGCTGGATGCGGCGCCGGGCTTCATGCTCGTGCTGTCCTACAACCCCGGCTACCAGCACCTGCTCAAGGGCCTGAAGCCGAGCACGCGGCAACGCTTCGTGGCCCTCACCCTGGGCTACCCGACGCCCGAGTTGGAGGCGCGCATCGTGCAGAGCGAGAGCGGCTGCACGGCGGAGGTGGCAGCGGCGCTGGTGCGCCTGGCGCAGGCCCTGCGCCGGCTCACCGAGCAAGACCTGGAAGAGACCGCCAGCACCCGGCTGCTGGTGATGGCAGCCCGGCTGACCGGCCAGGGCCTCACCCTGCAGCGCGCCGCGCAGGTGGCGGTGATGGAAGCGCTGAGCGACGACACCCAGACCCTGGCCGCACTGCAGGAGGTGCTGGATGCGGTGCTCGGCGAATGAGGCCGTGCCCTCACCAGGCCCCGCCTCACTGACCCACGAGACGCTGCAGCGCCGCCGCCGCGCCCTGCAGGCGGGCTTCTTCCTGCTCTTCCTGCTGGCCCCGGCGCTCGACCTGCTGCGCTTCGACCTGATGGATGCCCAGCTTTGGTTCCTGGGCCAGCGCTGGAGCCTGGGTATCGACGCCTTCCGCGCCGGCCAGCTGAGCAGCACGGAGGTGGCGCTGAGCATCCTCTTCAAGGCCATCGTGCCGGCCCTGCTGCTGGTCGGCGGCTTCCTCTTCGTGGCCTGGCGTTACGGGCGGCTGTACTGCGGCTGGCTGTGCCCGCACTTCAGCCTGGTGGAGCTGCTGAACGAACAGCTCTGGCGCGCCGCCGGCCGGCGCAGCCTGTGGGAAGTGCCGAGCGGTTCTCAGCGCAGCCGCCGGCACGCCCTGCTCTTCGTGGCCACGGCGCTGGGCTTCGGCTTTCTGTGGTCCATCACCCTGCTGACCTATTTGCTGCCGCCGCGCGAGATCTGGGGCGGCCTGTTCAGCGCCAGCCTGAGTGCCAACCAGGCGCGCTTCCTGTTCATCGCCTGGGCGCTGTTCAGCGCCGAGCTGCTGCTGGCGCGGCATCTGTTCTGCCGCTTCGGCTGCGCGGTCGGCTTCTTCCAGAGCCTGGCCTGGATGGCCAACCCGCGCGCGTTGGTGGTGAGTTTTTCCCGTGAACGCGCGCCCAGCTGCAAGGGCTGCGAGCCGCATGCCGATGCCTGCGAGGACGCCTGCCCGATGCGCCTGCAGCCGCGGCGCATCAAGCGCCTGATGTTCAGCTGCGTGCAGTGCGGTCGGTGCCTGCAAGCCTGCGACCACTCGCACACCCAGCGCGGCAGCGCGCCCAGCCTTGAATGGCGGGTGGGCGTGGATGCGCTGCGTGAAACCCTTCGCCAGGCCCGCCAGGATGCAGGCCGCGATCAACCCCCTGCCGGGAGCCGCTGATGGAAGAGTGGGTCGGCCTGAAGTGGCACCGCTGGGCAACCCGCCGCGCCGAGCGCACGAACGAGGCCGCCCAGGCCCTGTTGGAGCCCGCGCCGCTGGGCCTGCTGCTGCGCGCGGCCGGTGGCGGCACGCGGCGCATTGCCGAAGCGCTGCCGGTGCCCGTGGGCAGCGACACGCCACGCAGCTGGTGGCAACGCATCGCCGGCACCGGTCTGCGTGAATGCCTGCCGCAGCTGGATGCCGAGGTGCTCGCGCTGCCGCCGCGCCTGGCCCTGCATGGCGAGCCGCAGCTCAACGCCCAGCTCTACCGGTGGTGGGCCCTGCTGGCCGCCCACCATGGGCCGGAGCGCGGCTTCTGCCGAGCCAACCGCGCGGCCACCGAACGCTTGCTCACCGCCTTCCCCGCGCTGCAGGGCCGCTGGCAGCGCCTGCTGGCGGCTGAGCTGGCGCGGCGTGGGGCTGTGCAGAGCGAACACGAGGCCCTGCTGCGCCGCTGGCTGTCGCTGGACCAGCCCGCACCGGACGCCGAGCCCGACCTCGCCCGTCTGGCGCCGCTGTGGTGCTGGCTGCTGTCGGTGCAGGGCGAGGGCGGCGTGAACGGCGAGGCAGAGCCCGGTGCAGGAAGCGAGGCCTCGAACACGCCCGGGCAGTCGATCGCCGGCCGGCGCCGCGTGCACAAGCCGGCCGTCTCGCTGGTCGCTTCGCGCCACCCGCTGCTGCTGGCCGCCAAGACCGAGTGGCTGAAAACCTTCGCCGACCCGCTGCCGCTGGACCGCGCCCACGACGACCAGCCCGAGCCGCAGGACGCCCAGGCCGCGGCCGACACGCTGGACGCGCTGACCCTGCAGCGCATGGGCAGCGGCAGCCGCCTCCGCTTCGACCTTGACCTGCCCGCCGCCGAGCACGACGACCTGCGCCTCGGCGAACCCGATGCCCTACCCGAGTGGGACCCGCGCGGCGCCTGCCTGCAACCCCTGCGCGTGAGCGTGCAGCGCTATGCCGCGCGCGAACCCGGCTCCTGGACGCCCGAGGCATCGCTTCGCGTGCTGGCCACGCAGCTGCGCCGGCGCATGGCGGTGCAGCAAGCCGCGCCGCGCTGGCAGCGCGCGCAAGCCAGTGGCGAACTGCTCGACCTGGACGCCCTGGTGCGCGAACGCGCGCTGCCGCAGGCCGGTACCGGCCTGCTGTGGATGCAGCCGCACCGTCGCCAGCGCGAGTTGGCCACGCTGCTGATGGCCGATCTGTCGATGAGCACCGACGCCCATGTGAGCAGCGAGCAGCGCGTCATCGACGTGATCCGCGACAGCCTCTACGTGTTCGGCGAGGCCCTGGCCGGCAGCGGCGACGCGCTGGCCCTGTTCGGCTTCAGCTCTGTGCGCCGGCATCTTCGCCTGCACGAGATCAAGGGCTTCGACACGCCCTGGGGCCCGCGCACCCTGCAGGCCCTGGGCGGTCTGCGCCCCGGTTACTACACGCGCATGGGCGCCGCGCTGCGCGCCGCCACCCGCGAGTTGGCCGCCCGCCCCGAGCGCCAGCGCCTGTTGCTGCTGCTGACCGACGGCAAGCCGCACGACCTCGACGGCTACGACGGCCGGCTGGGCCTGGAGGACACGCGTGAGGCCCTGCGCGAAGCACGCGCCGCCGGGCTCACGCCCTTCGCGCTGTCCATCGACAGCGAGCCGCCCACGGTGCTGGCCCCGCTGTTCGGCACCCGCGGCCACGCCTGGGTGCGGCGCTGCAGCGAACTGCCACGCAAGCTGCTCGCCCTGCACGCTTCCCTCGTTCGTTGATCTGTCGCAAGGGCGGCGGGTGACCGGAACCGAACAATCGCGCCCATGCTCGACACCCGCTCATTCGACGTCCAACGCTTCCTGGCGCGCATGCCGCTGTTCCAGGACATCGGCCCCGAAGCCCTGGAGCGTCTGTCGCGGGCGGTGAGCCTGCGCCGCGTCGACCGGGGCGAGTACGTGTTCCATGTGGGCGACCCGTGCGAGAGCTTCTACGTCACCGTCAGCGGGCAGGTGCGCCTGTTCGTCATCGCGCCGAACGGCAACGAGAAGGTGATCGAGCTGATCGGCCCCGGCATGAGCTTCGCCGAGGCGCTGATGTTCCTGGACAAGCCCTGCCTGGTGAATGCGCAGGCGCTCGCAGACACGCTGCTGATGGTGGTGCCGCGCCAGGCCGTGCGCCAAGAGCTCGAAGCCGACAGCCGCTTCGCGCTGCGCATGCTGGCGGGCCTGTCGCGCCGGCTGCACGGGCTGGTGCACGACGTGCAGGCCTATGCGCTGCAGTCCGGCGTGCAGCGCGTGGTCGGCTATCTGTTGCGCGACCTGGCCGATGGCGAGGCCCAGCAGACGGTCTCGCTGCCGGTCAGCAAAGCCACCGTGGCCTCGCGCCTATCGCTCACGCCCGAGTACTTCTCGCGCGTGCTGCACGAGTTGGAGGCGGCGGGGCTGATCGACATCGACAAGCGCGACATCCACATCCTGGACGCCGCCGCGCTGGCGCGTTACCAGGCGGCTTGATCCAGCTCGGCGGCCTGCGCGAGCAGGTGTGCCACCAGGGCCTCGGTGTCCGCGAGGTTCAGCCAGGGCAGGTTGCAGGCGGGGTCGGGCGCGGCGTCGCTGGCCACGGCGGTGAGGCCTGGGAGCCCTTGGGTCCACAAGGCGGGGCGGCCGGGTTCGCTGCGCCAGACCTCCAGGCGCGGGAAGAGCCCGCTCTTGAAGCCCTCGACGAGCACCAGATCGCAGGCCTGGATGCGAGTGAGCAGATAGGCCAGCGGCGGCTCGGCGTCACCACGCAGCTCGTGCATCAAGGCCCAGCGCGTGCGGCCCAGCAGCAGCACTTCCTGGCAACCGGCCTCGCGCAGGCGGTAGCTGTCCTTGCCGGGGCGGTCGACCTCGATGTCCTTGTGCGAGTGCTTGACCAGCGAGACGCGCAGGCCGCGCCGGGTGAGCGCCGGCACCAGGCGTTCCAGCAAGGTGGTCTTGCCCATGCCGGAGTGGCCGGCGATGCCGAAGACTTTCATGGTGGCGAATGAAAGCGCCGGGCCGCAGCCCGGCGTTGCGGTGGAGCCGAGCTCAATAGCCGGCGGCGGTGCCCGAGGCCGGCGCCGAGGAAGTGGCGGGCGTGGCAAGCGTGGGCGGGGGCAGCTTCACCTCGCCCTCCTTGTGCGCGCCGATCGGCTGCTCGACGGGCGGCATGGTGTGCGCAATGCCCTTGTGGCAGTCGATGCAGGTCTGGCCCTGCGTGAAGGCCACCTGGTGCCGCGTGGCCGCGCGGGCGTTCTGCTCTGCGTAGTCCATGTAGCTGAAGTTGTGGCAGTTGCGGCATTCCTGGCTGTCGTTGGCCTTCATGCGCGACCACTCGCGTTCTGCCATCACGCCACGGTGGGCGTTGAACTTCTCCGGCGTGTCGATGGTGCCGAGCATCTTGCCCAGCAACTCCTTGGACGCCTGGATCTTGCGCACCATCTTCGGCCCCCACTCCTTGGGCACATGGCAGTCCGGGCAGGTGGCGCGCACGCCGGTGCGGTTCTGGTAGTGGATGGTGTTGCGGTACTCCACGAAGACGTTCTTCTCCATCTCGTGGCAGGAGATGCAGAAAGCCTCGCGGTTGGTCCATTCCATGGCAGTGTTGAAGCCGCCCCAGAAGATGATGCCGCCGGCAAAGAACACCGCCAGCCACCAGATAGGCTTCAGGCTCGCGCGTTGGCGCAGCCATTGCAGGAGCGCGCGCATCACTTCATTCCTTTCGCGCGTTCGTAGGTGTTGGCCACCAACGGTTTGGCATCGCTCTGCGGCACATGGCACTGGGTGCAGAAGTAGCGACGCGGGCTGACCTGGTCGAGCTCCACGCCCTCACGCGTGCGGAAGTGCGTGACGCTGATCTTCGTGGCTCCGCTTTCCTTGGTCTTCTGCCAGGCATGGCAGTCCATGCACTTGTTGAAGTTCTTCGTGATCTGGTAGCCGCTGATGGTGTGCGGCACGAGCGGCGGCATCTGCACGAAGTCGCGATCGCCCACCGGGTGGTCGCGTTCCTGGCGGTGGTTCGCCGGTGGGTTGTCTTGGTTGACCGGCGTGCCGGCGCGCAGCGACTGCAGCTTCACCGGGGCCTTGTCATCGGCCGCCCTCACCTGATCGAGGCCGATTGCGAACAGGGCCAGGGCCATCAACAAGGGGGCGATCTTCTTCAGCGTCTTCATGGTCTCAGTCCCTTCGGGTGTCGAAGCGATGGGTGAAGCGCAGCACCTCGGTCGGACAGACCTCGATGCAGCGCGCACAGGCGGTGCATTCGCGCGCCGTGACCACGGGGCCGGCGCCCTCCTTGGCCTTCAGCGGCGCCACCAGCACCTGGGGTTCGGGGCAGACGGCGTAGCAGTCGCCGCAGTCGTCGCAGCGGCTGCTGTGGGTAGCGGCCACGCGCAGCAAGGGCTTGCTGCCGATCAGCGCGTAGGCCGCGCCCATCGGGCAGACATGGCCGCACCAGCCGCGCGGGGCCACCAGCAAATCAAAGAGAAACACCGCGAGCAGCGCGCCCCAGGCCAGCAGGCCGCCAAAGATGAACGCGCGCTGCGTCAGCGACACCGGGTTGACCGCCTCCCAGACCGCCTGGCCGCTGGCCAGGCAGGCCAGCAGCACGGCGCCCAGCACCCAGTAGCGCAGGCTGGCGCGTGGCGCGCGGCCGCCGTTTAGCTTGAAGCGGCGGCGCAGCCAGGCGGCGCTGTCGGTCACGACATTCACCGGGCAGACCCAGGCGCAGAAGGCGCGGCCTGCCAGCAGGCCGTAGAAGGCCACGACGATGAAGGCGCCGAGCAGCGCCGTGAGTTCGGGCAGGTGGCCGGCGGCCAGGGTCTGCGCGAGCACGAAGGGGTCGGTGAGCGGCACGGTGCCCAGCAACAGGCTGCTGCTCAGGTTGCCCTTGAGCACCCAGACGCCGGCCCAGGGGCCGAGCATGAAGAGCAACAAGGTGACCAGTTGCGTGGCGCGCCGCGGCAGCCAGAAGCGATGGCGGCGCACCCAGCTGGAAGGCTTGGCTGCGGCACCCATCAGCGGGGTGGTGGTGGTGGTCGTGCTCATGGCCTCGCCTCCGAGGCCTGCATGGCGTTCGGGTAGGCCAGTTCACCGCCACGCAGCGGCCGCACATCGCCGCCCCCTTCGGGCAGGCGCTGCACCGGGGCCTGGAACTGCGGCGTGTGCGCGCGGCCCTCGGCCTCCCAGCCCTTGCGGTAGTGCGCACCCAGGGATCCCTGCGCCAGCGGGCGCGGCAGCACCTTGATGGCAGCCGTTTCCAGCACACAGGCCTGCTCGCACTTGCCGCAGCCCGTGCAGGCCTCGGCGTGCACGGTGGGCAGCAGCATGGCGTGGCGGTCGCTGCGCGGGTTGCTGACCTTTTCTAGCGTGATGGCCTGGTCGATGACCGGACAGACGCGGTAGCAGACGTCGCAGCGCAGGCCCAGCCAGTTCAGGCAGCTTTCGTGGTCGATGAGCACCGCCAGGCCCATGCGCGCGTCCTCGATGCGCTGCAGCTGCGGATCCAGCGCGCCGGTCGGGCAGGCCTTCACGCAAGGGATGTGCTCGCACATCTCGCAGGGAATGTCGCGAGCCACGAAGTACGGGGTGCCGATGGCGACGTCACGCCCCATGCCATCCCCCAACTCGCTGAGCTTGAGGTTGTGCGGCGGGCAATCGCGCACGCACAGCCCGCAGCGCACACAGGCGGCCAGGAATTCCGATTCGTCCAACGCCCCGGGCGGTCGCAAGGCCTGCGCCGGCCGCGCCTGCGCCGGATAGGCAACCAACGCCGCACCCCCGGCCAACAGGCCGGCGGTGCAGGCGGTGGAGGCCCCCTGCAGCAGTTCGCGACGCGACAGGCTCATGGCTGCGTCAGGCCTTCGCGACCTTCACCGCGCACTTCTTGAAGTCGGTCTCTTTCGAGATCGGGCAGGTGGCGTCGAGCGTCAGGCGGTTGACCAGGCGGCCTTCATCGAAGAAGGGCACGTAGACCAAGCCGCGCGGCACCTTGTTGCGGCTCTTGGTTTCGACCTGGCAGGTGATGTCGCCGCGGCGCGAGGCCACCTTGACCTTCATGCCGCGCTGCAGCCCGCGCGCCTTGGCGTCATCGGGGTGCATGTAGAGCAGGGCCTCGGGCACGGCGCGGTGCAGCTCGGGCACGCGGCGCGTCATCGAGCCGGTGTGCCAGTGCTCGAGCACGCGGCCGGTGCACAGCCAAAGGTCGTATTCCTTGTCCGGCACCTCGGCCGCCGGCTGGTAGGGCAGCGCAAAGATGACCGCCTTGCCATCCTTGTGGCCGTAGAAGCTGACGCCCTCGCCCTTCTTCACGTACGGGTCGTAGCCCTCGCGGAAGCGCCACAGGGTTTCCTTGCCGTCGACCACCGGCCAGCGCAGGCCGCGGCTCTCGTGATAGACCTCGAAGGGGGCCAGGTCGTGCGCCTTGCCGCGGCCGAACTCGGCGTACTCCTCAAAGAGACCCTTTTGCAGATAGAAGCCCAGAGCCTTGGACTCGTCGTTCATGTAGCCGTCGATGTACTTGGCGTTGACCTTGCCCACTTCGGCCGCCGGGAACTTGTTGACCTTGCCGTTCTTGTAGAGCACGTCGAACAGGGTCTTGCCCTTGTACTCGGGCTTCTTGGCCAGCAACTCAGCCGGCCAGACCTCTTCCATCTTGAAGCGCTTGCTGAACTCGATGTACTGCCAGAGGTCGCTCTTGGACTCGCCCGGCGCCGAGACCTGCTGGCGCCAGAACTGCGTGCGGCGCTCGGCATTGCCATAGGCGCCCTCCTTCTCGACCCACATGGCGCTCGGCAGGATGAGGTCGGCGGCCATCGCGCTGACCGTCGGGTAGGCGTCGCTCACCACCACGAAGGTCGCCGGATTGCGCCAGCCGGGGTAGATCTCGCCGTTGACGTTCGGCCCCGCCTGCATGTTGTTGGTCGTCGAGGTCCAGTAGCACTTGAGCTTGCCGTCCTTCAGCGCGCGGCTCTGCGCCACCGCGTGCAGACCGATCTTGTCGGGCAGCGTGCCCTCCGGCAGTTGCCAGATCTTCTCGGTCTTCGCGCGGTGCTCGGGGTTGGTCACCACCATGTCGGCCGGCAGGCGGTGGGCGAAGGTGCCGACCTCACGCGCCGTGCCGCAGGCGCTGGGCTGGCCGGTCAGCGAGAAGGGGCTGTTGCCCGGGCTGCTGATCTTGCCGGTCAGCAGGTGGATGTTGTAGACCATGTTGTTGGCCCAGGTGCCACGGGTGTGCTGGTTGAAGCCCATGGTCCAGAAGCTGACCACCTTGACCTTCGGGTCGGCGTAGAGCTTGGCCAGTTCCTCCAGCTGCTTGACCGGCACGCCGGACAGCGCGCTCACCTTCTCGGCCGTGTACTCGGAGACGAACTTCGCGTACTCCTCGAAGCTGATCGGCTTGGCGTCGTTCGGACTGCCCTTGGGCTTGCCGTCCGCGCCGGGGTAGCCGTTGGCCTTGGCGTCCTTCTCCAGCGCGTGCGCCGGGCGCAAGCCGTAGCCGATGTCGGTCTCGCCCAGCTTGAAGTTGCAGTGCTTCTTGACGAAGTCCTGGTTCACCTTGCCGCTCTTGATGATGTAGTTCGCGACGTAGTTGAGGATCGCCAGGTCGGTCTGCGGCGCAAAGATCATGCCGCTGTCCGCGAGGTCGAAGCTGCGGTGCTCGAAGGTCGAGAGCACCATGACCTTGGTGTTCGGATGGTTCAGCCGGCGGTCGGTGATGCGCGTCCACAGGATGGGGTGCATCTCGGCCATGTTGCTGCCCCAGAGCACGAAGGCGTCGGCCTGCTCGATGTCGTCGTAGCAGCCCATCGGCTCGTCGATGCCGAAGGTGCGCATGAAGCCGGCCACGGCCGAGGCCATGCAATGGCGCGCATTCGGGTCGAGGTTGTTGGAGCGGAAACCGGCCTTCCACAGCTTGGAGGCGGCATAGCCTTCCCAGATCGTCCACTGGCCGGAGCCGAACATGCCGATGCTGGTCGGGCCGGCCTCTTTCAGCGCCGCCTTCCACTTGCTGGCCATCAGGTCGAAGGCCTCGTCCCAACTGATCGGCGTGAACTCCCCATTCTTGTCATAGACGCCGTTCTTCTTGCGCAGCAGCGGGCGGGTCAGGCGGTCCTGGCCGTACATGATCTTGGACAGGAAGTAGCCCTTGATGCAATTCAGGCCGCGGTTCACCGGCGACTCGGCATCGCCCTGGGTGGCGACCACCCGCCCGTCCTGCACGCCCACCACCACCGAACAGCCGGTGCCGCAGAAGCGGCAGGGGGCCTTGTCCCAACGCACCGCGCCGTTGGCCGGCGCGGCGGCTTGCACCGCGATCGGCAGGCCGGCGGCCGAGGCAGCCGCGGCGGCGGCTTGGGACTTCAGAAAGATGCGGCGGTTGGCTTCCATGGGGATGCTCCAGCTGGGTTGTCGCAGATCAAATCGGTGCGGAAAGAACGCTAGGGATGCTGCCGAGCTCGGCTCGCGCGCGCGTTGAACAGGTTCAAGAAGAGGGGGTGGCGTCCAGGCGGTGCAGGTCCTGACGCCAATGGGGGTGCTGGTGCTGCGCCGGCGCGGGCGAGTCTTCGCCCGAGTACTCGTAGACCAAGGAGCTGGCCAGCACGTCAGGGTGCAGGGCCAGTTGGCCCAGGCGCGCCGCAGCCGAGCAGGCTTCGGCGTCCTCGATGACCAGCACCAGCCGCCCGTCGCCCGGGTTCTGGGTGACTTCCACGCCGCTCTCCAGCGCCAGGCTGTGTGCCAGCACCGCCACGGCTTCGGGCCGCACGCGCAGCACCACGCCAAGAATGCTCATCACCGTCTCCGCTCTTGTTGGTCGGTCAGCGGGCAGTGTCTAGAAACCATTCCGCATGCCATTTGCGCCAGATCAAGAAGCGCATGCACCGTTTGGGGTCGAGCCGGCGGACTTGCGCTTGATCAAGCGCGTACCGAGTCGCGGAGCGAGGGTCTTCCGGCAGCGCCGAATTTGTTCTCGGCGATTCGCACGCCGGAAAGGCCAGGGCCTGTCCGGATTTACGGCTGCGCCAGGCTGTTGCGCGCCACCTCGTGCAGCGGGTGGTCGGCGGGCGCGCGCTCCAGCAGGCGCTGCCAGTGCTGCCGCGC
>JAFLDE010000072.1 GCA_017302655.1 Burkholderiales bacterium
CGCGCGCAGCGCCACGCCGAGTTGCTCGGCGCCCTGCGTCAGGCGCTGCAGCGCCGCCTCATACAGCGCGAGCGTGCGCGGCGCCAGCCGCCGCTGCACGCGCAGCTCGGTCAGGTAGGCGGCGAAGGGCTCGCTCAACCTGGGTTCAATCGGGAAGCGGGGCGAAGCCGGCCAGCGCCGCGCTGGCCACTTCGCCCACGCGCAGCAGGAACTCCAGGCCCTTGTCGGCGCTGTACCGAGTGGCGTCTGACGAGGCCAACAGCAGCAGGCCGAAGACCTGGCCATCCGCGCGTCGCAGGGGCACCAGGGCCATCGAGGCCACCGGCAGTTCGACCCAATGCGTGGCCTCGCTGCCGTCGTTGGCGCCGCAGTAGGGCTCGCTCATGGCCTGGGCGTGCTGGCGCAGGCGCTCGCTCACGGGCTTGGCCCAGTCGGCCTCGCCGGGCGCGCCGAATAGGCGCAGCGCGGTGGCCGGGATCTGGAAGGCTTCGCGCAGTTGCTCGTGCAGGGCCTGCGGGTCGGGCTGGCGCATCTGCTGCAGGGTCCAGGCCTGCAGCTTCTCGAAGTGGCCGATGTTCTCCTGGCCGTTGCGGATCATCTCGATGATGCGCCGCTCCAAGCCCTTGATGCGTTCCCGCAGCATCATGGCCTGGCGCTCCTGCAGGCTCACCGTGCGGGCGCCCTGCGGGTGCGGGAACTGGATGGCCGCGAGCAGCGCCGCGTGCCGCTCGAAGAAGCCGGGGTTGGCCGCCAGGTAGTTGGCGATGTCGTCTTCGGTGATGCCTTGCAGGGCTTCGTCGCTCACAGTGTGATCTCTCCAGTGAAAACCGTTTCGGCTGGGCCGGTCATGAAGACCGAAGCCCCAGGTGTGTCTGCATCCCATTCGATGCGCAGCAAGCCGCCGCGCGCCTGAACTTCGACCGCCCCATCCAGCAGCCCGGCGCGGATGCCCGCCACCACCGCCGCGCAGGCCCCGGTGCCGCAGGCCAAAGTCTCGCCGGCCCCGCGCTCATAGACGCGGATGCGCGCGTGGCCGCGGTCCAGCACCTGCAGAAAGCCCACGTTCACGCCCTGCGGAAAGGCCGAGAGCGCCTGGATGCGCTGGCCCAGGACCTCGACCGGTGCAGCGTCCACGTCGTCCACGAACAGCACGGCATGCGGGTTGCCCATCGACAGCACACTGACCCCCGCGAGCTCAGGCGCTCCGGTATCGACGTAAGGCACGCGTTCGGGCGCGAACTCCGGCGGGTCCATGTCCACGCGCACGCGCCCGTCGGGCATGGCCTGCAGGGTCAGCAATCGGTTCATGGTGCGCACGCGCAGCACGGTCTTGTCGCTCAGCTTCTGCTCCAGGCAGAAGCGAACGAAGCAGCGCGCGCCGTTGCCGCAGTGCTCGACCTCGTCGCCGCTGCCGCCGTTGAAGATGCGGTAGCGGAAGTCGTGGTCTAGTCCGCTGGCAGGCTCGATGACCAGCAACTGGTCGCAGCCAATCCCGAAACGGCGGTCGCCGATTCGTCGGATCTGCTCAGGGCTCAAGGCGAAGGGCGCGCGCGTGGCGTCCAGCACCACGAAGTCATTGCCCGCGCCCTGCATCTTGGTGAAGGGCAGGTGCATCGTGTCTTCGATTGTCGCCGCCACCGTCCACCACAGAACTTGGGGGGCATCGGTTGGTCATCGGTTGGCTCGGTGACAAGGGTGGGCGCCTAGGCTCCCCTCACCTTCAGGAGCCGTTCATGCCCTTCGCCATGCCCACTCGCAAGTACACCCTGCCGCTGGCCTTCGCCGCTCTTTGTCTGGCTGCCAGCCTGCCGGCACAGGCCGTTTTCCCTGCCCCTTCCCCCGCCAACGTCGTCGGGCCCGGTGGTTATGCCTCGGCCTGTGCATCGCAGTGGGGCTCTGGGTTTGCTGACAACCCCGGCAAGGCCATCAGCGTGGGGCTTTACGAGGCCGGCACCACCTGCGCCGCCCAACTTTTCAACGGCAATGCAAGCGCGTCCACGCCCACGGTGCTGCGGCCCAGCGTGCAAGGCACCGCGCGGGCCAGTGCTGGCTTGGGCTGGGCCCAGTTGGACGCCACGCTGAATGCGCCCGCATCCGTCGGGGCCTTCCCAGGCTCGCGGGCGGGCGGCGGCTGGGCGGACCAACTCACCGTCAACGCCCCGGCCTGGCAGGGCCAGAACGGAACCCTGCTGATCCAGTTGCACGTCAGCGGCACGCTGACGGCGCAGGGTGCGGGCGGCGCGATCTTTGACCTGATCGCTTTGCGCAACAAGGGCTTCATCGGCGGCCACACCTTGGGTTTCGACGGCGGCTCTGCCTTCGTGGCCGGCAACCAGTGGCTGCGTTGGTCGCGCGCGGGCTGGGAGCCTGGTCCCCTGAACGTCAACGAAGTGGTCACGCTCACCGTGCCCATCGTGTTCGGCCAGAGCTTCGAGCTGGGCGTCTGGGGCCGCGCCCTGACCGGCACCCAGAGCCAGCTGAGCGGAGGCGCTGCCCACGCCGACTTTGGCCAGACCCTGAGCTGGGCGGGTGTGGCGGGCGTGGTGGCCGGTGGCCAGATCCGCACTGACGGCTTCAGCATCGCCTCGGCCAGCGGCTTCGACTGGACCCAGGCTGCGCCGATCCCGGAGCCCAGCACCTGGGCACTGCTGGCCCTGGGCCTGGCAGGTGTCGGCTGCCTCAAGCGGCAACGTAGGGCCTGAGGGAGAGCCTCGCGCAGGCCTGTCGGCGCCCGCCTCGCGGGTCAATCACAGTCCAGTCCGGCCTCGCGCGCCAGGGCCAGGGTTTGCTCGGCCGGCCTCAGCCCGGTTCGCGCCGCGAGCAGACTCTGCAGCCGACGGAAAACGCGCAGCACCTCGGCACGCTCGCCGCACTGCAGGTGCGCCTGCATGAGCAAGCGGTGCAGCGGTTCATTCAGCGGGTCGAGCAGCAAGGCCTGCTGCAACACGGCCAGGGCGTCGCGGGTCGCGCCCCGGGTCAGCAAGCGCTCGGCCTCTGAACGCACCAAGGCCTCGTGCGCCATGGCCAGCCGCCCCCGCGCGGTGTGCAAGAGCCCTTGCAGCGGCTGCGAACCCAACAGCGGGGCGCGGTAAAGCGCCAGGGCGGTCCGGGCGCGCTGCGAGCGTGACGCGTCGTCGCCCGGGTCGCCCTTCGAGCTCAAGCCTTCGAAAGCCGCCACGTCGAGCCACACCAGCGTCGGGTCAAGGCTGACGGCGTCGTCGGCCACGCGGACCGCGTCAGGCACGCCCAGCAGCTTGCGCAGGCGGGAGACCGCCATCTCGAAGCTGGCACGCGGCGCGTCCAGATCAAGCGAGGGCCACAGTTCGTCGACCACCAGACTGACCGCCAGTGGGCCGCCGCCATGGGCCGCCAGCAAGCACAGCAACTCCAAGGGCTTGCGCTGCGCCTTGGCCGAGGAGCCTGCAGCCAGCGGCAGTGCGTCGCGCCAGATCTGCAAGGGGCCCAGCGCGCGCACGCGCAGCCGCCAGGGCCAGTCCTCGCGGCAGGGGTCGGTGGGCTGAAGCCGACGCTCGTGCACGACGTCACGCAGGAACTCCGTGGCCACACCCAGGCGCAGCCCGTGCTCGACGAGCCGGGCGGCCAATTGCGGCAAGGGGCGCAGGAAGCGCGAGTAGCGCAGCGCGGCACAGGCCTGCAGGGCCTCGCGACACAAGGCGTCGGCCTCCGCCGCGGCATGGGGCAGGTCGTCACCCCCATGGCTCGGCGCCATCAGGGCCGCTGCCGCGCGGTGCACAGCGATCCGCGCGTCGAACAACACCCGCTGCTGGCCCTGCTGGCCATCGGCCTGGCCCTGCAGCAAAGCCAGGCCCTCCTCGTGGCGGCCCAGGGCGAGCAGGCAGTCAGCGCGGAGCACTTGGTACGGCCCGACATCCCGCGCAGGCACCTCCATCTCTGCGCACAGCGCCAACAGCACATCCAGCCGCTGCAGCGCCGGTGCGAACGCGCCGCCCATCGCCAGGTAAAGCGCCTGCGCACGAAGGCCATGCGGCAGTCGGCCCGGACGGATCGCCGGCCGCAGCGCCTCGATCTCGCGAAAGAGGCGGTCGGCCAATGGCAGATTGGACGCCTTCAAAGCGGCCGACATCTCCACGCACGCCAGCTCGAAGCGCAGCCGTGGCAGCTGGTTCCGCTGAACCAGGCCCTGCGCCCGCTGAAGGGCCTGGGCCGTGCCCAGCTCGTCGCCAAACCACTCGCGGTTCTGCAGCACCAGCAGCCACCAGCGACCCTGCCATGCCGGGCTCACACCAGGCGAGGCCGCGATCTCGTGGCCGAGCGCGATGAGGTGCTCGATCGGGCCCTGCGCCAGCTGTTGACCGCGGTAATCGAGCAGCAGCTTCAGCGCCATCATCCTGACGTTGGGCGCAAGCGGACATGCGGTGTCCAGCAGGCCGCGCTGCACGCGCCCGGCCGCTGCCTCGCAAGCGGGTCCGAAGGGTTCGGTGCCGTCCAGCAGGGGCAGGGTCAGGCGCGCCATGTCCAGCGCCAGCGCCTTCTCCGTCGCGGAGAGCCCGGTGGGCATCGTCGCCACGACAGCCCCTTCGCGCTGAAACGCCTTCAGAGCTCGCTGCAGGCCGCGGAAGTCGGCGAACTCGATGGCGATGGCCACCAGCAGCGCCGCCGCCGCGCAGCGGGCGCTGTCGGCGTCGCCTTGCGCCTCGGCAGCATCCAGCAGCTGCCACAGCGCCGACCGTGCTGCGGCTTCATCAACCGGCAGCAGGCCCCAGGCCTGCTGAAAGTCCGCCGTCGCGGGCTCAGGCGATGGGTGTGGGGCGGGCCGACGCTTCACGCTCGCATCGTAGAACCCGGGCAGTCAGGGGCCAGCTTGCTTGGTTCCGAAGACCGCCGACGTGCCCGAACCCACGCCCTGGCTCCTCTTGGCGCCGGGCCTCGTCAGTACAGCGGCGCTTCGCCGTCGGGCCGGGTCTTGAAGCGCTTGTGCACCCACAGGTACTGGGCCGGCTGCTCGCGGATGCGCGCTTCGAGCCAGCGGTGAAGGGTGTGGGCGTCATGCATGGCATCGCCGCTCGGGTAGTCGGCCAGCGGCGGGTGAGCAGTCAGCCGATAGCCCTGGCCGCCGGGCAGCATGGTCACGGTCAGCGGCAACACCGTCATGCCCAAGGTGTGCGCCAGCTTGCCCGGCGCGAGCAGGGTGCAGGCGGGGACGCCGAAGAAGGGCACGAAGGCCGAGTCCTTGCGACCGAAGTCCATGTCCGGCGCGTTGACGAAGCCGCAGCCATCCTTGATGTGCTTGAGCACCGGGCGGATGCCGTGGTGGCGGTTCACGAAGCGGGTGTCGCCGAAGCGGCCGCGGCCCTTCATCAGCGCGGCATCCAGCACGGCGTTGCTCTGGCGCTGGTAGACGTCAACGACCGGCCGCTTCTGGCCCAGCAGCAGGCCGGGGGCCACCCACTCCAGTCCGGCGAAGTGCGGCAACAGCCACATCACCGGCTGGGTGCTGCGCTCGGCCTGCTGCAGGTCGCCTTCGACCTTCAGCAGGCGCTGCAGGCGCGCAATGGGCGCGAACCAGAGCAAGCCGCGCTCCAGGATGGAGCGGCCCATCCAGCCGAAGTGCTCGCGCGCCAGGCGGCGCCGGGCAGCGGGGTCGAGCTCCGGAAAGCACAGCTCCAGATTGCGCAAGGCCACGCGCCGCCGCGCCCCGGCAAAGCGCCACAAGAGCGCGCCCAGGCCACGGCCCAGCAGTGCCAGCACGGACAGCGGCAACCAGTGCAGCAACCACAGCAAGGCGATGGCGGCGTACGCGCCCAGGCGGCCGAGCATCAGCCGCCGTCCGCCGCGCGCGGCGCCTTGTAGCGGTTGTAGCCCCAGAGGTACTGCGCCGGGCGCTCGAGGATCAGGCGCTCCATGGCCTGGTTGATGGCGGTTGCGGCCTGCTCGGCCGTCGCCTCGGGGGCGAGTGGGGGGAAGTCGCGCACATGCACCACGAAGCCCTGGCCGAGCGGCAGGCGCTCGCACCACAGCGTGAGCACCGCGCAGCCGGTTTGCTGCACCAGTCGCGCCGCCAGCGTCATCGTGTAGGCCGGCTGGCCGAAGAACGGCGCCCACACGCCCTGGCCCTCGGGCGGCACCTGGTCGGGCAGCAGCCCCACCATCTCGCCGCCGCGCAAAGCGCGCAGCATCTGGCGCACGCCGGACAGCTGCGCGGGAGCGGCCCGCAGGTGCTCACGCTCGCGCCCGGCCGCCACCAGTTCGCGCAGGTAAGGCTTGCGGGCCGGCCGGTAGAGCACGGTGATGGGCTGCGTGGCACCGAAACGTTCGGCCAATGCCTGCGCCGCGGCCTCGAAGCAGCCCATGTGCGGCGTGAGCAGCAGCAGGCCTTGGCGACCTGCCAGGGCGGCTTCGACCTTCTCGGCGCCATCCCAATGCAGGGGCAGGGTCGTGGTGGCCGGTCGCAGCCAGAGCCAGGGAATCTCCGCCAGCATGCGCCCCGCCTGCGCCACCGCGCCCAAGGGCGACGCGTCAGCCATGCGCGCATGCGCGAGCAGGCGCCTTCGGTAGCTGGGCGACGCCAGAAAACTCAGCCAGCCCAGCCAGCCGCCCAGCAGGTGCAGAAGCCACAGCGGCAGGCGCGAACAGAGGCGAAACAAAAACATCAACCGATAATGGCGCGGTCGCCGAGTTAACCAGACAACTTGCGGGGCGACAGGGGCAACCCGCACAAATCCCGCTAAAGCGTCGCCGCCACTCCCCGAAGGAATCGACGGCACGCAACGTGCAACGAGTATTTCAGGAGTGTAGAAAGTGGCTTCCAGCGATTTCCTCTTCACCTCGGAGTCGGTCTCCGAAGGACACCCGGACAAGGTCGCCGACCAGATCTCCGACGCCATCCTCGACGCGATCTTCAAGCAAGATCCGCTCTCGCGCGTCGCCGCCGAAACCCTGTGCAACACCGGCCTGGTGGTGCTGGCCGGCGAAATCACGACCAATGCGCACGTCGACTACATCCAGGTCGCACGCGACACCATCAAGCGCATCGGCTACGACAACACCGAGTACGGCATCGACTACAAGGGCTGTGCGGTGATGGTCTGCTACGACAAGCAGAGCAACGACATCGCGCAGGGCGTGAACCACGCGAGCGACGACTACCTGAACACCGGCGCCGGTGACCAGGGTCTGATGTTCGGCTACGCCTGCGACGAGACTCCCGAGCTGATGCCCGCGCCGATCTACTACGCGCACCGCCTGGTCGAGCGTCAGGCCCAGTTGCGCAAGGACGGCCGCCTGCCCTTCCTGCGCCCCGACGCCAAGAGCCAGGTGACGATGCGCTATGTGGACGGCAAGCCGCACAGCATCGACACCGTCGTGCTTTCGACCCAGCACGCCCCCGAAATGAGCCTGGGCGACAAGATGAAGCCCGAGTTCTACGAGGCCGTCATCGAGGAGATCGTCAAGCCGGTGCTGCCCAAGGAGTGGTTGCAGGACACCAAGTACCTGATCAACCCGACCGGCCGCTTCGTGGTGGGCGGCCCGCAGGGCGACTGCGGGCTCACGGGCCGCAAGATCATCGTTGACACCTACGGCGGCGCCTGCCCGCACGGCGGTGGCGCGTTCAGCGGCAAGGACCCGACCAAGGTCGACCGCTCGGCGGCCTACGCCGCGCGCTACGTGGCGAAGAACATCGTGGCCGCCGGCTTGGCGCGGCAGTGCCAGATCCAGGTCGCCTACGCCATCGGCGTGGCGCACCCAATGAACATCACGGTCTACACCGAAGGCACCGGCGTCATCCCCGACGAGAAGATCGAAGCCCTCGTCAAGGCCCACTTCGACCTGCGCCCGCGCGGCATCATCGAAATGCTCGACCTGCGCCGCCCCATCTACGAGAAGACCGCCGCCTACGGCCACTTCGGCCGCGAAGAACCCGAGTTCACCTGGGAGCGTACGGACAAGGCGGCGGCGCTTCGCGCCGCAGCGGGCCTGTAAGGCCGCAGCCGGCCGCGCCAGCGGCCGAGCCGCTTTGGACAGGGAGTGCAGCCCGAAGCGGCGCACTCCCTGGCAACGAGCCCAGGCGCTGCGAGCAGCGGCCGGGCTGTAAGGCCCGGCGCCCGCAGCAGCGGGCCCTGGGCTCGGACAGCGAGCAGCCCGCCAAGCGGGATGCTCGCTGGCACAAGGCGGTGTCGCTTCGAACGACGGTCCCGTCGCTTTGGAAGGGGTGCGTCGTCGCCCCTGTCCGCGGCTCACGCTGCATCCAGCACCACTGCGCCATCCGCCCGCAGCGCCCCTTGCTGCACCAACTGGGCCACCGTCTGCTGCAGCCAGTCGCGAAGGCTGGGGGCTGGGCGGGGGTCGAGCCTCGGCCACAGCTGACCCAGGAGCCACAGGCCCTCGCCCCAATCCAAGAGCTCGCTCAAGGCCTGTTGGCGCACTTCCATCAGGTGGTACTTGATGAGCACCTTGGCGGCGTAGCGCGCATGGCTGCGCGGGTCGGCGTTCCAAGCCTGCAGCTTGCGGCGCGCCTGGGCCAGGGCTGCGGGCACATCCCGGCACACGGCACCATGGCCCGGCACCAGCGCACGCAGGCGCAGGCGCTCGATGTCGTCGAGCACCTGCATCGCGTCCTCGAAGGCCCGCTCGCCCCAGAGCTCGGGGAACACCACGCCAAAGCCCTGCTCCCACAGCGCGTCGCCGGCAATCAGCACGCGGTGATCGGCGTCCCAGAACATCAGCGCATGCGCGTCGTGGCCCGGTGCGCGCAGTGGCTGCCATTCGCGGCCGCCGGCACGCAGCGCTTCGTCCAAGGCCAGCACACGGTCCACCCTGAAGCGCGGCAGGTGCTGGCCGACGCGCTGGTGCGACAGGTCTTGCCAGGCCCGGGCCTGGGCCGCCTGCCCGGGCGGCACCCAGGCCTCGGCGCCCAGGGTCTGCTGCAACAGGGCATTCCCGCCGCAGTGGTCCGAGTGCAGGTGCGTGTTCACCACGGCGCGCAAGGGCAGCTCGCCCAGGCTGCGCCGAAGCAGCGCCAGGGTCTGCTCGCCGTGCAGCGCGTGGGCGGCGTCAAACAGCAGCGCGCCAGCCTCGCCGGCCGCCGGCATGACCAGCACCTGGGTGGACGACAGCCACCCCCGGTCCCAGACCTGCAGGCCATCTAGCACGTGTTCAGGGGGTCTCATCGGCGCATTGTGGGCAGTCCAGACTCGTATCCTCGCCCGACCATGCAAGCAGGGCAGGAGTTGCTGAGGGTGATGGTGGTCGATGACGACCGCCTGCAGCGCATGCTCGCGCGCGCCGCGCTGGAGTCCCTGGGCCACCGCGTCATCGAGTGCGTGGACGGGCACGAGGCACTCCAGAAGTTCAGCGCCCAACGCCCGGACGTGGTGCTCCTGGACGTGGAGATGCCCGAGCACGACGGCTACTGGGTGGCCCAGCAGCTGCGGGCCGCCGAACCCGGCGGCTGGACGCCGATCCTGTTCCTGTCTGGCCTGGCGGGTGACGAGGAGTTCTCGCGCGGCATCGAGGCCGGCGGCGACGATTTCCTCTCCAAGCCCGTCACCACCCGGCTGCTCGGGGCCAAGCTGCGCGCCATGCAGCGCCTGTTGGCCATGCGCCGCAAGCTGGAGGAACGCTCCGAGGAGCTGCGCCAGGCCAACGCCCAGCTGGAGCAACTGTCCACACACGACGCCTTGACCGGCCTGCCCAACCGCCGCGCGCTGGACGCGCATCTGCACCAGGAAATCGCCGCCTGCCGTCGCGAGGGCCAGGCCTTGTCCGTGGCGCTGCTCGACATCGACCACTTCAAGCGCTTCAACGACCGATTGGGCCATCTGGCCGGCGACGAATGCCTTCGCCGCGTCGGCCAGGTGCTGGCCGAGGCCTGCCTGCGTCCGCGCGACATGGCGGGCCGCTACGGGGGCGAAGAGTTTGCGCTGATCCTGCCGCTCACGCCGCTGTCTGGCGCCATGACCTATGCGCGCGGCCTGCTGCGCACGCTGGCCCAGCGGGAGATCCAGCACCCCGACTCGCCGGTAGGCCCCTTCGTCACCCTGTCGGGCGGCCTCACCACCTGCGTGCCCGACGACAGCACCACCGCCGAGGGCCTGCTGCTGCGCGCCGACGATGCGCTCTACCAGGCCAAGGCCAAGGGCCGCAACCGCTTCTTCAGCTACGAGATGAAGCTGGACAGCCGCGAGCAGCGGAACTCGGGCTGGGCGGAGTTGGGCGGCTGAGCCTGGGCTGGGACACTCGCGGCCCATGCCGCTGACCCTCACCGATCTGCGCCGCCACGCCGTGGCGCGCAGTCTGTTCGCACCCACCACGCTGACCGACGCCGTGCGACAGCTTGGCGGCTTCGTGCAGGCCGATCCCTTGCGCGCCCCGGCGCGGGCGCAGGACCTGACGCTGCGCCATCGTGTCAAGCGCTACCGAGCCGGCGACCTGGAGCGGCGCTATCCGAGCCTGCCCTTGCAGGAGGACTTCTTCATCAACTACGGCTTCGTCACGCCTGAGCTGCGCGCGCTGATGCACCCGCGGCAAGCCCGCCGCACGTGGGACAAGGCGCGCTGGAGGCTGGCACAGCAAGTGCTCGATGTGGTGGCCGAACTGGGCGAGGCGCATCCGGATGATGTGGATGCCGCCCTCGGCCAGGGCCGGGTGAAGAATTGGTTCGGGGGCAACAGCCGTCTCTCTACCGAGTTGCTGGACGGCCTGCACTACCGCGGACATCTCGACGTGGTGCGGCGCGACAGCGGCACACGCTGCTACGCACTGGCCCAGTCTTGGCCCGAATCGCCAGACCCCCAGACCGCCATGGATGCCATGGCCGACGCCCTGGTGCAGAAGTACGCGCCGCTGCCCGCAACCAGCCTGAACTTGCTCATCAGCATGCTGGCCGGTGCCGCCTTCCAGTGGCAGCACCTGCGCAAGGCCACACAACAGCGGGCGCGGGAGCGCCTCGCGCCTGCGCGGGTGGATGGGGTGGACTGGTACTGGCCGGCCGATGAGGATCCCACGCGCGGCTGGCGCGTGCCGGCCAAGGTGCGCCTGCTCGCCCCCTTCGATCCCGTGGTGTGGGACCGCCGCCGCTTCGAGCTGCTCTGGGGCTGGGCCTACCGCTTCGAGGCCTACACCCCAGCCGCCCAGCGCGTGCGCGGGCATTACGCGCTGCCGCTCTTGTGGCGAGACCAGGTCATCGGCTGGGCCAACTTGAAGGTGGCCGAGGGCCGATTGGTGCACGATCTTGGCTTCGTCGAGCGCCGCCCGCGCGAGGCGGCCTTCACCGCAGCGCTGGACGAAGAACTGGCCGACATGGCGCGGTTTCTCGGCCTGCCGGCATAATCCTGGCTTTCCTCGAGGAGCGCTGCAACCCACCAAGGGCCAGGCTCGAGGCCCGCAGCCCGGCTGCGGTTGGCAACGGCGCTCATCCACCGATCCGGCGTGGGTGAGCAGTTCACGCCGGCTTCTTGTCCAGGAGCCCTGCCATGTTGTCCCCCACCCAGTACAAGATTGCCGACCTGTCGCTCGCCGACTGGGGACGCAAGGAAATTGCCATTGCCGAAGGCGAGATGCCGGCGCTGATGGCCATCCGCAAGGAGCTTGCAGCCACCCAGCCGCTCAAAGGCGCCCGCGTGACCGGCAGCCTGCACATGACCATCCAGACCGCCGTACTGGTGGAGACGCTGCAGGCGCTCGGCGCCCAGGTGCGCTGGGCCAGTTGCAACATCTTCAGCACCCAGGACCACGCGGCCGCCGCGCTGGTGAAGGCCGGCACCCCGGTGTTCGCCTACAAGGGCGAGACCCTGGAGGACTACTGGGACTACACGCACCGCATCTTTGACTTCGGTGCCGCCGGCACGCCGGGCGAAGGCCCGAACATGATCCTGGACGACGGCGGCGATGCGACCCTGCTGCTGCACCTGGGCCAGAAGGCGGAGAAGGACCTGGGCGTGCTCGCCAACCCGGGCAGCGAGGAAGAGCGCATCCTCTTCGCCGCCATCAAGGCCAAGCTGGCCGTGGACCCGACCTGGTACACGCGCAAGAGCGCCGAAGTGATCGGCGTGACCGAGGAAACCACCACCGGCGTGCACCGCCTCAACGAGATGGCCGCCAAGGGCACGCTGCTGTTCCGCGCCATCAACGTCAACGACTCGGTCACCAAGAGCAAGTTCGACAACCTGTACGGCTGCCGCGAATCCCTGGTGGATGCCATCAAGCGCGCCACCGACGTGATGGTCGCTGGCAAGATCGCCGTCGTGGCCGGCTATGGCGACGTGGGCAAGGGCTCGGCGCAGGCACTGCGCGCGCTGTCGGCCCAGGTCTGGGTGACCGAGATCGACCCGATCTGCGCGCTGCAGGCGGCCATGGAGGGTTACCGCGTGGTGACCATGGAGTACGCGGCCGACAAGGCCGACATCTTCGTCACCGCCACCGGCAACAAGGACGTCATCACCCGCGCGCACATGGAGAAGATGAAGGCCAACGCCATCGTCTGCAACATCGGCCACTTCGACAACGAGATCGACGTTGCAGGCCTGGATGGCTGCCAATGGGACGAAATCAAGCCGCAGGTCGACCATGTGATCTTCCCGGACGGCAAGCGCATCATCCTGCTCGCCAAGGGCCGGCTGGTGAACCTGGGCTGCGGCACCGGCCACCCCAGCTACGTAATGAGCTCGAGCTTTGCCAACCAGACCCTGGCCCAGGTGGAGCTGTTCGCGCATAAGGACCAGTACGCGGTGGGCAAGGTCTATGTGCTGCCCAAGCACCTGGATGAGAAGGTCGCTCGCCTGCAGCTGACGACGCTGAACGCCGAGCTGAGCACGCTGACCCCGGCGCAGGCCGCCTACATCGGCGTGACGCCGCAAGGGCCGTTCAAGGCCGACACCTACCGGTATTGAACCCACCCCGTACCGGCTTCGCCGGCCCCCTCGGGGGCTGAGCGGGGACAGCAGAAGTCCTGAGGACTTCGGCTGCCTCGCGTAGGCCAAGGTCTCTGGCCTTGGCGCCCCGCGTGGTCCGGCGAAGCCGGTCCCACCGGGGCCGCTTGATGGACCGAGACATTCAACCCGCGACCAAGTGATGGCGTCTTCATCCCTAACCCACCGCGTGGACCAGTTGCTGGTGCAGCGCGGCCTGGCGCCTTCGCGGTCGGCCGCGCAGCGGCTGATCGCCAGCGGCAGCGTGCAGTGGCTCGGTCCCCAGGGCTGGGTTGCGCCAAAGAAGGCGGGCGACGAGTTGCCCGACGCGTGCGAGCTGCGCGTCAACGACGACGCGGAGACGCGCTGGGTCTCGCGCGCCGGCCTGAAGCTGGAAGGCGCGCTGGCCCACACCGGCCTGCAGTTGGCGGGCTGGCGCGTGCTGGACGTCGGCCAGAGCACCGGCGGGTTCTCCGAAGTTTGCCTGCGAGCGGGCGCGGCCCAGGTGGTCGGGGTGGACGTGGGCCACGGGCAGTTGCACCCGCGGCTGCGCGGTGAGCCCAAGCTGCGTTGCATCGAGAACCTCAACGCCCGCGAGTTGACGCTGGACGCGGTGGGCGGAGAGCGCTTCGAGCTCTGCGTCGCAGACCTCAGCTTCATCTCGCTGACCCTGGTGCTGCCCGCCCTGGTGCCGCTCGCCGATCAGTTTCTTCTTCTCGTGAAGCCGCAGTTCGAAGGGCAGCCCGCCGACATCGGCAAGGGCGGCTTGGTGAAAAACGAGGCGGTCTACGCTCGGGTCGAAGCCAAACTGCGCGAGGCGGTGGCCGAGCATCGGCTGAGCGTGCGCGCCTACTTCGACAGCCCCATCGCCGGCGGCGACGGCAATCGCGAGTTCTTCCTTTGGATCGCCCCATGACGGTTCCTGTTTCGATCGAGTTCTTCCCCCCCAACACGCCCGCCGGCCACGACAAGCTGGTGCAGCAGGTGGTGCCCGCGCTTCAGGCCCTGTCGCCCGAGTACTACAGCGTCACCTACGGCGCCGGGGGTGCCACACGCGACAAGACCCTGGCTGCGGTGCGCGGCATCCTGGCCACCGGCGCGCAAGCGGCACCCCACCTTTCCTGCGTGGGCTCCGGCCGTGCCGAGCTGGCGGAAATCCTCGCCACCTACCGTGCCTTGGGCGTGCGGCGGGTGGTGGCGCTGCGTGGCGACCTGCCCTCAGGCACCGCCAGCCTGGGCGAGTTTCGCTACGCGCATGAGCTGGTGCGCTTCATTCGCGAGACGCAAGGAGCGGACTGGCAGATCGAGGTGGCCGCCTACCCCGAGACGCATCCGCAGTGCCGCTATGCAGCCCAGGACCTGCAACACTTCGCCGCCAAGATGAGGGCCGGCGCCAGCAGCGCCATCACGCAGTTCTTCTTCAACCCCGAGGCCTACTTCCACTTCGTCGAGGAAGCGCGCAAGGCGGGAGTGGAGCAGCCCATCGTGCCGGGCATCATGCCCTTCCACAACTACCACCGCATCGCCCAGTTCGCACAGCGTGACGGCATCGACATCCCGCGCTGGGTGGCCATGAAGATGGAGGGCTATCTGGACGACACGGCCTCGATCCGCGCCTTCGGGCTCGACGTGATCACTCGCCTTTGCGAACGCCTGATCGCAGGTGGAGCGCCCGCGCTGCACTTCTACGCGCTGAATCAGAGCGAGTTGGTGCTGGAGATCAACCGGCGCCTTCGCCTGACCTGAGCAAGGCCGCGTATGAGCGCTTGGCTGCTGCTGCTCACCCTGGTCAGCGGCCAGTTCCTGCTTGCCATGGGCGCGCTGTCGCTGCGCCGAACACTGGGTCTGGCTCCGCTGATGCTGGTGATGGGCGCGCTGGAGGGGCTGAAGACCTATGTGCTCACCGGCACGCAAGTGGAGCTGGCCGGCATCGGCACGGTGCGCCTCGGTTCGGTGGTGTCCTACATGAACGCGCTCACGGTCGTGCAGGTGCTCTACCTGCGCTCGGGTCTGGGCGCGGCACGCCAACTGGCCTGGACCCTCGTTTGCGTGGCCGTGGCTCTGGCATTGCTCAACCCACTGATTGCTGCGTTGATGCGCCTGCCCGAAGCGCGGCTGCCGCTGCCCATCGATCCCTCCCAGCTGATCGCCAGCGGGCGCATCGAGGCCGTTGGCAATCTGCTGTTGCTGGGGGGGCTGCTGGCCGGGGTGGTGCTGGTCAACGCCTTCCAGCGGGCGCAATTGGGCCGCTGGCTGAGCCTCCTGTTCACCCTGCTTGTGGTGGCCAGCGTCGACACGCTGCTCTTCCTCCTGCTCGCTTTTGGCCCGGAGGCTCTGCAGGACGGCCAATGGCTGACGGCCATCGCCGGCAAAGCCAGTGTCGCGCTCTGGCTGGCAACGCTGGCTTATTCCTACCTTCGACTGGGGCAGACTGGTGCCGACAGCCGGGCCAGCCGGCGCCCGCGTGGCGCTGAATTGCTCGCTGCGCTCAGTTTTCGTGGCCGTCTGGCCGACATGGAGCAGCAGCTGCAAACCGATCCGCTGACCGGCGCCTTCAACCGCCGCTACCTGGAGCAGACAGCGCCGGAGTTGCTGCATCTGGATCAATTGCGCGGCCTGCCAACGGCTCTGGTCCTGCTGGACCTGGACCACTTCAAGCGCATCAATGACGAGAACGGCCACCTGGTCGGCGACCAGGCCTTGCGCCACACTGCCGAGGTGGTGCGCGCCCGCCTGCGCCGCAACGACGTGGTGCTTCGCTACGGAGGCGAGGAATTCCTGCTGCTGCTGCCATGTACCGGAGCGCGCGAAGCTGAGCGCACCGCGCAGCAGGTGCTGCAGAGCCTGCAGCACGAGGCCTTGACGCTTCCGAACGGGCAGACCTTGCGGCTGGACGCGACCCTGGGGGTGGCGGTTTCGCCGGAGGATGGGCACACGCTGGCCGCGCTTCTTGAGCGAGCCGATGCACGGCTGTACGAAGGCAAGCGCGCGGGCCGCGGACGCGTGGTGTCGCCTCCGTAAAGAAGGGCAAATGCTGCCCTTGCGAAAGTCAGGGCAAGGCCTGCACGGCAACATGTCGACATGCACCGACTCCTGCCCCTGGCGGCCTTGCTGGCCGCGGTCGCTCACGCCCAGACCCCTTCCGTCCCTGCTTCTCCTCCTTCGCCGCCTGCCTCCGCACCGTCGCCGGCACCGGCTCCAGCCGGCTCCCAGCAACTGGAGAAGGTCGAGGTCACCGGCACCAACACCGACGAGAACCGCCGCCGCCAGGCCACCGCCAGCAAGATCGTCATCAGCCGTGACGACCTGCTGCGCTTCGGCGACGGCAACCTGAGCGACCTGATGCGCCGCTTGCCCGGCGTCACGCCCACAGGCCGACCGGGCCGCGGCGGTGGCATCGCCATGCGCGGCATGGGCGGCGGCTTCACACAGATCCTCGTGAACGGCGAGCGCATGGCGCCGGGCTTCTCCATCGACCAGATCGCCCCCGACCAGATCGAGCGTGTCGAGATCCAGCGCGCCCCCACCGCCGAGACCGGTGCCCGCGCCGTGGCCGGCACCATCAACATCGTGCTGCGCGAGCCCCTGGTGCAGAAGCTGCACGAGCTGCGCCTGAGCCTGGGCCTCGACCACGGCGAGCCGCAGCTGCAGGCCGCCTGGACGCGCAACGACGCTTTTGGCGACAACCTGCGCTACAGCCTGACCCTGGTGGCCAACCACCAGCGCCGTTTCGACGACATCGACAGCGTCATCACCACCCAGCCTCTGCAAGGCGCAGCCAGCCAGACGGCGCAAAAGGGCAGCAGCTTCGAGAAGCGCAGCAGCCTGAACGCCAACGCGCGCCTGCTCTGGCGCCTGGGTGAGGGCGAGTCGCTCACCTTCATGCCCTTCATGGTGCTGGCCCAGGGCGGTACCGACAGCCTCTTCCAGCAGACCGGCGTGCCCCGCTACGACGCCGCCACGACCGAGAGCGACGGCAGCTTCCGCATGCTTCGCTTCGGCAGCCAGTACCAGAACCTGCTGGGTGAAGGCCGGCGCCTGGAACTGCGCGCCAACGGCGGCCGCACCGTGCTCAGCAGCGATGCCCTGCGGCGCGAAACCCTGGCTGGCCTGCTTGCGCGCACCCAGGCCGACCGCAACGAGAACCGCGACGACAACCTCACGCTCGCCGGCAAGCTCAGCGTGCAGACCGATAAGGAGCACAACTGGGTCAGCGGCGTGGAGTTGGAAGCCGGCGAACGCGAGAACACCCGCGTCACGCTCGAGAACGGCCAACCCAAGCCGGGCTTGAGTGACTTCGGTGAGCAACTCAGCGCGCGCTCCCTGCGCTTCGCCGCCTTCACCCAGGACGAATGGCAGGCCAGCCCGAACTGGAATCTGCACGGCGGCCTGCGCTACGAACAGATCCAGAGCCGGGGCGACCCCGGCGGCGTCGGTGCGGCAAGTGGCGAGGTCAAGAACACCAGCCGCGTCTGGTCGCCCATCGTGCATGCGCTGTGGAAGCCCGACCCGAAGAGCCGCAACCAGCTGCGCATGAGCCTCACGCGCAGCTACCGAGCAGCCAACCTGAACGACCTCATCGCCCGGCCCAGCGTCAACAGCCAGGTGCCGAGCGGGCCGAACACCGTGGCCACGCCCGACCGCGCGGGCAACCCCGCGCTCAAGCCGGAACTGGCCACTGGGCTGGAGCTCGGCGTCGAGCGTTACTTGAGCAAAGGCGGGCTAATGAGTGCCAACCTCTTCGCGCGCGATATCTCGGGCCTCATTCGCAACGTGCTGGCGCTCGAGACCGTGAGCTGGGACACGAGCCCGCGCTGGGTCAGCCGCCCGCGCAACCTGGGCAAAGCCCGTGTCTACGGCCTGGAACTGGAGGCCAAGGCGCGCGCCGACGAGTTGATGGACGGTGCCCCGACCTTTCTCAACCTGCGCGCCAACCTGAGCCTCTTCGCGTCGAAGGTGGAAGGCATCCCAGGTCCGAACAACCGAATCGACGCGCAGCCGCGCGCCACCGGCAACCTGGGCTTCGACGCTCGCTTGCCCGCGACGCCCTGGTCGGTGGGCGCGAATTGGAGCTGGACGCCGCAGGTGGAGATCCAGCAGACCGAGATCCTTCGCTCCGTGACCAGCAAGCGGCAGGTGCTCGACGCCTACGCGCAGTACACGGTCAGCCGCGACCTGAGCTGGCGCGTGGGCGTGAGCAACCTGGCGCCACTGGACGCGCTCTCTCAGACCGTGGTCGAGAGCGGAAGCCAGATCGTCAGCACCGACGACCGCAAGCGCACCTTCACCAACTGGAGCCTGAGGGCCGAGATGCGCTTCTGAACGCTGCTTCGGTCCGCTTCCTACACGGCGCCGCCAGAGCGGAGTGTTCGGATTCCGGGTCCGCTTGGCCATGAGAAGCGCTTGTGCCAGCCGCCAGGACGATTCATGGCCAGATGGCGCATGGACCGGCCAAGATGCGCGCCCGGCCTGCCTTTTTTCGACATGACCCACATCTGCAGGACGCCAACCGGCGTCCTCCTGTTTTTCAAGCTGCTGGCCTTGGGCCTCAGCCTGCCAGCCCTTGCCAACGATCAGGCCGTGAAGGCCGCCGCCGACGCCTTCGGCACCAGCGTCGGGCGCGAGAACATCGGCCTGTACAGCACCGGAAACGTGCGCGGCTTCTCGCCCACGGCGGCAGGCAATGTGCGCATCGACGGGCTGTACTTCGATCAGGTGTGGTCCATCAGCTCGCGCCTGCGCACCGCCAGCCAGGTGCGCGTCGGCCTCAGCGCTCAGGGCTTCGTGTTTCCGGCGCCCACCGGCATCGTCAACCAGCTGCTGCGCCGCCCCGGCGCGCAAGGCTCGGGGGAACTCAGCCTGAGCGCCGACCACTGGGGCGGGCGCTACCTGGACCTCGACTTCGCCCAGCCCCTCGGGCAGGGCCTGGGCCTGACCGGCGGCCTGTCGGCCCAGCGCATCCGCTACGGCAACGGCACGCGCGCCGAGGGCTTCAATGCCAGCCTGGCGCTGTGGTGGCGGCCGCACGAAGGCCGCGAACTCGCGGCCTTCGTGTCCGAGCACCACACCCCCTCTGACCAGATCGCTCCGCTGGTGATTCCGGCCCTGGCCGAGCCCCCGGCCTTCCGGACCGGTCGGCGCTTCGACGGACCCGCCTGGTCGCATTACCGCGGCACCCAGCGCAACCAGGGCTTGCTGCTGAAGGAAACCCTGGCGCCGGACTGGGTGCTGCGCGCGGGTGCGTTCCACTCCGAGTCCGACGATGCCCGCAACGTCACCCACCTGCTGCTGAACGCCGATGCCGCCGGACGTGGCGAGCGGCGCCTCTTCGTGGACCCGCCCTCACGCCTGGCCTCCAACAGCGGCGAGCTGCGCCTGAGCCACACCCGGCGCGGCGAGCGCTGGCTGCAGCGCTGGCACCTGCAATGGACGGCGCGCGAGCGCGAGCGGCGCTATGGCGGCTCCGCGCGCGTGGACCTCGGCAGCGGCGTCGGTGCCTGGA
>JAFLDE010000073.1 GCA_017302655.1 Burkholderiales bacterium
AAGCGGCCGTAGGGGCCCTCGACGCGCACCGGATCGCCGGCCTTCAGCGTCGCCCACATATCTGCGAATGCCTCGGGCGGCGTGTCGGGGTGGCGCACCAGGTTGTGGGGCTGCCCCATGAGCTCATCTCGGTCGAAGCCACTGACAGAGATGAAGGCCGCGTTGGCGTACCGAATGTGGCTTTGCGTGTCCGTCGTGGAGAGCAGCGTGGTGCCTTCTGGAAGGCTGTACTCGCGCTGGGAAACCGGCTGGTTCACTCGCATGTGCGCCTGATTTGTAATGACATTCGCACTATCGCCCATGATTTATGACTGTCACCGGGGATTTCTCCGCATGCAATAAGGGATCGCATGCTGACCGGCGCAGAGCGTTCGGTCAAACATCCGCAGCCAAGTGATGGGGCAGCGGCCGCCAATATCGCCGGCCCGTTGTGTTGGCAGCCGCAAGGTGCCTCTGCCAGGGTCAACCGCCCGCCGTCAATACGGGTTGGCCGGACGCTTACATCCCAACGGCGGCTTGAAGGGGATTAACGACGACTGGGTAGTGATCACCCAAAACCTGCGCGGCTTGCCCCATAAGTGGAAGGTGGACACGGTTCTGGAAGACGAGTACCGCTACGACGCCAACGGCAATGTCATCAGCATCTCGGACTTGGTGTCGGGCCTCACCAACCGCAGCATGCAGTACGACGCCCTGGACCGCCTGACCAGCGCGAACGCGCCCGGTCTATGGGGTGTTGCCACCTACACCTACGACGCGCTGGACAACCTGCGCACGGCCCACGTGGGCAGTCGCTCCGTCACCCTCGGCTACGACACGCGCAACCGCCTCAGTTCCTTGAGTGGCAGCCAGTCCCTGAGCTACACCTACGACGCGCGGGGCAACGTCAGCAGCCGAGGCAACACGAGTTTCAATTTCGATCTGGGCAACCGGCTGCTATCGAGTGGTGGCAACAGCTACGCCTACGACGGGCACGGCCGGCGCGTCCGCATCATCAGCAGCGACGGCAGCACGCGTTACCAGGTCTACAGCGCGGACGGTCAACTGCTGTGGAGCACCAACGCCGGAGGCGGGCGACCAGCGAGCCACACCGCTTATGTGTATGTGGCGGGAAGACTCGCTGCCGAGGTGGACTCCGTCAAAGGCGTGCATTACGTGTACACCGACGCCTTGGGCAGCCCAGTCGCTCGCCAAAGTGCCGCCGACTGGGCCCAGCGTTCGCGCACCCACTACGAGCCATACGGTGGCATTGCCGGTGGCACGGCCCCCTCGGCAGCCACCAGCCAGGTGGGGTTCACCGGGCATGTGCAGGACCTGGAGACGGGGCTGGTGTACATGCAGCAGCGGTATTACGAGCCGATTGCTGGACGGTTCCTCAGCGTGGATCCGGTGGTGACGGATGCGCAGACGGGTGGGTTCTTCGGGCGGTACCACTACGCGAACAACAACCCGTATCGGTTCACGGATCCGACGGGGATGGCGCCAACGGACTGTGGCAACACTGGCGCGACTTCGTGCAAGTCGGACTACCTGGGCGCTGATCCCGCCGCCAGCCTGCCCGCTAGCAAATGGGGCGAGCGGGGTGCGCCCTTGGGTATGACAATCGGCGAGAAGCGAGAGGTCGACAAGATGGTCGGCGACATCCTGGTTGACACTGGGGTAACAGCAGCTTCGTTCACGCCGTTGGGTCGTACGATGGCAGCGGCAAAGGGAGCTGCAAAGGGAGCTGCAAAGGGGGTAACGCCCCTGCTGAACGCTCCGCGGCAGATGATGGATCACCATCTGATGCCAAGGCAGTTCAAGGACTTCTTCTCCAAGCGCGGCATTGACATTGACGCTCACACGGTGTCGCTTGGTGACGCTTCCCATCTGAAGGGCGTCCACGGTAACGGGCTGGGGAACATGCCGGGCAAGTGGAATCAGCAGTGGGGTTACTGGATCTCAAAGAATCCGAATGCCTCTGCGAAGGACGTCTATCAGCAGCTCGGCAGCATGATGGATCGCTACCACCTCAACGATCTGCCGATCCACCCATACGGAAAGTAGGAGCAGCCATGCGCGAGATTCCTCCGTTCAAGCTGGTGCCGGAGCCTCTCAACGATGAGGCTGCGGCCCTTCCGCCCTTCAAGTGGGCTGGCGATGACATTGGCCGTCGCCATCGGCTCGGCGGTCGGCCGGACTTCATCCAGTCGCCCGATGTGCCGAAGTGTTCTTGCGGAAAGGAGATGACCTTCTATGCCCAACTGGACTCGATTAATGACGAGTTCGTTCTCGCTGACTGCGGGATGGTCTACGTGTTCGTGTGCTTCGACTGCTTCGAGACGAAGTCTGTGCTGCAGTCGTTTTGAGATCACAGATGTGTGACCTCAGACGTCTGTCAGCTCAGGGGGCGAATGCTTCGATGGTGACGCTGGCGACGGCCGAGAAGTGCTTGACGTTGGCATTGAGCACGGGTAGCTGAAGCTCGATGGCGGTGGCGGCGATGAGCGCATCACTTCGCACTTCGGGGTCACGCACTTCGCACTTCGCAGACTTCGGGGTCACGCACAGACTTCGAGACCTCGCGACTTCGGGGTCACGCGACTTCGGCGACTTCGCGACTTCGGGGTCACGCGACTTCGGGGTCAGGTCTTTCAACTTGCACTCCTCGCGCGATGAGCAGCTTCGGGGCTTCGGGGTCAGCGGGGCTTAGGAGTCCGGGGCTTAGGGGTCAGGCCTTTAATCTTCGGGGGACTTCGGGGGACTTCGCGGTCAGCTTCAGCAGCTTCAGAGCAGCTTCAGAGCAGCTTCAGAGCAGCTTCGAGCAGCTTCGAGCAGCTTCGAGCGAGCAGCTTCAGAGCAGCTTCAGGGTCAGGCCTTTAATCTTTATAGGGCATCCAAAAGCAAGAACGGCTCCCTCGGGAGCCGTTTTCTTTTCCTACAGAGTCGCCTTACTGCAAGGACTCAACGAGGTCGATGTATTGCTGCATCGCATCCTCGCTGTCCGTGCCCTTGAGTTCGTCCCAGGCGCCCCACTTGGCGCGGCCGACCATGTCCATCATGCCGGGCTTCTTGGTCTCGTTGTCGCCTTCAGTGGCCTGCTTGTACAGCGCGTAGAGCTTGAGCAGGGTCTCGTTGTCGGGGCGCTCGGACAGTTTCTTCGAATCGGCAACCGCCTTGTCGAACTTCTTCTGCAGGCTCATGCGTGTCTCCTTCGGTGAACAGGTGAGGGGGTGCGGGCCATGTTAGCGACAGAATCGGCGGCAGCCCTGGAGAGAAGCCGCAATGAATCTGCCCGTTGAGCGCATGAGCAAGGTGGACACCGCCTGGCTGCGCATGGACACGCCCGAGAACCTGATGATGATCGTCGGCATCTGGGTGCTGAGCCCGCGCCTGACGGTGGAGCAGGTGCGCGAGCGCTGCGTGAGCAATCTGCTGCCTTACCGGCGCTTCCGCCAGCGCGTCGAGGAGGACGTGATGGGCGCGCTATGGATCGAGGACGAGCAGTTCGACATCGCCAATCACGTCGAAACGGCCACCCTGAGCCCGCGTGAGCACCAGAGCAACTGGGAGGCGCTGCGCGAGCATGTGGCAGCGCTCACCTCCGAGCCGCTGGACCCGGCGCACCCGCTCTGGCACATGGAGCTGATCGAGGACTTCGAGGGCCGCAGCGTGCTCATCAGCCGGCTCCACCACTGCATCGCCGACGGCATCGCACTGATCTCGGTCATGCTGTCCATCACCGACGGCGGCACGCCGCCGCCCAAGCGCAAGGCCGGCAAGGAGCCGGAGCACGAACACGAGGGCGAGCACGACTGGATCATCGAGATGCTGCTCAAGCCCATCACCGACATGACGGTGAAGGCCGTGCAGCTGACCAGCAAGGGCGTGAGCACCGGGCTGGACCTGATGGGCCGTGCCGAACACCCGATGGACGGGCCGCTGCAGGCCGCGCGGCTGGGCTACCAGGCCATGAGCGACGTGAGCGCGCTGGCGCTGATGCCCGATGACTCGCACACCCGGCTCAAGGGCAAGCCCGGCGTGAGGAAGCGCGTGGCTTGGAACGACGAGTTGCCGCTCGACGAGGTGAAGGCGGTGGGCAAGGCGCTGGGCTGCTCGGTGAACGACGTGCTGCTGGCCAGCGTGGCCGGCGCCATCGGCGCCTACCTGCGCGCCCACGGCGAGCGCGTGGGCGGCAAGGAAATCCGCGCCATGGTGCCGGTGAACCTGCGCCCCATGGAGAAGGCCTACCAGCTGGGCAACCGCTTCGGCCTGGTGCCGCTGCTGCTGCCCATTGGCATCGACAACCCGGTGGAGCGCGTCTACGCGGTGCGCGCGCGCATGCAGGAGCTCAAGGGCAGCCTGCAGCCCATCATGGCCTTCGGCCTGCTGTCGGTGGCGGGTCTCTTCATCAAGTCGGTGCAGAACGCGATGCTGAACCTGTTCGCGAAGAAGGCCACCGCGGTGATGACCAACGTCCCCGGCCCGGCCAAGCCGCTGAAGTTCTGCGCCAGCACGGTAGAGCAGGTGATGTTCTGGGTGCCGCAAAGCGGCGACATCGGCATGGGCGTGAGCATCCTGACCTACGCGGGCCGGGTGCAGTTCGGCCTCATCACCGATGCCAAGCTCTGCCCCGACCCCGAGGCCATCGTGGAACGCCTGGCGCCGGAGTTCGAGAAGCTCACCACCCTCACCATGATGCTGCCCTGGGCCGAGCCGGCCTGAAGGGGGTCGGCCGAGTCAGTGGGAGGTCTGCACGCGGTTGCGGCCCGCGTGCTTGGCCAGGTAGCAGGCGGCATCGGCGCGGCGCAGCAGGTGGTCGGCGTCGTCCTGCCCGTCCCAGCGCGCGCAGGCCACGCCGATGCTCACCGTGCAGGCGAGGGACTGCCCCCCGTGCATGCAGGGGCTGGCCTGCACCCGGTCGCGGAAGCGCTCGGCGAGTTCGGCGGCGACGTCGATCGGGGTGTCCTGCAGCAGCACCACGAATTCCTCGCCACCGATGCGCAGCGGCAGGTCGTCGGCTCGGCGGAAGTGCTCGCGCAGCAGCGCTGCGAAGTGGCGCAGACAGGCGTCGCCGACGGCATGGCCGAACTGGTCGTTGACGCGCTTGAAGTGGTCGATGTCCAGCGCCAGCAGGCTCAACGATTCGCGGCGGCGGTGGGCCTGGTCCCAGGTCTGTGGCAACTGCAGGTCGAGCGCCCGACGGTTCGCCAGACCGGTCAAGGGGTCTTGCAGGGTGAGTCGCTCGATCTCGGCCCGGCTGGCGCGCAGCTGCACCTCCAGATCCAGCTGATGCGCAAAGCTCTGATACCAGCGGCGGCCAGCGCTCCAAAGGTAGAGCCCGAAGACCAGCAGCGTGACCGACAAGGCTTGCAGCGTCACGTCGAACGCCATGAGCACCATGGCGGGCAGCAGCAGAGCGGCCAGCGCGGCATGGCCCTGCGCGCGGTTCAGGCCCACCAGGGAGGCGGTGACCAAGCCGGCCACCGCCGTGCTCAGCAAGGCCACCAGCAACGAGGTGGAGCCGACGCCATCCTGCCGGCCGGTTTGCCAAAGCAGCAGGGACCAGAGCAGGCCGCAGACCTGGATGTGGAGGAAGTGCCGCTGGAGCCATGCGGGCAAGGCCTCGTCCTGGACGGCCACCCGGTGCTGCCGGCGCAGCCACCATGCGACCAGGAAGATCAGCGCTGCCAGGCCGTGCCAGGGGTACTCGGTCCAAGGCTTGGTGCCCAAGCTCGCCACCAGGAAGCAGCCCACGGCGTAGAACCCTGGCCCATCAAGCGCGCGCCGGTACAACTCGTCCGCGGTGCGGCGCAGGCGGTAGGCGGTGTCTCCCTGGTGATCGGCGGCGGTCACGGGCGCTAGGGTAGCGCCGGCCGCTCAATCTTGCGAGGAAGGGCCAAACCGAAAGGCGCCGAGCGCGGCGCCGTCGTCGGTCAGCGTGGCCGCCACGCGTGCCGCCAGATCCCGCTGCGCGGCAGGGGTCAGCGCGTCGTAGGTCGCTTGCAGCAAGGGGCCCAGGCCATGCTCGGCGCTGAAGCTGCCGCCCTGCGCGGCCACGCGGGCATAGATGCCTTCACGCAGCCGGGCCAGTTCGCCATCGGGCAAGGCGGGTGCCTGCCGGGGCCAGACCAGATTGAAGTGCTGACCGCCGTCGCCCAGGTGGCCGAAGTCGCACACCTTAGCTTGTGGGAACTCGGCCGCCAGCCAGGCGGTGGCCTCTTCACGAAAAGCCCAGAGCGCGCGGCGCGGCAGGCTGATGTCGAAGCCGATCACCGCGCCTTGCTCGCGCAGGCCCTCGCTCACCGCGTGGCGCAGGCCCCAGAGCGCCTCGTCGCGGTCCAGCGCCGCGTCCACCAGCTCGCCACTCTCGAAGGCGGCTTCCAAGGCGCCGTGCAGGAGGGCGCGCACGTCCAGGCCGTCGAAGTCGGCACTCAGCTCCACCAGCAGGGCGTAGGGCGGCAACGCTTCGGCAAACGGTGACGCGCCACCGCGAACATGGATGGCGGCCTCCAGCGCGTGACGGCTGATGCCCTCAAAGGCCGAGACCAGCCCGCCGAAGGCCTGCGTGAGCCGTACGTAGAGTGGCCAGACGGCGTCCAGCGAAGCGGGCGCGAGCAGCGCGCTGGCGCTGGCGCGCGGCAGCGGGTGCAGCCTCAAGGTCGCTTCGGTGATGACACCCAGCGCGCCACTGCTGCCGATGAAGAGCTGCTGCAGCGCCAGCTGCGAGTTGTCCTTGGCCAGACCCCGGCCCAGGCGCAGCCGCTCGCCGCTGGCCAGCACCACCTCCAGCGCCAGCGTGTTGGCTCGCACATCGCCATAGCGGCACATGCGCGTTCCGCCAGTGTTGTGCGCCAGCATGCCGCCGATGCTTGGGTCGGCGCTCAGGTCGATGGGGAATTGCAGCCCGTGCGGCGCGAGCCGTTCGTTGATCTCGCTGAGCTTGAAGCCGGTCGACACGCGGAGCAGGCGGTCGAGCGGGTCGAGCTCGAACACGCTCTTCAGTCGCTCGGTGGCCAGCAGCACCTCGCCCTGCGGCGTGGCGGCCTTCACCAGGCCGGTGTGCGCGCCCTGCGGCAGCAGGCGCACGCCGTGCTGGCGAGCCAGGCGCAGCAGCTGCGCCACCTCGTCCGCGTTGGCGGGGCGGCACAGCGCCGGCGCTTGGCCCGCGCCGTAGCGGCTGCCGGACAGGTAGCGCGCTTCGACCTCGGTGCTGGCGAGCGGACCAGCCTCAAGCAGGAAGGCTTCGAGCGTCACGACAGGATTTCGAGCGCCTCGTGCGTCGTCATCTTGAAGATGGCGGTGGCATTGCCCGCGTCAAAGGCCAGGTCCAGGCGGCCGCATTGCAGGCGCTCGCGCTGGATGAACTCGTAGAAGCTGCCCGGCACATGGCGGCTCACCCAGTCGCCTTCGCTGCTCAGGAACTCGCGTTCCACCTGCGCCGCCTTGAAGGCGGTCTGCAGCACGCGGCCGCTGCGGCTGACTTCGATGGCGTCCTTGATCGAGCGGCCCTTGCGCTTCTGGGCGTCGCTCAGCTGCTGCAGGTCCTCGACGCGATCGGTGGCGTGGTTGAAGGCATTGCCCTCGGTGGCGATCCAGGCCATCTCGGCGCTCTCGGCGAGCAAGGTCTCGTAGTCGGCCATCGCGAAGCCGCCATGCTGGCGGCCGAAGCAGGCCACCAGCTTGGGCAGCAGCGCCAGCGCATCCGTCCAGGGCAGGGTGCCGTCGCGGCCCAGGCGCTCCAGGCGGCCGATGTCCTGCGGGCCCAGCGGGTCGACCGAGTCAGCCAGCACCCGCGTCACCGCGGCCTGGAAGCCGGCGCTGAACGCTTCAGGATGCAGCTCGCTCACGAAGAACTGCGCGATGGTTTCGGGGAAGTCGGCATGCGCCCAGGCGCGGCCGGTCATCTTCAGGCGCGGCAGCGGGTAGGTGTCGGCCACCACGAAGCCCAGCGGGCGCAGCACGCGCGAGATGGCCGCCTCGCCCGGCGGCAGCGCGCCGCTGGGCCAGGCCACCGTGCGCAGGGCGCCGTGGTCGAAGGTGATCTTCTGCCCGGCGGCCATCACGTCCTGCACGTAGTCGTGGCCTTCCGGCACGCGCTCGTGCAGGTCGTAGAACAGCGCCATGTTCAGCGCCTGCGCCATCTCGGCGCGGCTCACCGTGTCGGTGAGCGGGCGGATCAGGCGGGGGTCGATCTCCAGCTGGGTAAAGAGCGCCCCGGCGGCGCTGGTGCCCAGCAGGCCCTTGACGAGGCGGAAGACGCCGTTCGCGCGGTGCTCAGACATCGAACTTCACCCCTTGCGCCAGCGGCAGGCTGTTGCTGTAGTTCACCGTGTTGGTGACCCGGCGCATGTACTGACGCCAGGCGTCGGAGCCCGACTCACGGCCGCCGCCGGTTTCCTTCTCGCCGCCGAAGGCGCCGCCGATCTCCGCCCCGCTGGTGCCGATATTCACGTTGGCGATGCCGCAGTCGCTGCCCGAAGCCGACATGAAGGCCTCGGCCTCGCGGATGTCGGTGGTGAAGATGGCCGAGGACAGGCCTTGCGGCACGGCGTTCTGCAGCGCGATGGCCTCTTCGAGCTTCTCGTACTTCAGCACGTAGAGGATGGGCGCGAAGGTCTCGTGGCAGACGACCTCGGTCTGCGCCGGCATGGTCACCAGGGCCGGTGCGGCGTAGAAGGCCTCGGGGTGCTCGGCGGCCAGTGCGCGCTCACCGCCGCGAACCAAGCCGCCTTGGGCCTTGGCCTGGGTCAGGGCGCTCTGCATGGCGTCGAAGGCGAGCTGGTCGACCAGCGGACCGACCAGGGTGCCCTCGCTCAGCGGGTTGCCGATTCTGAGTTGCACGCGCACCTTCTCCAGGCGCTCGACGAGCGCGTCGTGCACGCTCTTGTGCGCGATCACCCGGCGCGTGGTGGTGCAGCGCTGGCCGGCCGTGCCCCAGGCGCCGAAGGCGATGGCGCGCACGGCCAGCTCCAGGTCGGCCTTGTCGGAGACGATGAGGGCGTTGTTGCCGCCCAGCTCCAACAAGCAGCGGCCGAAGCGCGCCGCCACCTTCGGGCCAACGAGGCGACCCATGCGGGTGGAGCCGGTGGCACTGATGAGTGGCACGCGCGGGTCCGTGACCAGGGCGTCGCCCACGGCGGCGCCGCCGTTGAGCACCTGGCTCAGGTGCGCCGGCGCTGCATGGCCGTCCGCCACGTAGGCGGCGACCGCCTGCTCGAACAGGGCCTGGGTGGCCAAGGCGGTCAGCGGGGTCTTCTCGCTGGGCTTCCAGATACAGGTGTCACCGGCCACCAGGGCCAGCGCGCTGTTCCAGGCCCAGACGGCCACCGGGAAGTTGAAAGCCGAGATGATGCCGACCACACCCAGCGGCAGCCATTGCTCCATCATGCGGTGGCCGGGGCGCTCCGAGGCGATGGTCAGGCCGTGCAGCTGACGCGACAGGCCGACGGCGAAGTCGCAGATGTCGATCATTTCCTGCACTTCGCCGGCGCCCTCGGAGGCGATCTTGCCGGCCTCCAGGCTGACCAGCGCGGCCAAATCGGTCTTGTGCGCGCGCAGCACCTCGCCGAAGCGGCGCACCAACTCACCGCGCTTGGGCGCGGGGATCACGCGCCATTCGAGGAAGGCGGCATGCGCCTTGCCGATGGCGGCCTGCATGTCGTCGGCCGTGGCTTCGGCGACGTGGCCGGTGATGCTGCCATCCACGGGCGAGCGGGCGGTCAGCGAGCCCTTCGTGTAGAGGGCCTGGGCCACGCCCATGCGGGCGAGAAGTTCTTGGGCTTGGGTGGAGATTGGGCTCATGGTGGCTTGGCTGGGTTGGCTTAGCTTGGCTTGATTGCTGAGGATTGTGTTGGGGGTGGGAGCCCGCAGGGTCTTCAACCCTGCACCCGACCCCCTTTTCTTTGCTGCGCCAAAGAAAAGGGGGGAAAAGAAAGGCGCTTGGGAATTCCAGGCCTTGCGCTTTGGGACTGCGGCGGCCGCTTGAGTGCCCCTGCCACGGCTGGCCCGCCCGTCGGCCCGGGTACGGGCCGAGCCAGGTCATCAAAGGCAACGAGGACTGCAGGCGCCACTGGGGGCGCAGAGTCCTCGGTACCTCGAGCCCAACCAGCGATGCACAGTCCCTCCGCTCCGTCCATCACCGCTGGGCCGTGGCCTGCCACCCTGTTGAGTCCGGGCCGTATTCCGGCCCGGCGGTTAGCGCCCCGGTCGGTGGCGTACTCGTTGGGCTGAGGGCAGTCTGAGCGATGCACCGCCTGGCCCGACGGCCCGAGGCCGAGGGCCGCATTCAAAGCGCCTTTCTTTTGACCCACCTTTTCTTTGGCGCAGCAAAGAAAAGAGTGGGTCGGGGTCTGGGGGTGAAACCCCCAGATTCGGGCTCTCACCTCAGGCGATCGACTCAACCTGACGCAGCTGCTCGTACGCCTTGCCAAAGCGGTTGGCCAGGAAGTCCGGCAGCGCCACATCTTCCTGGCGAATGAAGCCCGAGGTCGGCAGCTTGCCGGCGCGGAACAGATCCACGGCCGTGCAGATGCCGGCGGCGGTGGTGATCTGGATCGCGCTCAGCGGGTTCGCCGGGTCACGCTCGGCAAAGATCTTGCGGGCGAAGACTTCCTGCAGCAGCTGGCCGTTCTTCATGCCCGACACGGTCACGAAGACCAGCACCACGTCCTGCATGGTGGCCGGCATGCTCTTGCGCATGATGTCCTTGAGCTTTTCCTGGTCGGCGGCCAGGTTCAGGTCTTCCAACAGGAACTTCATCAGGTCGCGGTGGCCGGGGTAGCGAACGGTCTTGTAGTCGAGGTTGCGCACCTTGCCCGCCCAGGTCTCGCACAGGGTGCCCAGGCCGCCTGAGGTGTTGAATGCTTCGTACTCGGTGCCGTCCAGGCTGAAGTGCTCCAGGCCCTCCAGAGGCAGGGCGGAGATGAAGTCGCCGCCGTGGATGGCTTCGCAGGGGTGGCAGTACTCGTTGATCAGGCCGTCCACCGACCAGGTCAGGTTGTACTTGAGCTTGTTGGTGGGGAAGGCGGGCAGGGCGCCGACGCGCATCTGCACATCGCGCACCTCGTCGAACTGCTTGGCCAGGTGGTGGGCCACGATGCCGATGAAGCCCGGGGCCAGGCCGCATTGCGGCATGAAGGCGGTCTTCGCGCCCTTGGCCATGACCTTGATGGCCTTGGTGGCGGCGACGTCCTCGGTCAGGTCGAAGTAGTGGCAGCCGCAGGTCAGCGCTGCTTCGGCGGCGGTGATGGCGAGGTGGTAGGGCAGCGCGTTGACCACGGTGTCCTTGCCGCGCAGCGCAGCGACCAGCGCGTCCTTGCTCTCGCTGTCCACCTGGGCGGTGGCGATGCCCTCGGCGGCGAGCACCTTCAGGTAGGCCGCGCTCTTATCCATCACCGTGACCTGGTAGTCACCGGTGTTGTGCAGCAGGCGGGCGATGGTCTGGCCGATGTGTCCGGCGCCAAGCAGTGCGATCTTCATGGAGAGTCCGTCAGCGGAAAAGAAATGCCGCGAACTCTAGGCAGCCTGGGTGACGAAAGAAACGTCGAATGCGGCGAATCGACTGAGCGAATCGCCGTATCGTCGATATCTGCCGCCGGAATGTCTGACGCGCCGGCTTCCTCGCTAGACGAGGCGACGGCGCATGGACAGTCCGAAGGCGCTCAGCCCCAGCGCCCAAAGGGCGTAGGTGCCAGGCTCGGGCACCGCGGCGATGGGGGCTCGTGAGAAGCTGACGCTCAGCCACAGGTCGGCCCGGCCGCTGCCATGTGCGAATTGGGTTTCGCGCAGGGCCACCGAGCCCAGCAGTCCGGTCACCAGGGTCTCGTTGTTGAGCCAATAGTCGTCCGCGTCCAGCACGCCGCTGAGGCTGCCGCTGCCGTTGGGTTGCGGACCGAACCAATCGCCGGGACCGAAGGCGCCGGGCAGGCGTACCCCCACCGACACCCAGGGCGCCTCGCCATCGATGGAGAAGCCATCGGACACCTCGAAGCGCCACTCCAACGTCCAGTACAGCGGCACCGGGCCGGCGCCGCCGGCGTCGAACTGCGTGTCGGCGGCAAAGGCAGCGCCCGCCATGTCGCCGAACAAACTGCTGTGCACGGCGTCCAGTTCGGCCCAAAGATGCAACTGGCTGGTGACCACCACCTGGCCCGCAGCGTCCAGTGCCGTCACGGGCGCTGCACTGAAACTGCCGCCGGCGGATCGCGTGCCGGCAGGGTGCTGGCTGGCCCAGCTCAGGGTGCTGCCACTGATGAAGGGGCTCGAACAGTTGCCCAAGCAGGCGTTGTTGCCCAGGCCGTTCCACACCATCTGACCGCCATTGGCGGCGTTGGTGAGCCACACGCTGCTGCTGAAGTCGCTGCCCGAAAGGGTTCGGGCGTAGTGATTGGGCTGGGCGAAGTTGTCGGCCACCTGCCAGGCGGCGGACTGGCCTTGGGCCTGGGCGGACAGCGCGACGAAGAGCGGGCAGCTCAGCGCGATGAGGGCTTGAAGGGTGCGGAGGCTTGGCATGGGGACACCATCGGTTGGAAGGACATGCCGATGAGCGGCGAAAGGGTGCGGGACGGATCAGGGGACATGCCCTCGAACGAGGGGTGGGTAAACCCGCCATGCCGCGCATCCCCGAGAACGGTTTGCGCGGCGAACACAATGACCGGGCATTCGACGAAACGACGCCACCCTGACCTGCTGCCATGAGTCTTTCCCTTGACGACCTCGACCGCGCGCTTTTGGCGCGCTTGCAGGCGCATGCGCGCGAGTCCACGGCCGAGCTGGCGCGCAGGCTGCATGTGGCGCGCACCACCGTGGTGGCGCGCCTGGCTCGCCTGGAGGCGGGCGGCGTCATCACCGGCTACACGGTGCGCTTGGCCAGCGAGCAGGCCGAGGGCGTGCAGGCCTTCGTCAACCTGGCGGTCAGCCCGAAGAGCGCGCGCAAGGTCATCGACCGACTCAGCGGCATTCCCGAGCTGCGCCAGCTCGCTGCGGTGAGTGGCGAGTTCGACTACATCGCCATCCTGCGCGCCCCGAACACGCAGCGGCTGGATGCGCTGCTGGACGAGATCGGCGAGATCGACGGCGTGTTGCGCACCACCACCTCGGTGCTGCTGGCCATGCGGGTGGATCGGGTGGCCTGACGCGGGCACCCTGCGCTCAGGGCGGCAGACGGCCCTCGACCCGCAGCCGCTCGCCTACGACGCTCTGCACCACCCCTTCGCCCGACGCCGGCACCACGCCCGTCAGCGCGCTGATGTTCACCTGGTGGGTCACGACCACCAGCAACCCCGGCCCTCGCCACGCGCGCAGCAGCGCGCTGGCCTGGCGTGTTTGGGCTGCCTCACGCTCGGGGGCACCGAAGAAGGAGTTGAAGGCGGGCTGCTCTTTCGCGAGACCAGGGAAGGCAAGCTCCGCCGTTTCGCGCGTGCGGCACCACTGGGAGGTCCATACCGCGCCGATACGCAGGCCGCTGGCGCGCAGTTGCTCGCCAAGCCGGTGGGCCTGGGCACGGCCGGTGTCGTCCAGATTTCGCTGGGTGCCGCAGTCGCCGAGTTGGAAGCCCGGAGGGTCGCCGCCGCCGGGTGCGTGGGCGTGGCGAACCAGCACCACGCGCCCATCCTGCAGCAGATCCGTTGCCTGGGCCGGCAGGGCCAGGCAAACCGTCCAGCCCAACGCTTGGCGGCGCCGCATGGACGTTGATCAGCGTCCTCTCGGCACCGCAGGCTTCGCGCGGGCAGCCGGGACGTGCGCTGCCAGACCTTCGAAGCAGGACGCCAGGCACCAGCCCACGATCTGCTCGTCGCTGTAGCTTCCTCCGGCCTTGAGCACGCCCAGCACCGGGTCGCAGGCACGGGCGAACAGCGTGTAGAGCACCACCTCGGCCGGCAGCGCCGGGTGGAGCTGACCTTGCGCCTGTGCCGCTTCGATCCATTCCCCGAGCTGCTCGGACAGCTGCATCAGCCGCTCCATGTAGACCTTGTCGGCCACCAGTGCCGTGCGCAGGGTCGAGTTCTGGGCGGGCAGGGAGGGCATCTGGCCGGCCAATTGCACCTCCATGGTCCAGCGCGCCACCGCTTTCAAGCGCTCGATGGGAGACGGCTCGGTCGCGCAGGCAGGGCTGGCCATGAAGGCCATGGCGCGATCCAGCACCCGAACCATGGCCGCGGCAGCCAACTGCTCCTTGGAGCTGAAGTGCTTGTACAGGCTGGCCTTGGCGATGCCCACCTCGGCGGCCACCAGATCGACGGTCATGGCCTCGAAGCCCTTGTCGGCCAGCAAGCGATTGACGGTGTCCACGATGGCGTCTTCGCGGGCTTGCAGGACTTGGGCGCGGAAGGAGGGGCGGGCATTCATGGCGTCGGATTGTAGGAATTGGTGACTGCAACGATCAACAGATGTCCTTCTCGTTCCGTGAAAAGACCACACGGTTTGCAATGTGAACTAAGCGGTATACGCTGTGTACCCGTTAGTTATTCATTCGCCCTGAGAGGTGTCGCCTCTCTCAATCCTTGGCAAGGAGCTCGCCATGTCACCAACCGTCCAGCCCTCTTCGGTCTCCCGCCTTCCTCGCCGCGCCGCCTTGGTGGCTGCCGGTGCCGCCGCGTTCCTCAGCGCCTGCGGCGGGGGATCCCGGGATGATCCGCAGAACGTCGTCGAAGTCCTGCGCAAGGACCCGAGCACCAGCATCCTGGCGCAGGCCATTGACGCCGCCGGGCTGCTGCCGGCGCTCATCGGCGCCGGCCCCTTCACGGTGTTCGCGCCGACCGATGCCGCGTTCGCCGCCTTGCTGAGCGAACTCAATCTGACCCAGGGCCAGTTGCTTGCGGATCGGGCGCTCCTGACCAGCGTGCTTCAGTACCACGTGCTGGGCAGCCGTGTGGCGCGCGCCAGCGTGCCGGTGGGGCGGCCCATCTCGCCCTTGAGCGGCGGCATCTTCAAGGTGGATGCGGCTGGCAGCGATTTGGTGGTGACCGATGGTCGCAACCGGACGGCGAACATCACCGCCATCGACATTGCTGCGCCGAACGGCCTGATCCACAAGATCGACAAGGTGCTGCTGCCTGCCAACCGCAACCTGGTGCAGACGGCGCAGGCCAACCCGGCCTTCAGCATCCTGGTCGAGGCCGTGGTGGCGGCCGACCTGGCCGGCACTTTGTCCAGTACCGGACCTTTCACCGTCTTCGCTCCGACCGACGCCGCATTCGCTGCGCTGCTGACCGAACTCGGCCTCTCCAAGGCGCAGCTGCTGGCCAATAAGGCCTTGCTGACCCGCGTGCTCACCTACCACGTGCTGCCCGCCCGGGTGTTGAAGGCCGAAGTGCCAGTGGGCAGCCCCATCGCCACCGTGCAGGGCGAGAACTTCAGCATCGATGCGCAATTGGCCATCACCGACCGCAACGGCCGTTCGGCACGCATCACGGCGACCGATGTGCTGGCCAGCAATGGCGTGATCCACGTCATCGACAAGGTCATCCTGCCCAAGATCCCGAACCTGGTGGAGCTGGCGGTGTCACAGCCCCAGTTCAGCATCCTGGTGGAAGCCGTGCAGGCCGCTGGGTTGGTGGGCGCCCTGTCTGGCACCACGCCGCTGACGGTCTTCGCGCCGACCAACGACGCCTTTGCCGCCTTGCTGGGCGAGCTGGGGCTGAGCAAGGCCGAGTTGCTGGCCAACGTGCCGCTTCTCACCACGGTGCTGACCTATCACGTGGTGCCGGGCCGCGTGGTCCGAGCCGGCGTGCCCATCGGGCAGCCCATCACTTCCCTGCAGGGCGGCACCTTCACGGTCGGTGCCGACCTGCGCATCACGGATGCGCGCGCGCGAACCGCTGGCATCACCGCCACCGACGCGCTCGCCATCAACGGCGTGGTGCACACCCTCGACCGCGTCATCCTTCCCTAAACCCTTGGAGCATCCCCATGAAAAAGCTGTTCATTGCCTCCGTGCTGTCGCTGTCCGCCCTGGCCGCCCAGGCCAAGGACATCGTTGAAACCGCCGTGGCCGCCGGCCAGTTCAAGACCCTGGCCACGGCACTGCAGGCCGCCGGCCTCGTGGACACCCTGAAGGGCAAGGGCCCATTCACCGTGTTCGCCCCCACCGACGCCGCCTTCGCCAAGATCCCCAAGGCGCAACTGGATGCGCTGCTGGCCGACAAGGCCAAGCTCACCGCCGTGCTCACCTACCACGTGGTGCCGGGCAAGGTGATGGCCAAGGACGTCAAGGCGGGCAAAGTCAAGACCGTGCAGGGCGGCGAGCTGACCATCGCCACCGCCGGCGGCGTAACGGTGGATGGGGCCAAGGTCACCGCCACCGATGTGGCCGCCAGCAATGGCGTCATTCACGTCATCGACAGCGTGGTGCTGCCGAAGTAACGGCGCCTCTCAGCCCACGACCCGGTTGCGCCCGGCCTGCTTGGCCGCGTACAACCGGGCGTCGGCCAGGGCGTAGAGCGGATCCCAGCCGCGTTCCTCGCCCTCGGACGTGGCCACTCCGATGCTGACCGTCACCGGCTCGCCTCCAGGCACCAGGGTATCGAGGCCGGCCACGCTTCCGCGCAAGCGCTCTGCCAAGGCACGTGCGGCTTCCAAGTCGGTGCGCGGCAGCAAGAGCGCGAACTCCTCGCCGCCGATGCGGGCCGCCATGTCCTCGGTCCGGATCGCACCGCGCAGGCAGTCCGCAATTCGCCGCAACACGGCGTCACCCTGCGGATGCCCGAAGCGGTCATTGATGCGCTTGAAGTGGTCGATGTCGATCAGCAGCAAGCCGGTGGCGTGCCCGTGGCGCCGCCCGCGGGCGAGCTCCCGCTGCACTTCTTCCACAAAGTGGCGTCGGTTGAAGAGCCCGGTGAGCCCATCGGTGATGGCCTGCTGGCGCAGTTGTTCGCGCAGCTCGACCAACTCGGTGATGTCGGTGGACATACCGATGAGCGCCGCCTTGCCCTCGTAGCGAACCGGCACCTTGACCGACCAGTGGTGCCGAACCCGTCCGTCCGGCCCGACGTGCGTCTCCTCCGCGCTACGGGGTTGACCGGTGTTGAACACCTCGCGGTCGAGCGCCCAGAAGCGTTCGGCGAGGTCAGCCGGCAACACTTCGTGATCGATCTTGCCGATCACGTCTTCCGGGCGCAGACCCAGGTCGCGCGCCACCTTGTCGTTGATGAAGCGGTAGCGGCGCTCGGCGTCTTTCATGTAGATGAAGGCGTCCAGGTGGCCGAGCACGGCGCCCAGCAGCGCGCGCTGTTCGATCAGCTGAGACTCCAGCGCCTTGCGCTCGGTGATGTCGATGGAGACGCCGATCAGGCCGCAGATGTGCCCGTCACCGTCGCGCAAGGGGTGCTTGATGGTCCAGAACACGAAGGGACGGTCGTCGCCGATCCGACCCACGCTCTCCTCCGCCTGAACGCTCTCCCCGAGTTCCAACACGCGCAGGTCGTGTGCAGCGATCTGCAAGGAGCGCTTCATGTCCAGCAACTCGCTGGAATGGCGTCCCTGCACCTGTTCCCACCCGAGCCCCAGGAAATGCAGCAGCGGGGCATTGGCGTACTGAAAGCGTGCCTCGCGATCCTTGGTGAAGATGAAGGCACCCACCCCATCGAGCAACCCGGTCAGGGCGCGGGCGTCAGGCAGGAGGTCGGGGCGAGTTTGCATGGCGGTGGGTCAGCGGCCCTGCAGCTGGCGCGCCACGGCGCTGCGCAGTTCAGGCAGCAGCGCGTACAGCGCCTGGCCGGGGCAGGAGGTCTGGGCGCTGTAGTCCTTGTGCGAGGCGATGGCGGCTTCGCTCAGTCCATGCCGGCGCGCCAGCTCGGTCATCAGGGCCACCGCCGCCCCCAGCTGTGCAGGCGTGGGCTGCTGCACGTCGAAATTGCCCATCAGCATCAGGAGCGCGTGGCCGCTGGGGTCGTACTCGGTGTTGGTGTCACCTGGGGTGCCGGGGTCGCGCGTGGCGAACACCCGGCCGTCGGGGGCAATGATGTAGTGGTAGGGGATGTCGATCCAGCGCTTGGACAGGCGCGACCAGCTCTGGAGGCGCTTCAGGTAGGCCACCGGGTCGTCGTCCGGTCGCTGAGCCGAGGGCCAGACTTCGCCCTGGTGGTGCACGGTGATGCGCGTCACCCGGTGCGTGCGCGTCACGGCCGCCAGGGGTTGGCCGCCCCAGGCGTCCACCTCCACCACCCCGGCGATCCTCGCGTCCATTTGGGGCCGAGGTGTCGGGCCGGCGCAGGCGGCCAGCAGGGCGAGGGAGGCCAGGATCGGGAGGGTCAGAATGCGCGCCATGGCTGCGATGGTCGCAGCAAAAGGACGATTCGATGAACCTGGGTCTGCCCGCATTGCTCGCGGGGCTCTTGCTCTTTCTGGGCCTTCACAGCCTGCGCATGCTGGCGCCGACCTGGCGCGAGGCGCAGCGGAGCCGCCTGGGCGAAGGGCGCTTCAAAGGGCTGTACAGCCTGGTGTCCATCGCCGGCTTCCTGCTCATTCTCTGGGGCTATGCGCAGGCGCGGGCCTTCTATCCGCCGCTGTTCAGCGTACCCACCGGATTGCGCCATGCGGTGGCCCTGCTCTTGCTGCCGGCGTTTTGGCTGATGGCGGCCGCCTATGTGCCGCGTAACCATCTGAAAGTCCGCTTGCAGCACCCGATGACCCTGTCGGTGAAGCTCTGGGCCTTGGCGCACCTGCTTGTCAACCACAGCCTGCCCGACTTGCTGATGTTCGGCGGCTTTCTGATTTGGAGCGTGCTCCTGTTTCGCGATGCGCGGCGCCGTGCGCCCGCGCCCGCGACCTCCCCCGCCACGGCCATGGGTACCGTGCTGACCCTGCTCGTCGGCACCGCCGCCTATGGGGCCTTCGCCTTCTGGTTGCATGGCGCGTGGCTGGGCGTGCGGCCCTTCGGAGCTTGAAGCGATGCGCATGCTGATTCCTTTGATGCTCGGCGCCCTGGCCCAGACGGCGGTGGCCGATGACGCCCCCTGGTTGCGCTGCGCCGACCGCACTGAAGCCGCAGAGCGGCTAGCCTGCTACGACGCGCTGGCGGCCAGCCGACGGGGCCGGCCGGCCTCCGCTGCAGAGGGCGCACCACGCGTTCCCGCGCCCGCAGCGCAG